>NZ_CP146986.1:900000-1077500 GCF_037126175.1 Pseudomonas sp. RSB 5.4
ACATGCGGGGTCAGTATCACGTTGCCGAGCGTTTTCAATGCGTCCGGTACTTGTGGTTCGTGGTCGAATACATCCAGCGCGGCGCCGGCGATTCGCCGTTGTTCCAGTGCCGTGATCAGCTCGGCGGTGGCGATCACACTGGCGCGAGCAATATTGACAATGAATCCCGCAGGCCCGAGCGCGTCGAGCACCGGACGCGTCACCAGATGCTGAGTGCCAATCCCGCCCGGCGTGGCGACGATCAGAAAGTCCGAGGCCCGCGCCAGTTCGGTCGGCGTCGAGCAGAAGGTGTAGAGCACATCGCTGCGCACCTGGCGGTTGTGGTAGCTGATCTGCATGTCAAAACCGAGGTGCGCGCGCTTGGCGATCGCCATGCCCACCGCGCCGAGCCCGAGAATCCCCAGGCGTTTGCCGGCCAGCGACGGGCGCATGATCTTCGGCCATTCACCGCGACGCACGGCGGCGTCGCAGCGCGGAATGTCGCGCACCAGCGCCAGCAGCATCGCCATCGCGTGGTCGGCCACCGACGAGGCGTTGACCCCGGCACCGTTGGTCACGGTGATGCCGCGATCACTGGCAGCCTGCAGGTCGACATGCTCGTAACCGGCACCGATCACGGTGATGATTTTCAGCGCGGGCAGGTCCGCGATTTCGTCGGAGGTCAGGCCCAGCGGGCCACGGGTCAATACCGCATCGATGCGGCTACCGTGGCTGGCGATGGCTTGCGCACGTTCGGCAGGCGTGGGGGCGAGGATCAGGTGAAAGCCCTGATGCTCGAGAATCGGCAAATAGTCATTGATGGTTTCAACCAGTACCAGAACGGTTGCGGGCATTGCGCGGCTCCTGTGATCGTCGGCGGGGCAGGTTGTGAAATTCGGTTCAGAGTGCTGAATGCGGAGCGGCTTGGCAATCATGCTGATTCGCGTTGTGGTGTTCTGATTCTGGACGGCTTCGCGCAAGAAGCAAGGGCGGCAGCACACCGGCTATCCAGTGTGCAGACGGGATCATTGCGCTGGTTGGGCTTTGATTTGTTCGGCCAGGGCAATCGGTTTGAAATCGTAGGTGGGATAGAACTCGGTTCGGTAACTGCCCCACGCGGTGTTTTCCAGTGCGAGGTTGACTTCGGCCAGGCGCGATGCCGGGAAGCGCACGGTGACCACTTGGCCGATGCCCATCATGATTTTCCAGCTCACCACTTCCACCCCGGCCGGGGGAAAGGTTTTATAGAACCCCTGTTGCGCGGGCTGGGCCTTGAGTTCGCTCAGCGGTTGCGACTGAAACACCGATGCAGGTACAAATACTGCATTGACGTAACCGCACTACAGTGCAGCGACGTCAATTCGCAGGGCGGCGGGTCAGAACGTCACGTCGGCACTGTTGATCAACCGGGCGAAGGCAGCGCCGAGGGTTGCGTTGTGGTGATCGATGATCGCCTGCGCGGCGAGCGCGGGGGTGTCCATGCACGTGTGAGCGTCGGCCACGAGCACGGGTTTGAAACCGAGGTCGGCAGCGGCGCGGCAGGTGCTGTCGATGCAGAACTGGCTTTTCATTCCGACGATATACAGGTCATCGATCTGCGCCGATTCGAGCCGGCGCGCCAGGTCCGTGCCGTGGAAAGCATTGGGGCGGGATTTGTTGAAGAGGGTATCGACTTCTGCATCCAGCTCCAGTGCCGGCAGCAATTGCCAGAATGGGCTGCCCGCAGCAACCGGCGAACCTTCCGGCCCGGTGTGGCGCACGGCGAAGATTGGCACGTATTGTTGGCGAGCCAGAGCAATCAGGTGTTGGATATTGGCGAGGAGGCGCTCACCGTCATGGGGTTTTTCCGGGCCATGGAACAGACCGACCTGCATATCGATGATCAACAGTGCTGCGGACATGGTGTTTCTCCTTGAGTGACTCACTGGTTTGCAACAGCAGCCGCACGGACGGGAGAAACAACAAGGCCCCGTCCATTGCTGGCGGGGCCTTGGGTTTGCTGCGCTGGTTTTACCTCACGCACAAACACCACGACCCGCCGGTGGCGGTCGTGGTGGTACGGGTGAGGTGCAGCGCGCAAACGTTCATGTGGCCGATGATGCGGGGGCCCTTGGCGGGCTGTCAACTGGCGTACTGGGCGATGCCGTTGCCGAACGACCAGTTCTCTTTTTTGACCTCAACCAGATTGATGAACACGTCTTCCAGGCGAATGCCCAGATGGGTGTTCAGGTTCTGGGCGATGGTCTGGTACAGGGCTTTTTTCTGCTCCAGGTTCCGGCCTTCGTTGAGGGTGATCTGGATGATCACCAGCTGATCGGTGCGCTGGATGCCCAGGTATTGCGGGTCGAAGATGAAATGCTCGCCGTCGTGTTCGTTGAGGATCTGGAAGTTATCGTGCTCCGGGACGTTGATGGCGCTGCGCATGGCGGCGTAGATCTGTTCGCCGATGCGTTTGGCGAAGGTGGGATCGGCGTGTTTTTTGATTTCGACGCGGACGAGGGGCATGGGTAGAGACTCCGTGGGGCAGGGGACTCCTCTCACGCTAGAGCATGCCGGCCAAATTGAAAGTGTGGAGTGATGAATTCGCCGCTGTTTTTGTATGAGGCTGCCTACAATTTTCGCGGATTTTGCCTACGAATTTGGCAGATGCATCTGCTATCGGAATGGTGATGAACGCGAAATCATGAGGCACAAAGCAGCCCGGGCAATGACTGCCAATAGCCAAGGAAGGCAAATGCTTCAAAACAATCGAGAACACCTGGAACTCGAAAGGCTCCGAAATGAAACACGCAAACTCATCGCCGAAAGAAAAAAACTTCTGGCGGAAGAAAAGAAGCTAAGCAGGGAAACGTATTTATATCCGCTCGCCGTATTAGGTGCCCTGGTGACTGCAATCACTGCGGTAGCAAGTGTTTTTTTCAAGTTTTGAGTGTTTTTGTTTCACCACCGTCAGACCCATAAGCCAAAAAGGAAAAACGAACATGAGCACCTATGACCTCAAAGCCAGAATGGAAGAACTGGAACGTGAGCACGATGAGTGGGAAGAAAGAATGCGTATTAAAAACAAGGGCGATATTTACCCAATCTTGGGAATGTTGGCGTTCGGCCTGTTTTGCATGTCACTCGGATTTCTCCTGGCCCGATCGATCTGATCAAGTCCTGTCGTTCGAATTGGCGCTGAAACTTGCCGGAAAACGACATCTCGCGTATCCGTAGCCGACAGGATTTTTCTCGAAAACGACAACCCGCTGATCTGCTCCGTACAACCATTCCTCAGCTAAGTCTTTGCTTCTGCTCATTTATCGCGGAGAATCGCGCCCCTGTTTCGGCCGGAGCATGTCTGTCGGTTTTTTCCGACGCGTCCTGACCGAGTGGCAAGTGACCGGAATGCGGAGATCCGACCGGATGAATGATCAGGCCAATAGCGTCGACGAACGCTATGAAGCGGCAGCACCAGCTGAACTGTCGAGCTGGAATCGCCATGACACCACGTGGATGTTGGGACTGTTCGGGACGGCCATTGGCGCCGGTACCCTGTTTTTGCCGATCAACGCCGGTCTGGGTGGCTTCTGGCCGCTGGTGATCCTCGCGCTGCTGGCCTTCCCGATGACGTTCTTCGCCCACCGAGGCCTGACCCGCTTCGTACTCTCCGGTCGCGAAGGCGCGGACATCACCGACGTGGTCGAGCAGCATTTCGGCATCAAGGCCGGCGCGCTGATCACCCTGCTGTACTTCTTCGCCATTTTCCCGATCCTGCTGATCTATAGCGTCGGTCTGACCAACACGGTCGCCAGTTTCCTCGAACATCAACTGCACATCACGCCGCCACCGCGCGCGCTGCTGTCGTTCGTGCTGATCCTCGGCCTGCTGGCCGTGGTGCGTTGCGGCGAGCAGGTGATCGTCAAGGCGATGAGCCTGATGGTGTACCCGTTCATCGTTGCGTTGCTGTTCCTCGCGGTGTACCTGATTCCGCACTGGAATGGCGGCATTCTCACCACCGCTTCGCAAGTACCGGCGCCGTCGGCGCTGCTGCACACGCTGTGGCTGGCGATTCCGGTGATGGTGTTCTCGTTCAACCACTCGCCGATCATCTCGGCGTTTGCGGTGGACCAGAAGCGTCGTTACGGGGTCAACGCTGACCAGCGCAGCTCGCAGATCCTCTGCCGCGCCCACCTGCTGATGGTGGTGATGGTGCTGTTCTTCGTCTTCAGTTGCGTGCTGACCCTGTCGCCGGAACAACTGGCCGAAGCCAAGGCGCAGAACCTGTCGATCCTGTCGTACCTGGCTAACCACTTCAGCAACCCGACCATCGCTTTCGCGGCGCCGTTGATTGCGTTCGTGGCGATTTCCAAGTCGTTCCTCGGCCACTACATCGGTGCCAGCGAAGGCCTCAAGGGCCTGATCGTCAAGAGCGGCAAGCGTCCGGGCGCCAAGGCGCTGGATCGCATCGTGGCGGCGTTCATGCTGGTGGTGTGCTGGATCGTCGCGACCCTGAACCCGAGCATCCTCGGCATGATCGAGACCATCGGTGGCCCGGTGATCGCCGCGATTCTGTTCCTGATGCCGATGTACGCGATCCGTAAAGTGCCGGCGATGGCACGCTATCGCGGTCAGGCGTCGAACGTGTTTGTCACCGCCGTAGGTCTGGTGGCGATTTCGGCGTTGATTTATTCGCTGACGGCGTAAGCCAAAGCTCCAGATACTCAGCTACAGTGGCCGCTGTGCGTGATGCGCACAGCGGCTTTTTTTTCGTCTGGAGACAGTGGATTGTCGAGCGCGCCCCAACCTGTAGAACCACCCAATCGCTGGCAGGACATCCTCGCCGGTCTGTCGATTGCCGGTCTGTTGTTGCCCGAAGCAGTCGCTTATTCCACCATCGCCGCGCTGGCGCCCCAGGCCGGGGTGATCGCCTTGTTTGCCGGGTTACTCTGTTATGGGCTGTTTGGCACCAGTCGTTTTGCGATTGTTTCGGCCACTTCTTCCTCGGCGGCGGTGTTGGCGGCGGCGACTGCAACCCTGGCCAATGGCGATCCGCAGCTGCGTTCTACGCTGGCCATCGGGCTGGTACTGGTCAGCGGTGGGTTGTTCTTGCTGGCCGGAGTATTCCGCTTGGGCACTGTCACGTCGTTTATCGCCAAGCCGGTGCTGCGTGGGTTTGCCTTCGGCCTGGCCCTGACCATCATCCTCAAGCAGGTCGCCAGCGTGGTCGGCGTGCATCTGACCGACGCCAATCTGGTGCGCTTCGCCCCGCAATTACTCGAACAACTGCCGCAATGGAACTGGCCGGCGGCGGCTGTCGCAGCGGTGGCGTTGCTGCTGTTGGGACTGTTTTCGCGCTTTCCACGGGTCCCCGGTGGTTTGCTGGTGGTGGTGATCGGCATTGTCGCCGGGCAATGGCTGAACCTGCCGGCTCATGGCGTGAGCATGATCGGTTTAATCGACCTGAGCCTTGAAGTGCCGAGCCTGCCGGTGTTGCCGTTTGCCGACTGGCTGCGGCTGGGTGAGGTCGGGTTCGCGCTGGTAATGATTCTGTATGCCGAGTCTTACGGTTCGATCAGCTCTTACGCGCTTAAGCACGGTGACCGTGTGACCTCCAACCGTGATCTGCTGGCGCTGGGTGCCTCGAATCTGTTGTCGGGATTGTTCCATGGCATGCCGGCGGGGGCCGGGTATTCGGCGACGTCGGCGAACGAGGCTGCCGGGGCGACTTCCCGCTGGGCCGGTGGGGTGGCGGCGCTGGTGGTACTGGTGATCGTGCTGACGGTACTGCCGTGGATCGCTCTGACGCCGGAGCCGATTCTGGCCGCCATCGTGATTCATGCGCTGGCGCGGGGCTTGAGTCTGCAGCCGCTGGGGCGCTATTTCGTCTGGCGCCGGGATCGGGTGCTGGTGTTGTGCGCGGTGGGGGCGGTGCTGGTACTGGGCATTCTCGACGGGTTGCTGGTGTCGGTGGCCATCAGCGTGCTGCTGATGCTCAAACAGATGTCGGCGGCGGACATTCAGGTGCTCGGACGGATCGACGGCGGGCATGATTTTGTCGATCTGCAACGCCATCCAACGGCGACAATCGAGCCGGGAGTGTTGATTGTGCGGCCCAGTGAGGCGTTGTTCTTTGCCAACGTCGAGCGGATTCTCGGTGCAGCGTTGCGCCTGATTCGCCATTCGGAGGCGCCGGTGCACACGGTGATCCTGAGTCTGGAGGAAACTCCGGACCTGGACGGCACCAGCATCGAGGCGATGCAGGAGTTTTTCCTGCGGGTGCATCAGGAAGGCAAGCGGTTGATTCTGGCGCGGCTCAAGCATGAGGCACTGGCGGTGCTGGAGGCGTTGCCTGAAGTGCAAGCAAATGGCGTGACGCTTAGCGGGCTGAGCGTTGATGGCGCGGTCCGGCAAGCCCTCAAACTCAACACTTAACCCCCGGTATTCCAAGGCATAAAAAAACGCCGCGCATCTCACGATGGGCGGCGTTTTCTATTGCTTTGTAACGTTAGGCTTGAACGACCGGAATCTTGGCGTTCGCAGCTGCTTCACGGAACTCGGCGATCTGGTCGAAGGACAGGTAGCGGTAGACATCGGCCGCCATGCTGTCGATCTTGCCAGCGTATTCCATGTACTCCTCGACGGTCGGCAGGCGACCCAGGATCGAAGCCACGGACGCCAGCTCGGCCGAAGCCAGGTAGACATTCGCGCCGTCGCCCAGGCGGTTCGGGAAGTTACGGGTCGAAGTCGAGACCACGGTGCTGTTCGGCTCAACGCGTGCCTGGTTACCCATGCACAGCGAGCAGCCTGGCATTTCCATGCGCGCGCCGGCCTTGCCGTAGATGCCGTAGTAGCCTTCTTCGGTCAGTTGGTGAGCGTCCATCTTGGTCGGCGGCGACAGCCACAGACGGGTAGGCAGCTGACCCTTGACCTGATCCAGCAGTTTACCGGCAGCGCGGAAGTGACCGATGTTGGTCATGCACGAACCGATGAACACTTCGTCGATCTTCTCGCCAGCAACGCTGGACAGCAGACGGGCGTCGTCCGGATCGTTCGGTGCGCACAGTACCGGCTCGTTGATGTCGGCCAGATCGATTTCGATGACTTCGGCGTATTCGGCGTCGGCATCGGCTTCCATCAGCTCAGGGTTGGCGATCCAGGCTTCCATCGCTTGCGCGCGACGTTCCAGGGTACGTGCATCGCCGTAGCCTTCGCCGATCATCCAGCGCAGCAGGGTGATGTTGGACTGCAGGTACTCGGTGATCGACTCTTTCGACAGCTTGATGGTGCAACCGGCAGCCGAACGTTCGGCCGAGGCGTCGGACAGTTCGAACGCCTGCTCCAGGGTCAGACCTTCCAGGCCTTCGATTTCCAGGATGCGGCCGGAGAAGGCGTTTTTCTTGCCTTTCTTCTCGACGGTCAGCAGACCGTTCTGGATGGCGAAGTAAGGAATGGCATGAACCAGGTCACGCAGGGTGATGCCAGGTTTCATTTTGCCTTTGAAGCGCACCAGGATCGATTCCGGCATGTCCAGCGGCATGACGCCGGTGGCAGCGGCGAACGCGACCAGGCCGGAACCGGCCGGGAACGAGATGCCCATCGGGAAACGGGTGTGCGAGTCACCACCGGTACCCACGGTGTCCGGCAGCAGCATGCGGTTCAGCCACGAGTGGATGATGCCGTCGCCCGGACGCAGGGAAACGCCGCCGCGGGTCATGATGAAGTCAGGCAGGGTGTGGTGGGTGGTCACGTCGATCGGCTTCGGATACGCCGCGGTGTGGCAGAAAGACTGCATCACCAGGTCAGCGGAGAAGCCCAGGCACGCCAGGTCTTTCAGTTCGTCACGGGTCATTGGACCGGTGGTGTCCTGAGAACCCACGGTGGTCATCTTCGGTTCGCAGTAGGTGCCAGGACGAACGCCTTGGCCTTCTGCCAGACCGCAAGCCTTGCCGACCATTTTCTGCGCCAGGGTGAAGCCCTTGGTGCTTTCAGCCGGTGCTTCAGGCTTCTTGAACAGATCGAATGCTGGCAGACCCAGTTCGGCGCGAGCCTTTTCGGTCAGGCCACGGCCGATGATCAGCGGAATACGACCGCCGGCACGGACTTCGTCCAGCAGCACAGGGGTCTTCATTTCGAAGGTGGTGATGACTTCGTCGGTACCGTGCTTGCAGACTTTGCCTGCGTGCGGGTACAGGTCGATCACGTCGCCCATGTTCATGTTCGACACGTCGAACTCGATTGGCAGTGCGCCGGCATCTTCCATGGTGTTGTAGAAGATCGGAGCGATTTTGCTGCCGAAGCAGAAACCGCCAGCGCGCTTGTTCGGCACGTAAGGGATGTCGTCGCCGAAGAACCACAGGACCGAGTTGGTCGCCGATTTACGCGAGGAACCGGTACCGACCACGTCACCGACGTAGGCGATCGGGAAGCCTTGGCCGCGCATCTCTTCGATCTGCTTCATCGGGCCGGTCTTGCCTTGCTCGTCCGGAACGATGCCGTCACGAGCCATTTTCAGCATGGCCAGGGCGTGCAGCGGGATGTCAGGACGCGACCAGGCGTCTGGCGCAGGGGACAGGTCGTCGGTGTTGGTTTCGCCGGTGACCTTGAACACGCGCAGGCTGATCTTGTCGGCCAGTACCGGGCGCTTCTTGAACCACTCGCCGTCAGCCCAGGATTGCAGCACGGCTTTGGCGTGAACGTTGCCGTTCTTGGCTTTTTCAGCCACGTCGTGGAAGGCATCGAACATCAGCAGGGTGTGCTTGAGTTCTTCGGCAGCCACTGGCGCCAGTTCGGCGTTGTCCAGCAGTTCAACCAGGGTCACGATGTTGTAGCCACCCTGCATGGTGCCGAGCAGTTCTACAGCGCGCTTCTTGTCCAGCAGAGGGGAGGTGACTTCGCCTTTGGCCAGGGCCGACAGGAAACCGGCTTTGACGTAAGCGGCTTCGTCCACGCCTGGTGGTACGCGATTGGTGATCAGGTCAACGAGGAAAGCTTCTTCGCCAGCCGGAGGATTCTTCAGCAGCTCGACCAGGCCTGCAGTTTGTTCGGCGTTAAGCGGCTGGGGAACGATACCCAGGGCTGCACGCTCTTCGATATGTTTGCGGTAGGCTTCAAGCACAGTTATTACCCTCATCAGTGGTCCCAAATGGGTGTCCGGGACGCTCGTCGCGAAATGCTCGTACTCATGCGCTGCGCGGCGTTGTGGGCCGCTTAGCCAGAATTACCGACCATTCCTTACAGAAGCTGCTTTCAAAGTTTTACGCCTGCAGAACGGGGAGCTGATGAGGGTTGGCGTTGGGCTTTTCCCCGCTGGAAAAACCCTTCGCCAACACCGCTCTGAAGGAACGACTGTGCTCGTGACGCTTTGAAAACAGCTTCTAACGGACATTGGCGCCTTAAAAGGCTGGCTGATTCTACGGCAAAAAAAATTTAAAGGTAAGTCGCGCTCTATTGGACTTTGGTGGCGTTGTGCGCGGGCGAGGCAAACCGCGAGCCAGCGCTTGCCCCTGACGTTTGAGGGGTGATCAATGCCCGACAAAGGGCTAACATGCCGGCCTGTTCCGCGTTTCAGTGTTTTGCCAATTTATGCCCAATCAGACCATCAAGACCCCCTGCGTCGGCCTCTGCTCCACTGTTTACGGAGATCTGGTGTGCCGTGGCTGCAAGCGTTTCCACCACGAAGTGATCCACTGGAATGGTTACGGCGAGGAGGAAAAGCGTGCGGTGTGGTTGCGGCTGGAGCAATTGCTGTCACAAGTGATGGCCAGCAAGGTCGAGATCTTCGATCCGGCGCGCCTGCGCCTGCAACTGGAACAGCGCAAGATCCGCTTCGTGCCGCATCAGTCGGAGTATTGCTGGGCCTATCAGCTGATTGCTCGCGGGGCGCGGGTGATCATTAATCTGGAAGCCTACGGGATGGTGTTGCTGCCGGAGTTCCGCGACTGGAACCTGCCGGAATTGCGTGACGCCATTGATCGGGAATTCTTCCTGCTGTCGGAAGCGCATTATCAGCGCTACATCGCTCCCGGTTTCCTCAAGGACGCCTTCGGCGCCTGAAGATCAAAAGCTTCGCGAGCAAGCCCGCTCCCACGGGGATTTTGTGTTCGACATCAATCCACTGTGGGAGCGGGCTTGCTCGCGAAGGGGCCGTTTCAGGCACCGCAACGCTTAATGCTTCACCGCCAACTCCACCAGATGATCCTCAACCTCCAGCGGCTTGAGTACCAGCACATCGCTTTCCAGCGCATCCAGCACCACTTCGGCGGTATTGCCGATCAATGCGCCCGACAACCCGGTTCGCGCCACGGTGCCGATCACCGTCACCGCCGCCTGCAGCTTGTGCGCCATGAACGGAATCAGCACGTCCGCCGGGCCTTCCTCGATGTGCAGATGCTCGTCATCCACATCGAATTCAGCCTGAAACGCCTTGCATTGCTCGCGGTACTTCGCCTCGATCGTCGACTTGAGCTGGAACACCGGATCCGCCGAGGACAGCATCGGCGACGGATGGGCCGTGATGACATGCAGATGCCCCTTGGCGAGGCTCGCGATGTCGTAGCCGTGATCGATGATCGTGGTGTGCAAATGCCGGTGTTCGCCATCGGCATTGCCGACATCGACGGCCGCCAGAATCACCCGGTCTTTCCACGGTGTGCTGGTTTTCACCAGCAGTACCGGGGTCGGGCAGTGCCGCAGCAGTTTCCAGTCGGCCGGGGTCAGCAGGGCTTTTTTCAGGGCGCTGTCGGGGAAGTGCTGTTTGACCACCAGCCCGCAGCCTTCGGCCTGCTGCACATCGATGATGGTTTCGTGCAGGCTCTCGTTCCACGCCTGTTCGGTGGTCACGCTGTAGCCATCGGCGATCAGCGCGGCTTTGAGTACACCGAGCATGGCAGCGTGGTCGTGCTTGCGGTCACACACCAGCAGGTGCAGATGGGCCTGCGTCACACCGGCGATCAACTTGGCGCGCTTGAGCGCCAGGCTTTCCGAATGTTCGGGGTCGATGACCACCAGAATGCTGCGAATGGCTTGCATGAGCGGAGTCTCCAGCAAAGAAAAGGCACGGCGTAGCACAACTATAGTTGCTGTTCATGTGCCTGCGACTTGATGCATATCAACGCCTGCGACTGGTGGTCTGCGGGCAGGCCGGTATAATCGGCGGCCTTTGCTCGTACACCTTTTACCGTGAGCCCCATGATCCTTCCCGAAATCCACGAATTCCTTGGCTGCCGCACGCCTGACGCCTGGGTCCAGGCGGCACTGGCCGATCAGGAAACCCTGCTGATCGACCACAAGAACTGCGAGTTCAAGGCCGCCAGTACCGCGCTGAGCCTGATTGCCAAGTACCATTCCCACGTCGACCTGATCAACATGATGTCGCGTCTGGCCCGGGAAGAACTGGTGCACCACGAACAAGTCATGCGCATCATGAAGCGCCGCAAGATCGAGCTGCGCCAACTGCACGCCGGGCGTTACGCGTCGAGTCTGCGCAAAGTGGTGCGCAGCCACGAACCGGTGAAACTGGTGGATACGCTGGTGGTCGGCGCATTTATCGAAGCGCGCAGTTGCGAGCGTTTCGAAGCGCTGGTGCCGCATCTCGACGAAGAACTCGGCAAGTTCTATTTCGGTCTGTTGAAAAGCGAGGCGCGGCATTTTCAGGGTTATCTGAAACTGGCCTACCAGTACGGCGACGCGAAGGACATCGCTCAGGTGATCGACAAGGTCCGTGCTGCCGAGCAGGAACTGATCGAGTCGCCGGATGAAGAGTTCCGCTTTCACAGTGGTGTGCCGGCTGCGGCCTGAGACACAAACTGTTAAAAACTCTTAAGAGTATGAAATATCACCGAAAACCGGCCCCTGCGGCCGGTTTTTGCTGCCCGAAACAACGCCTCGGCGGCGATTGCCGCCATACTGTCGCCCACTTCACACATGGGTTGGCAGACGGTCGTTATGGATAACCTGGGTTTTGGCAAAGTCCTGCTGGTCGAAGACGACGAGCGTCTGGCCACGCTGATTGCGCACTTTCTCGAACAGCATGGCTACGAAGTGCGCGCGGTGCACCGCGGCGATCTGGCGGTGGCCGCGTTTCTCGAGTTCCAGCCCAAAGTGGTGGTGCTCGACCTGATGCTGCCGGGGCAGAGCGGCTTGCACGTGTGCCGGGAAATTCGCAGTGTGGCGGACACGCCGATTGTCATCCTTACCGCCAAGGAAGACGATCTCGACCACATTCTCGGTCTGGAATCCGGCGCCGATGACTACGTGATCAAGCCGATCAAACCGCCGGTATTGCTCGCTCGGCTGCGCGCCTTGCAGCGGCGCCAGGTGCCGGACAGCGGCGTGGTCAGCTCGCTGGAATTCGGACGGTTGAGCATCGATCGCAGCTGCCGCGAAGTGCGTCTGGCCGGCGAGATCATCGAAATGACCACCATGGAATTCGAGCTGCTGTGGCTGCTGGCCAGCGCCGCCGGCAAAACCCTGTCCCGCGATGACATCCTCAATCGCATGCGCGGTATCGCTTTTGACGGGCTCAACCGCAGCGTCGACGTGTATATCAGCAAATTGCGCAACAAACTCAAAGACAATCCCCGCGAACCGGTGTGCATCAAGACCGTGTGGGGCAAGGGTTACCTGTTCAATCCGTTCGCGTGGGAGCTGTAAATGCTGCGGTTATTCCTCGGGCTGTTTCTGGTCATGACGGTGGGGCTGGTTCTGGCCCTGCAAACCGTCGAGCACACCTTCAACGCCTTGCTCGACAATCAGATGCAGGCCTACAACCGTGAGGCGGTACGCGGGCAGGCGTGGTCGCTGGTCGAACACATGCGTGATCAGCAGGGCGCGGCGCGCGAGCAGCAACTGGAGGTGTTGCGCCCGCATTACGGCTTGTCGCTGAAGCTGATCGAGGCCGATCAACTGGATCTCAGCCCCGAGGAAAAGGAAGAACTGGCGCAGAACCTGTTGGTGATTCGCGACAACTACACCCAGTTCATCAGCAACATCGACGGTGGCTCGCAACTGCTCAGCATCAAGCTGCCGCCCGAGCCGAGCCTGATGCCGTTCTACATCGCGGTGGCTTACGCGATGCTCGCAGTGCTGATCGGCATCGTCCTGTTCTTCTGGGTGCGCCCGCACTGGCGTGATCTGGAAAAACTGCGTCTGGCCGCCGAACGCTTTGGCGACAACGACCTGTCGGTGCGTATTCAACTGTCGAAACGCTCGAACATTCGCGACCTGGCCGAACACTTCAACCTGATGGCGGCACGGATCGACAGCCTGATCGCCAATCAGCGCGAGCTGACCAACGCGGTGTCCCACGAACTGCGTACGCCGATTGCGCGATTGTCGTTCGAACTCGACCAACTCAAGCAACAGCCCGACGCCAGTCAGAACCGCGAGCTGATCGCCGACATGTACGCCGACCTCGGCGAGCTGGAAGAAATGGTCTCTGAGCTGTTGACCTACGCCAGCCTCGAACGCGGCGCGACGGTAATCAAACGTGAAAACATTCAAGCGGCCAACTGGCTCGACAGCGTGGTCGGCAGCGTGGCGCTGGAGGCGGAAGCGGCGGGGGTGCAGTTGCTGATTGGTGACTGCCTGCTCGACACCGTACGCATCGAGCCGCGCTTTATGGCGCGGGCGGTGATCAATCTGCTGCGCAACGCCATTCGTTATGCCGAGCAGCGTGTCGAAGTGACGCTGGTACGCAGCGGCGATTACTACGAAGTGCGGGTCAACGACGACGGCCCGGGTGTGCCGGTGGAGGGGCGGGAGAAAATCTTCGAGCCGTTCTCGCGGCTGGATGCCAGTCGCGACCGTCGTACCGGCGGTTTCGGCCTGGGGCTGGCGCTGGTGCGGCGGGTGTCGCAGTCCCATGGTGGGCAGGTCGAGGTCGGGGAATCGGCTTGGGGTGGGGCGTCGTTTCGGATGACCTGGGCGCATCTGGACTGATTTGTGCTGTCAGTTCCGGCCCTATCGCTGGCAAGCCAGCTCCCACAGGTTTTGTGTACGCCCAGGAACCTGTGGGAGCTGGCTTGCCAGCGATAGGGCCATCAATCACACCATAAACCCCTGCTCATTTGACCAATCCCAACCGCTCATGCCACTGCGCAATCGACTCCTCGGGGTACACCGCAAACTGCTTGTCCTTGGGTTTCGCATCCACCTCGACCCAGGACGCCTTCGACCCGAGCATCAAATGCGTGTGCTCCGGCGGCACCGGCAGCGGCGTATCGATGGCCGAAGCGAATGGGTGAATCAGTTCTGGCCATTCCGGGCTGAACAGCCACAGGCCACTGCCGCACTGAGAGCAGAAATGCCGCTCGGCTGTGCTGCGATGGGCACGCTTTTCGCCTTCTTCCTTCATCTTCGCGTGGTAGATGCTGATGTGCTTGCGACCCTGGACTTTCAGACTGGCCGCATCGCCGCCGAGGTTGATCGCGTAACCGCCACCGCCCTGGGTCTTGCGGCAGATCGAGCAGTAGCAGCGTTGATAAGGGTAGGGGTTAGCGCTGGTCAGACTGAAGGTGACGGCGCCGCAATGGCAGGAGCCTTCGAGGTGCATGGGGGGCCTCCGGTTGGCTGGAAGAGTTTGAATGAGCCTAGAAGAATTGTGTGAATGTGCCGACGCCATCGCTGGCAAGCCAGCTCCCACAGTGATTTTTGGTGTGCGCGGCTTTGCCATTCGACACAAAACCTGTGGGAGCTGGCTTGCCAGCGATGAACGATAACGCGGTGCGACTGGACGCCTGCTCAAGGCCCGGTCAGCATGTCCCCAAAAAAGGCACCCCAATCCATGCGAAGACTCCCCTCACTGGCCGCCCTGCGAACCTTCGAATGCGCCGCCCGCCACGCGCATTTCGGTCGGGCCGCCGCCGAGTTGTGCGTCACCGACAGCGCGGTCAGTCACCAGATCCGTCAACTCGAAGAACAACTCGGCGTCTCGCTGTTCATCCGCGAAGGCCGGCAGATCCGCCCGACCATCGCCGCCGGACGCCTGATGCAAAGCCTGCAGCAGGCCTTCGAACTGATCGGCGAGGCCTGCGATGAGCTCCGCGATCCGTCCTCGTTGGCGGTGTTGCGCCTGGCGGTCACCGCCGAACTGGCGCAGAAGTGGCTGATGAATCGCCTCACCGATTTTTACGCACGCTATCCGCACATCACCCTGCATCTCTACGAGCAGCCGATTGACGCCAGTGCCCCCGGCGAAGACATCGATCTGGCAATCACCTACGGCACCGGCCCGGTGGACAGCAGCGCCTACTTCGTGCGGCCGTTGCCGGCGCTGCAATTCTTTCCGGTGTGCAGCCCCGGACTGTTCAACCAGGGCTCTCTGAAAGCCCCGAAGGACCTGGCCCGTCATTGCTTGCTGCACGACGATCAGGACGGCAAGACCTGGACCGCCTGGCTCACCAGTCATGCCGGCGATCTGCGTCCGCAGCGCCAGTTGTATTTCGCCCACGCCGGTCTGGCGCTGGAAGCGGCGGCGCAGGGGCAGGGCGTGGCGATGGGCGACAACCTCACCGCGCAGGAGGACTTGCTGAGCGGACGCCTGGTGCGGCCGTTTGCGTCAAGCATGACCGCGCTGGGCCAATATGCGCTGGTCTGCGAGCGGCTGCGCCTGGAACGTCCGGCGGTGGCGCAGATGCTCGAATGGTTCAACGAACAACTGGCCGATTGATGAGTTGAATTCAACTGTTCCGCAATAATCATCGTTGGCGGGCCAGGCGTCAGCGACCGTAGCCTGTGGTCATTCCCAACCCCAAGACGAGGTTTGACCATGGCACGTTTGCTCGACTCCACCCCCAAACACGACGGCTTTCGTCTGCCCGGCGAATTCGAAGCCAAATCCGGTTGCTGGCTCGGCTGGCCGGAGCGCACCGACGTGTGGCGCAACGGTGCGAAACCGGCGCAGAAAGTCTGGGTACAGATTGTCAGCGCCATCGCGCAGAGCGAACCGGTCACCGTGTGCGCCTCCGCTGCGCAATTCGCCACTGCGCGCCGCCAGTTGCCACCGCAGGTGCGCGTGGTCGAGATGACCTGCAACGACACCTGGTTTCGCGACAGCGGCCCGTGTTTCGTGGTCAACGACCAGAGCGGCGAAGTGCGTGGCGTCGACTTCGAATTCAACGCTTACGGCGGCCTCGACGGCGGGCTGTACTACCCGTGGGACAAGGACGACCAGATCGCCAGCAAGATCCTCGAAATCGAACGTTTCGACCGTTACCGTGCACCGCTGATTGCCGAACTCGGCGGCATCCAGAGTGACGGCCAGGGCAGCATCCTCACCACCGAACAATGCCTGCTCAACCGCAATCGCAACCAGCATCTGGGCAAAGACGAAGTCACTCGGCGCCTGACCGATTACCTCGGCGCCGAGCAGGTGATCTGGCTGCCACGGGGCTGCAAGTTCGACGAGACCGACGGCCATGTCGATGATCTGGCGTGCTTCGTACGCCCGGGCGAAGTGGTGCTGCAATGGACCGACAACCGCGATGATCCGCAGTGGGAAATCTATCAGGAGGCCTACGACATCCTGCGCAGCACCCGCGACAGCCGTGGTCGCGAGTTGATCGTGCATAAACTGCCGCAACCGGACGTGCTGGAGTGGACTGCCGAAGAAGCCGAAGGCCTCGATCAGCAGGACAGCACCCACACCCGTCAGGCCGGCACCCAAATCTGCGCGTCGTACATCAACTACTACGCTGGCAACAGCTCGATCGTGGTGCCGCTGTTTGGCGATCGCAACGATCAAGTGGCACTGGCGACGCTGGCCGAGCTGTTCCCGCAGCACAAGATCGTCGGCATCGAAAACTCCCGGGAAATCCTCCTCGGTGGCGGTAACGTTGCGTGCATCACCATGCCGCAATACGCCGGCGCGCCTCACAAGAAGGGGGTGTGATGATGGGCCTGCACAAACTGACTCAAGCGTTACTGCTGGTGCTTGCACCTCTGTGTGTGCAGGCCGCCGACACCGCCAGACCGGTGGTCAACCTGTACATCTGGGGCGAGTATCTGGCCCCGGATACGCTGAAGAATTTCGAGGCGCAGACCGGCATTCATGTGGTCGCCGATCACTTTGATTCGCTGGAAACCGTGGAGACCAAACTGCTCACCGGGCGCAGCGGTTATGACCTGGTGCTGACCGCCGGCCAGCACTTGTCGCGGGCCATCGAGAGCGGTGCGATCCAGCCGCTGGACAAGGCGCGGGTGCCGCATTTTTCCGGCGTCGGTGAAGAGTTCCGTCAGCACATGGCGGTGTTCGATCCGGGCAACCGCTTTGCTGGAATCTACGCTTGGGGCACGACCGGCGTCGGTTATCAGGAGCAGGCGATCAAGCAGCGTCTGCCGGAGGCGCCGACGGACAGTTGGGCGATGCTGTTCGATCCGGCCGTGGTCTCTAAATTTGCCGATTGCGGGGTGAGTCTGCTCAACGATCCAAACGAAGTGTTCGCCGCGGTCATGAAGTACCTGGGCCTGGACATCAACCGGCAGAACCTTGATGACCTGAAACTCGCCGAGCAGCAACTGGCGAAGATCCGTCCGTACATTCGCTACTTCGACAACGACCTGAACATCAGCGACCTGGCCAACGGCAACACCTGCGTGGCGATGTCGTGGAACGGCAACGTGGCGATTGCAGCGGGGCAGGCGCAAGCGGCGAGCAAGCCGTTCCAGCTTAGTTACCGCATCCCGAAGGAGGGCACGCTGATCTGGTTCGACGCCATGGTCATTCCCAAGGACGCGCCGCATCCGCAGGCCGGGCTGGCGTTGATGGATTACCTGATGACTCCCGAGGTGATCGCGCCGATCACGGACACCATCCATTACGCCAATGCGATCCCGGCGGCGGATGCTTTGGTCGATGCCTCGATCCGAAATGATCCGGGGACGTATCCGTCGGAGGCGGTGCGGGCTTCGCTGTACAGCAAGAATGACAATGGCAAGGCGTTCAACCGGGCTTTGATTCGGGCGTTCAGCAAGTTGAAGTCTGGCCTCTGAAAAGCCAACCCTCACCCCAGCCCTCTCCCGGAGGGAGAGGGAGCCGACCGAGGAGTCTTGCGTAATACATCGACCTGAAAATCCGGGGCGACTATGGATTCACAGCCGCTATTTCAGGTCGGCGGATATCTCAAATCTCCCCCAGTCAGTTCCCTCTCCCTCCGGGAGAGGGCTAGGGTGAGGGCAGCGGTTTTGGCATGCGCCACAGGTACCAAGCCGCCACTGTCCGATACGGACTCCACGCCGAGCCGATCTCGATCATCTGCTTGCGCGTCGGCTGCACCTCCAGCCCCTTCAAGCGCCGATAGCCCTCGCGCACGCCAAAGTCATCCGCCGGCAAAACATCCATGCGCTCGAGGCTGTAAATCAGCAGCATCTCCACCGTCCAGCGGCCAACCCCGCGCAGGCTGACGAGGCGTTCGATCAACGCCTCATCGTCCATCACCAGCGCGGAGGGGTAATCCGGCACCACGCCGTCCAGCGTCGCCTGGGCGATGCCCTGAATAGTCGCAATCTTGCCCGCCGAAAAGCCGCAGCCGCGCAACTGATCGAAGTCGGTCGCGAGAATCTGCTCAGGCCGGGGAAACGTCTGCCCAGGAAACAACGCCACCAGGCGCCCGACAATCGCATCCCCAGCCTTGGCGTGCAGTTGCTGATAGGCTATCGCCCGCACCAGCGATTCGTAAGGATCACGCGTCGGATACGGTTGATGCAGACAAGGGCCGACCGCTGCAACGTGTCGCTGCCAGTCCCCGTCGAGCGCGGCCAGAAACTCGCTGGCCGCCTGATAACGATCCAGCATGCTATTTCAGCAGTCCGTTGACTTCGCCGTAGGTCAGCGCCTTCAGGTCGTGGGTGTCGAGCTTGCCGCTGGCGAGGAAGCTCTTCACCAGCGAACCCATCGCGCCATAAAGAAATTCGGCGATGCCGGAACCGGCACTCAAGCGGCGCACGCCCAGGGCTTGCAGCTCAGTCGGCGAGGGCAGGCAGGCGAAGCCGAGCACGTTCACCGGCAGTGACGTGCCCTTGCAGATCGCCTCGATTTCATACGCGGCAGTCACGCCGGCAGCAAACAAGCCATCGGCCCCGGCCGCCTGGTACAACGCCGAACGGCGCAGGGTTTCGGCGACGCGATCCTCGGCCGGTACCAGACTCTTGAGGTAGACGTCGGTGCGCGCGTTGATGAACAGCTTCACATCGCGCTTGCGGGCGACTTCGCGTGCCACTTCGATCTTGCGCACCAACAGTTCCGGGGCGCCGCTGCCGTCCTCGATATTGATCCCGACCGCACCGGCAGCGAGCACCGCGTCGATGACTTCGGCCACGCGCCCGAGGTCATCGGAATAACCGGCCTCGATGTCCACGCTCAACGGCACCTTGATCACCCGGGCGATGGATTCCACGGTTGAAATCAGCCGTTCGAGGGGCAGGGTGTTGCCATCCGCATAGCCGTGCGCCCACGCGACCGCCGCGCTGCTGGTAGCGACAGCCTTGCCGCCCGCTTGCTCGACCAGCCGCGCACCGGTGGCGTCAGCGACGTTGGTCAGGATCAGCAGGCCATCCTGGTGTAACTGGTGAAACCGAGTGTCGAGCGCGTTCATCGAAATCCCTTCTAGTGAGTGGTGCAAATCTTCAGAAAGCCAGTGGTTGCGTGAGCTGCACCGCAGCGTTTTCCAGCCGCAGCAGAAACGCCTTGCGCGGCTGCCCACCACCATAGCCGGTCAGCGAACCGTCCGCACCGATCACTCGATGGCACGGCACCACGATCGCCAACCGATTTTGCCCGTTGGCCAGTCCCACCGCGCGACTGGCGCCGGGTTTGCCCAGGCGTGCGGCGAGGGTACCGTAGGTGCTGGTGTGTCCATAAGGAATGTGCAGCAGTTGCTCCCAGACTTGCCGGTCGAACACGCTGCCGGGCAGGTGCAGCGGCACGCTGAACAGAGTGCGCGTCCCGGCAAAATATTCGTTGAGCTGCTCTTCGATCAGCTGCAAATGCGCGTTGTGCCCAGGCGCGACCACGTAGCCATGGCGGGTCTGTAACGCTTCGACTTCGCGGGTCAGCGCCGGGCGATCGAGAAACTCCAGCAACACCAGTCCGCGACGTTCGGCCATGGCGATCATCGGCCCCAGCGGCGTGGTCAGACGGGTGAACAGCAGCGGCTCACTGTTGGCCGCGCGCCCCGGGGTGATGTGGAACGACTTTTGGAACGCATCGCGAAAACCGCTGAGCGATTCGTAGCCTGAGTCGAACGCTGCATGGTCAATCGAGGTGCCTTGGCGAATCCCGCCCAGCGCCATGCCGAGCCGGCGGGTACGCAGCCACGCATGGAAGGTCATGCCGAAATGCTGCTTGAACCAGCGCCGCAATTTCAACGGTTCAATACCTTCGGCCAGCAACTGTGCATCACTCCAGCGCACCTCCGGGTCGGCATCGACGGCTTTGAGCAGGCGCTGCACCCAGTCGGGGGCGATGGCGGCGGCGTCCAGCGGTTTGCAGCGCAGGCAGGCGCGATAACCGGCCGACAGGCACTCATCGGCGTGGGCGAAGAACTCGACGTTCTCCGGTTTCGGCTTGCGCGCCGTGCAACTGGGGCGGCAGAAGATCCCGGTGGTTTTCACGGCCGTGAAGAACACCCCTTCGTAAGCGGTGTCGCGTTCGAGCATGGCGCGAACCATCTCGGCGTGGGGCGGCAGCAGTGCGGTTTGTATGTTCATGGCCTGAGCTTAAATCCAGGATTTCGATCGCTCCACCGAAAAATCGACAATGAATTTTTTCGATTCTGCACCACAATCAGCGAGTCGCCGATTCGATGGAGCCAACCCATGCAGCCGTTTATCATTCAACACCTCGATCACATCGTCCTGCGGGTCGCCGATCTGCGACGCAGTATCGATTTCTACGGTCAGGTATTCGGTGCCGAGGTGGTCAAGCACAACGAGCCATTGGGGCTGGTGCATCTGCGCGCCGGGACCTCGATGATCGACCTTGTCGACTTGCAGGGCGAGCTGGGCAAGAAGGGCGGTGCGGCGGCGGGTACCGAACGACGCAACGTCGATCACTTCTGCCTGCGTATCGAACCCTTCGACGAACCGGCGCTGACCCAACACTTGCAGGCACACGGCCTGAGCGTGGAAAAAGCCGCCAGACGCTTCGGCGCCGAGGGCTACGGTCTGTCGCTTTACTGTTTCGACCCGGACGGCAATCAGGTCGAACTCAAAGGACCGTCCGAGGCTTAAGCGCGTTTCGCCAGCAACAACACCGAAGCCGCGGCCGACAACAGCCCTGCGCAGCAACGGTTGAAGATCCGTTTGCCGCGCGGCTCGGCGAACCAGCGGCGCATGTGCAGGCCCATCCAGGCGTAGGCGCCGATGGCGATCCATTCCAGCAGCAGGAACAACGCGCCGAGCACGGCGAATTGCGCCGGCACCGGGCGGCTCGGGTCAACGAATTGCGGCAGAAACGCGGTGAACAGGAGGATTGCTTTCGGATTGCCCGCCGCCACCAGGAACTCCTGACGCGCCAACCGCCAGAACCCCACCGACGCTCCCGCCACCTGCTGTTCGGCCTCAGGGTTGGCGCGCCAGAGTTGCCAGGCCAGGTAAAGCAGATACGCCGCGCCGATGATCTTGATCGCATGGAACAGCCATTCCGAGGTCTGCAGCACCACCGACAGTCCCGCGCCCGCGAGGGCGATCATTGCGGCGAACGCGATAATCCGTCCGACACCGGCGGCGCACGCCCGACGATAGCCGTAGCGAGTGGCATTGCTCACCGATAGCAGGTTGTTCGGGCCAGGGGCCATGTTCAGGGCGAAACAGGCCGGGAGAAACAGCGACAGCGTGGCGAGGTCCATGGGCTTGGGCTCCAGAAACGATGACGCTTTTTTATCACAGGCTGCGGGCGCACTGACCCGTACAGTCACGTAGTGCTGTCGCGGTACAGCCTCGAGATTAGCCTTGTAAATGCGTCGAACTTTTCCGGTTGGCCGGAACTCTCAAAGGTCTGAAGGCGCTGGTTTCGTCAGAAAAAACTGTGCGTCAAGTCAGAAAAAGGCGTTTGCCGTGTAATATCCGTCCAAAGCTGCAAACACCCTGCCGGCCCCGAAGCGGCCCCACCAAGAGCGATCTACATGCAAGCAAAGGCCCGTGAAGTTTATGTGCCACCGGTGCTGCAAGATCTGCGAGCCGGCACTGCCGAACTGCACATCGCACTGGAAAAACGTCTTCCTTTTTTCTCCGATACCCTCGATTCCAACGCTTTCGGACGGTTGATGCAGGCTTACTACGGCTTTTATCAGCCGCTGGAAAGTGCACTGCTCGACAGTGGCGTGATCCCTTTCGATTTCGATCTTGCGCCACGTCTCAAGGCGCAAACCCTGCTCAACGATCTGCAGGCGCTGGGCCTGACGGCCGAGGCCATCGCTCGCTTGCCACTGTGTCAGTCGTTGCCGGTGATCGACTCCGGCGCGGCATGCCTGGGTGTGTTGTACGTGCTGGAAGGGGCAACCCTCGGCGGGCAGATCCTGCGTCGCGAAATCGCTTCGCGGTTGAGTCTTGACGCCGACAATGGCGCGGCATTCCTCGACATTTATGGCGCCGCCACCGGTCGCCGCTGGCGCGATTTCATTGAATACCTGGGCAGTCGGTCGCTGGATGCGGGCGAACGTGAGGCCGTGGTTGCGGCGGCCCAAACCACATTCAGCTGTTTCGAGCGTTGGCTCGAAAGCCGGGAGGTACTGGCATGACTCCGCAAGACAAAGAAGCCTTTGAAGAACTGCTGGCCAACTGTGCCGACGAACCGATCCGCTTTCCCGGGGCGATCCAGCCCCACGGTTTGCTGCTGACTCTGAGCGAGCCGGCGCTGGAAATCATTCAGATCAGTGCCAACGTCGAGACCCTGCTGGCACGTCCGGCGCAGGAACTGATCGGCCAGCCGCTGCACAAGTTGCTGGGTGAGGCACATGCGGCGGCTGTTAGCGACGCGTTGCTGCATCCGGTGTTCGCCGATGCCGGACCGCTGCATTTTCGCCTCAACGGCACCGCGTTCGAAGGGCTGCTGCACCGTCATCAGGGCGTATTGATTCTGGAACTGGAAATCCACGTCGAGAATTTCCAGCCGCGTAACGTCGCCAGCAATCCAACCAATCTGGGACGTATGCTCCAGCGTCTGCAAGCGGCCACCACGTTGCAGGCGCTGTATGAAATCAGCGTCAAGGAAATCCAGGCGATGACCGGTTACGACCGGGTGCTGATCTATCGCTTCGAGGAGGAGGGTCACGGTCAGGTCATCGCCGAGGCGTCCGATCCGTCGATGGAAGTGTTCAACGGCCTGTTCTTCCCGGCCTCGGACATTCCCGAGCAGGCGCGCGAGCTGTACCGCACCAACTGGCTGAGGATCATCCCGAATGCCGATTACCAGCCAGTGCCGCTGGTGCCCAAGCTGCGCCCGGACACCCAGACCCCGCTGGACCTGAGTTTCGCCACCCTGCGCAGCGTGTCGCCGATTCACTGCCAGTACATGAAGAACATGGGCGTGCTGTCGTCGATGAGTATTTCCCTGCTCAAGGGCGACAAGCTTTGGGGCCTGATCAGTTGCGGCAACCGTCAGCCGCTGCATGTGCCGCACGAGCTGCGCAGCGCGTGCCAGACCATCGGCCAGGTGCTGTCGCTGCAGATCAGTGCGATGGAGTCGCTGGAAATCAGCCGCCAGCGCGACGAAAAAGTCGAGGCGTTGGCGCTGCTCAATCAAGCAATGATCGACTCGCCGGAAAATGTCTTCGATGGTCTGGCGCAGCAGCCGCAAGTGCTGATGGCGCTGGCCGGGGCCGGGGGCATTGCGATTATCGAAGACAAACAGCTGCACCGTTACGGCAACTGCCCGGAGCCGGAAGAGATTCGCGCGCTGCACAAGTGGTTGCAGGAAACCGGCGAGTCGGTGTTCGCCAGCCATCATCTGGCGAGCGTCTATCCGCCAGCCGCGCAGTTTCAGCAAGTGGCCAGCGGCGTGCTTGCCATGAGCCTGCCCAAACCGGTGGACAATGGGGTGATGTGGTTCCGTCCCGAGGTCAAGGAAAACATCAACTGGAGCGGCGACCCGCGCAAGCCGCTGGACCTGGAAAATTCCGACGCCGGCCTGCGTCTGCGTCCGCGCACCTCGTTCGAAATCTGGAAAGTCGAGATGGCCGGAATCTCCACCAAGTGGAGTCATGGCGATCTGTTCGCGGCCAATGACCTGCGCCGTTCGGCACTGGAAAACGACTTGGCCCGTCAGGTGCGCCGTGAGCAGGAAGCAGTGCGCGCCCGTGATGAACTGGTGGCGGTGGTCTCCCACGACCTGCGCAACCCGATGACGGTTATTTCGATGCTCTGCGGCATGATGCAGAAGACCTTCAGTTCCGACGGCCCGCACACCTCGCGGCGCATCTCCACCGCGATCGACACCATGCAGCAGGCGGCCGGGCGGATGAACACGCTGCTCGAAGACTTGCTCGACACCTCGAAGATCGACGCCGGGCGCTACACCATCGCCCCGCAGACCCTGGATGTCGGGCAGATGTTCGAGGAAACCCAGTCGTTGCTCGGGCCACTGGCGCTGGACAAGGACATCAATATCTCGTTCGAAGCCGATCCCGACCTGAAAATTCACGCCGACCCGGAGCGCCTGTTTCAGGTGCTGTCGAACCTGATCGGCAACGCGATCAAGTTCACCCCGCGCAAAGGTTCGGTGGGCGTGTTGGCCAAATCTGACGGCAAGGAAATCGTGTTTACCGTGCGCGATACCGGCGAAGGTATTCCCAAGGAAAACCTGGCGCGGGTGTTTGATCGCTACTGGACGGTGAAGGAGGGCAACCCGACCGGCACCGGACTGGGCTTGTACATCACGCAGGGGATTGTTGAAGCCCATGGCGGGCGGATCGAGGCCAGCAGTGAGCCGGGTGAGGGTACGGAGTTTCGGTTTACCGTGCCGGCGATGCTGTCCGGGGAATGAAAAAATCCGTGCCTCGCTGAACGGGGCACGGATTTCGAGTGGTTAGCCCAGATCGGTCAACGACATGAACACGTGTTTCGGCATCGGTACAAATCGATTGTTGCGTAGCTGGTTGATCGCGTACACCGCGCTGGCGGTACGGCCATTGCCGTCCCCGAAGCCTTGAAAACCGGCGATGGCCGCCAGCAAGTGTTTGTCGAAGTGCTCATGGGCGGTGTCGAGCGTTTTCAGATGTTGTTCCAGCGCAGCAAAACCGCTGGCGCTGCCACCATATTTTGTTGGCTGTCCTACCTCGCGCACGGACCCCGCCAGTTGAGGAACCAGTCGATCATGGATCTCTTTGACCACGGTCGCATCGGTGAGCGATTTATTGTTGCTCGAGTACTCCCGCAGGATCGTAACAATGTGCTCCAGTTTGTTGTCGGAGGTCGAACCCTTGACCATCCAGGCTCCGGCTCTCTGCGCATTGTCGGTGAAACCCTGCGGGTTGAACGCCGTTTCGGGCATCACGTCGCTGTAGGGTGGCTTGCCCAGATCCAGCTTCAAGACGCTTTGCTGGTGATTCTTCAGATAGATGACTTTTCTGGATTCAAGCTCGGCCATGGATCCGAGTATTTCCGAATAGTCACCAGCGTTTGTAGTGAACTTCGTGCCGTTGAACCGGGGGCCTTTGCTTTTGGTGAAGCTAATCAGCACGTCGTTCGCCGCGGCATGACCTATTAACGATTCCAGTTGCTGGAATCCCTTTGAGGACTGAGTCGCTTCCCTCGTTGCAGCGTTGAACAGATGCTGCAGTTCTGTTGCATTGCCGCCCTTGGGTATGGAAATAACGTCCTGGCTCAGTCGTGTGACGAGCTGTTCGACTGTTTCGAGTGCATCATCCTTGAACAATGCCCGTGCATGCGCCAGCGTCGGCAGTGTCATGCGAATCTCCGCTGCAACCCCGGTCTTGCTCAATGCCTTGACCAGATCGTACGAGCCGCTGCTGGTACTGCTCAGCGCTCGAAGTTGTCCGGCTCCTGCCCGGATGACGGTATGGCCGAAATGGCTGAGCTTCATCGCGCCTCTGCCGACCAGCCTGGCACCACCGTAGGCCAGCTTCGGAACGCCATCGAGCGGATTGAACACTGACAGCGCAACGCTTGCACCGACCTTGCTCAGGCTTAATAGTTTTGAAGTGCTGCCCAGCGCTTTGCTGAACGGCCCGATGGCTCCGGCAAAGATGAAGAGGATCGCGGTAAGGTCCATGACACAACTGAAGATGGCGCCGCTGCGAAGATCCGGGTCACTGGAGGACAGGCCTCTGATGCACTGGCGGAACGGGATGACGACGTCGAGAACGGCTTCGATGGCGTTGTCGTGGTCATCATGTTTCTTCTCCAGAGCGGGTTTGTCGTAACCGGTTGCATAAAACTGATCGTAATGGGTCGGGGGATTATGTTCGGCAATGATTTCGCCGATCTTGTTGAAACGCTCCGAGTTGAAACTTTGAATAGGGCTACGCATAAAGGGTGGCGCGTCGTCAGGTTCATCGAATTCTGCAAATCGTTCGAGGATGATGCCCGGTTTGCCGCGCGACTCCTCGCCCAAGGGGGACTCGCCTTCGAAGTAGGCGCTTTTCTCGATTTGCGTATAAAGATATGTCAGCGACTTGAAGTCGTTGTTGCCATTTGGCGATACGGTAAACCATCCGATCTCATCGAGTGTCTGGCCGCGGATGTAAGCTTCAGCAAGAGCCGGATTGTTGCGGCAAATGCCTTGCAGGGGGAATATTTCAAAGCAGTAAAACTGCAATCCATACTTGCAAAACACCACGCTGCCGAAACGCGCCGTTTCACGTGGATCAAAGGGCACATAGCTGCTGGTTATCGGGATCTGTATCGAAAAATCGCGCACGCTGAAGATGGCGGTTTTTCCAAATTCAAGTGCCATCCGTTCTTCCATTGGCAATCGGCAAAGTGCCAGGCGCACAGTTGTATTGATTGCCGATTTGTATTGCTCGAAGTGCTCCTTTATCTTTGCCTTGTAAAGAGAGTTGATCGGTTCGAATTCCAGGAGTTCAGGAAACTCTTTATAAATGCTTGTGCCAGATTGCTTGTCATAGCCCTTTTTGAACAGCAGGTCGCGGGTCATATAGACATCAAGCACGGAATGATAGTGGCGTTTGGCTCCGTGTTCGACCGGCAACGCTATTTGCGTCATTGGGTCGCAACCAATGTCGTACAGCTCGTCTTTAGCCAGTTTGCGGCGGCTGACCGGTGGGGTGGCGATTGTTGTCAGCGCTGTACTGACCGCTTCGATGTGGGCGTTGTAGTGCGTGGCGGCCTGCTTGAAGAGCTCCTGGGTTGGCAGGTCATTGGCATTTTCCGGCTCCAGGCCATTCAGCATCGACCAGTCGATGATGCCTTGCAGGTTAGCCCAGTCATGCAGCGTCTGCTGTTGCGCACTGGTGGGCAGAATCGCGCCCAATTCAAGTAGCTTGTCGTAGGACATCTGACGGGACAGGCCTGGTGCGATGCTCTCGGCCAGGCGTACCGCTTTGCGCAGAATTATCCAGGCTGATGTGCCGATCTGCACAGTCGCGGGTGTCCTGACCAGAAACTCCGGCGCCAGTCCGGCGAGGATCAGTTCCAGCGTCAGGGGCACCGCATACTCCTTGATGCGTCGACGACCGAGTGCCTGTTCCAGTGCCAGGTTGACCTCGGCGGAGGTAGCCTGCACGTAACCCGGGTTATAGATATTCTGCTCGATGAAGTTCTGGTTCTTGTCCTCGCGACCCAATGACAAATCCAGCATGATTGCTGCAACCAGCAGGCGACTGCGCTGCTCGATGCTCAGCACAGTTGCATTGGCCATGGACGGTCCGTTCAACGCTTCGAAGCAGGACTGGACGAAAGCCTTGGCTTCTTCGGTCTCGAGCAACAGAGCCCAGGCGCGACGCGGGTATTCAATCAGGGCTGTCGGCGTCTCTTTCTTGAGCAGGGCACCGGCCAGATAATTGATCAGCGGTTCCGGGCGCGGCTCGCCCTTGTCCATCAGCTTATGGATGACCTGATAGATAGTTGATTGCTGATCCTCATCGATGCACAGCTCTGTTGCGCCGGTTTCGTTGGATGTCCCCCAGTAGTTGCCATGCGCGGGCGCCGGCGGCAACGTCAGTTCCAGCCAGGCGATCAGGTTTTCAAACTGTTCCACGGTCTTGGGCAGGTTCAGTTGCTGGAACTGCAGCCAGTTGAGCAACGGCAGACGGTCGCTTGAAGACACGATGTCACCCGTCATGACTGCACTGCTGGCCAGCAGTTGCAGGTCGGGTTTCAACGAATCAATCGCGTTGACCTGCTGGGTGATATCGATGCGCTCGATAAACGTCCCGTCTTTTTTTCGACTTCATGGACCTGAAAGATTTCGCCCTCTTTATTGACCAGTGTCCAGTTGGCATCATTGATTTTCAACGCGTCGACGATTGCAACGAATTGCGGTTGCCGTACCAGTTGGCGCAGGACGATATGTGCCGAGAAATGCGTTTGGTTGAATTGACTGCCCTCAAGAATCGATATGGACAGTTGCTCACTATCAACCAGGTTGGTGTGGTAATAGTAGTTGCGGTTGTCCTTGTCTTTTTCCAGCTTTTCGAGTGTTTCTCTGATTGTCTGTGCAATGGCGCGACGCTCAAGTTGCTCGCTTGATAAGGGGGCTGGGGTAAAAAGATTGGTTGAAATTGTCATTGGGTGTCAGTCCATCCATGGTTTATAGGCGGGGCAAATAACGAGTGCAGCGGAAGTCTGCTTTCGCGTGGCGACTATATCGGCGCAGTCAGGGCTTGTTTTGCAGTATTGGTTTCAATGTATGTTTCATGCCGGTCATTTTGAGGGCAATTTTGTTCAATACAGGAGGCCATGCCTTAGTTAGCCTGAGTCTCTTTCTCCCCAATCTGCGGCAGGTGTGTAATGAGTCTGATTGTGTCGATGGCGGCGTTTGCGCTGGTGGCGTCCATAACCCCGGGACCGGTGAATATCGTCGCGCTGAGTTCCGGTGCGCAGTTCGGCTTTCGAGCCAGTCAGCGCCACGTGGCGGGGGCGACGCTGGGGTTTGTGTTGTTGCTGGTGCTGATGGGCCTGGGACTGCATGAAGTCCTGAAATTGTGGCCATTCCTGACCCGGTTGGTGCAACTGGCCGGGGTGACGTTTCTGTTGTTCATGGCCTGGAAACTGGCTGCCGATGACGGCCAGTTGCATGCCGGCGAGGCGGGTCGTGCGCCGTCGATGTTGTACGGCGCGGTGATGCAATGGCTCAACCCGAAAGCCTGGCTGGCTTGCGTGGCAGGGATGGGTGCGTTTGTCGCCGATGGCGAGGCGCGGCTGGTCTGGCAGTTTGCGGCGGTGTATCTGGTGATCTGCTATCTGTCAGTGGGCTGCTGGGTGTATGCCGGGACGTTTTTACGTGGGTATTTGGGCAATTCGGCGGGGATGCGCCTGTTCAATCGGTTCATGGCTTTGTTACTGGCGGCGAGTGCGATTTATCTGTTGTTGCCATAAGTCTCGTGTCATTCACCCAGCCGATCGTGCTTGCAGCATGGCGACCCATTCTTTGGCGAAGCGATGGCAATCACCGGGCCAGCGCGCCGTCAGCAGATTGCCGTCGCGCACCACGAACCCTGTTTGCGGCGCTTTTGCGCTATCCCGTCTGGCGATGAGGGGACCGCGTACAAAGTCGGATTGGCGCGACAGTGCGGCAGTCACCTCTGCCTCGACGGTCTGCGGGTAAGTGCGGAAGTAACGCCCCAACCAGGCGCAGGTCATCAGCCAGGCCGGTAACTCCATGGTGGCCGCCAGCAACGCTGTGACCTTGCGCCCGAACAACACCGAACGTCCGGTGTCAGGGTCAAGGGTGCGGGCCAGTAACAGCACGCCATGACACACCGCCGCCACGGGTTTTTGTGCCTTGAAAAACTGCAGGGCGATTTGCCGTGCCTGTCCGGACTCCAGCAGGCTGCGCATACCTTTGGCATGACCGCCGGGAATCAGCAGACCGTCGAACTGAGACGGGTCGACATCGGCATACGCCAGCGGTTGAAGAAATGCCGCGCTGTCGATCATCCGGGCGTAACTGTCCAGGTCGGCCTTGCGCGTCATCAGCATCGGGTTCAGCGGCCCGAATCCAACGCTCACCAACCGTGAATCGGCGTAGGCAGGCAGGCCTTGCGGCGTGGCAAAACGGGCGTCGATGCCCGCGTTGTGCAGCGCCTGCCACGGCACGCTGCTTTCAGTCGGGTCGTAATCGGCGGACGGCAACAGAATCAGAATCATCCAGAGCAAACTCCCGGGCCGGGATTGGCCGCTGATCTGGAGCGTAGTCGATTTTGACTGTCAGCCGCGATATTGGCCGGGTGTCGCGGCCAGATGCTGTTTGAACGCGCGCTGGAAGTGCGCTTGATCGGCAAACCCTGCTTCAAGGGCGACATCGGCAATCAACTGGCCGCTGCGCAGGCGTTCGCGGGCGAACTGGATGCGCTGGTTGACCACGAACGCGTGCGGGGTCATGCCGTAAAGCTGCTTGAAGGCGCGGATCAGGTACGAGGGCGACAGCTGCGCCGCCGTGCAGATGTCCTCCAGGCTGAGCAGATCGGTGCAGTGTTCACGAATGAAATCGGCGGCGCGTTCGAGCTTGAAATTCGGCTCGCGCAACGGTTGTTCCGCCGGGTTCAGGCGCAGCTGCAGGTCGCTGAAAAACTCTACCGCTGCGCTCTGTTTACGCAGTACATCCTGCTGCTCATCGACCAGTGTGGCGTACAACCCTTGCAGCGCCCGGAACAGCCGAGCGTCATTCAAGTGCGTGCTGGAAAATCGGCGGAACTCAAGCTCGTTACTGAACCCCAACTGATGCTGCAAGTCCGTCAGCCACGGCGTTTCCACATACAACATCAGATACGACCACGGCTGATTATCGATCGGATTGCAGGCGTGCACATCGCCCGGATTCATCAGCACCACGGTGCCGGCGGCGACGTCGAACGTCGATTGCTCATGCACATAAATGCTGCGCCCGGCGGTGATCGCACCGATGGAAAAATGCGCATGGGAATGGCGCGCGTAGCAGACCTCACGGCCATCGGCGATAGCCCGCGCTTCGATGAAGGGCAGGGCGTCGTCACGCCAGAAGTGTGGCGCTTTTTCAGGGCTTTTGGCGGCGGCGTGTTTCATCGTTATTGTTCCCGGCAGGCCAGAACCGGAGTGTATTAGCTCTGGCCGGCAAAGGCCCGCTCAAGTTCGGCGATGTCGAGTTTTTTCATCTTGAACATGGCCTGCATCGCCCTTTGCGACTTAGTGGTGTCGGGGTCTTGCATCATGTGCATGAAGGCCACCGGTACAATCTGCCACGACACCCCGAACTTGTCCTTGAGCCAACCGCATTGCTGGGCCTCAACCGGGCCGCCGGCCGACAGGTTGCCCCAGAAGTGGTCGACTTCTTCCTGATTCTGGCAATTGACCTGAAACGATATGGCTTCACTGAACTTGAACATCGGCCCGCCGTTGAGGCCGGTGAAGGTCTGGCCGTCGAGTTCGAAACTGACAGTCATCACCGCACCTTCCGGCTTGCCGTGAAATTCCTGGCCGACCTTGCTGTAGTGGGTCAGGCCGGTGATTTTCGAATGATCGAAAACCGAGCAATAGAACTTCGCAGCAGCTTCGGCCTGATCATCGAACCACAGGCACGGTGTGAGTTTTTGAAAGCGTTGCATGGCAGTCATCCTCGGCAGGTTAGACACGCAGGATAATCAGCGTAGTCAGTCCTTGGTCGAGTGGCGGTGCCGTAGATCGACAAGTGCTTCGCGGTCGAACACAAACCCCTGTAGGAGTGAGCCTGCTCGCGATGACGTTGGTACAGGCGTTGGTGTTGCCTGAGCCTACGCCATCGCGAGCAGGCTCACTCCTACAAGGGGCGCTGCTCGGCAATCATCAACAGGGACTGCGGCGCCGCACTTTGCGGATGCTGCGGTTCGTGCAGGCCGACCAGTCTGAACCCCGCCATGTCCAAGGCATTCAGCCAACTCGACAGCGTGCGGAAATACCACGGCATCGGCTGCCACTGGCCCTTGAACCCGGCGAAGGATTCTTCACGCCAGCCATCCTGATAATCGCCAGCCGCCACGGCCCACGGATGCAGGGTCTGAATGATCATGGTGCCGCCCGGAACCAGCAACGCATTCATCGCGGCGAGCAGCGCAATGATGTCCTGATGCAGCAGCGAGAAATTAGCGCAGACCAAATCGTAATCACTGCCGACATCGACCCGGGCGTCGACCAGCGCCTCATAACTGGCGACATGCACCTTGGCCGAACCGGCCTCACGTGCTGCCTCGATCAGCGTTGCATCGCCATCGACACCCGCCGCATCGATACCGCGATCCGCCAGCGCCCGCAACAACCAGCCTTCACCGCAACCCAGATCCAGCACGCGCGCGGGTTGACGGCTCATGATCGCCAGCAGGATCGCCTGATCGGTGACCTGCTGACGGCTTTCGATGGCACCGCTGCGGATCACTTCGATCCAGGCATCGGCGTTGTCGTGCCAGCTCTGCAGAAGGGTGGATTCGGGTGAAGGCATGGCGCTGTCTCCGGTAAAAGGCAGATTGTGAGCGTTCGCTGATGCGCCTGCTATGTTCAAAAGCTGAACAGAGTCTGGCAGAGGATAGACACCATGACCCCATTAACTGGCGGTTGCCTGTGCGGCGATGTGCGTTTCGAAGCATCGGGCCAACCTTACCGCGTCGGCATCTGCCACTGTCTCGATTGCCGAAAGCACCACGGTGCGTTGTTCCATGCCTCGGCGATATTTCCCGAGAATGCGGTGACCGTCAGCGGCAAAACCGGCGAGTATCAAGGGCGAGTGTTCTGTCCGCGCTGTGGTTCACCGGTACTTGCACGTTCGGGAGATGAAATTGAAGTGAATGTCGGCTCGCTGGACGCGCCGAACCAGTTCAAGCCGACTTATGAGTTGTGGACTATCCGTCGTGAGGCCTGGTTGCCGGCGCTGCCGCTGGCGCACCACTACGAACGTGATCGCGAAGGGACGGGGCGTTCCGAGGCATAACCTTGTAGGAGCGAGCCTGCTCGCGAATGCGGTGGGTCAGCCACCCCATCATTGATTGACCGATTGCCTTCGCCAGCAGGCTGGCTCCCACACGGTCCTGTTGTGTCCGAGTATTCAGCAACCACCTGAAAGCCTGTGGGAGCTGGCTTGCCAGCGATGGGGCCGGCACATCCACAGTTGATGTTGCCTGACCCACCGCCATCGCTGGCAAGTCAGCTCCCACAATGATGTGTGGTTCCTGCAGATCTCTGATCACCTCCGCGGGAGCATGAAACGCTCGAATTTCAGCCGCGAATAAAGGCCAGCAAATCGGCATTGATCGTCGCTGCCTCAGTCGTCGGCATCCCGTGCGGAAACCCCGGATACGACTTCAACGTGCCATTTGGCAGCAACTTCGCCGACAAAGGCCCCGAGTTCGCATACGGCACAATCTGATCATCCTCGCCATGCATCACCAGCACCGGCACGGTGACCTTCTTCAAATCTTCGGTGAAATCGGTCTGCGAGAACGCGACGATCCCGTCGTAATGTGCCTTGGCGCCGCCGATCATGCCCTGACGCCACCAGTTGCCGATGATCCCCTCGGAAGGCTTGGCACCGGGGCGGTTGTAGCCGTAGAACGGGCCGCTGGGGATATCCCGGTAGAACTGCGCGCGATTGGCCGCCAGTTGCGCCTGAAAATCGTCGAACACCGATTTCGGCAATCCGCCCGGATTGCTCTCGGTCTTGACCATCAGTGGCGGCACCGCGCTGATCAGCACGCCTTTGGCGACGTTGTGCTGTCCATGCCGGGCGATGTAGTGGATGACCTCGCCGCCGCCGGTGGAGTGGCCGACATGCACCACGTTCTTCACCCCCAGATGTGTGACCACTGCCAGCGCATCGTCGGCGTAATGGTCCATGTCATGGCCGTCCCAGACCTGGCTCGAGCGTCCGTGCCCACGACGGTCGTGGGCAATCACCCGAAAGCCCTGGCCCAGGAAGAACAGCATCTGCGCGTCCCAGTCATCCGAGCTGAGCGGCCAGCCGTGGTGGAAGTGGATCACCGGGGCGTCCTTCGGGCCCCAGTCCTTGTAGAAAATTTCGACGCCGTCTTTGGTGTTGACAAATCCCATGTTCGCGACTCCTGACCAAGGTGAGGGTTACCGCGCTCGTCGCAGACCGGTCGTGATGGTTCGGATGAGCGCCGTTATCAGCCAGAAGATTAAAGTCGACATTTTTGCGTTGAGGCATGACCGGTGGTCGCAACGTCTGGCGTCGCGCGCAAATTAGACTTTGCTGAAAGGGATAAGCCGAGGCGCGCACAGGCTTCGATGGCCGTAGCGACGCCCCTTCAGAACACCGTGAGTCTGAGGAAAATCCCCGATGCTGACCTTGAATATCAATGGCAAGGATCAGGAGCTCGATGTGCCGGCCGACATGCCGTTGCTCTGGGTCCTGCGTGACGTTGCGCACCTGACCGGTACCAAATTCGGCTGTGGCATGGCCCAGTGTGGCGCCTGCACCGTACACGTCGATGGCGCACCGTTGCGTGCCTGTATCACGCCCGCCACCGCCGTGGCCCACGGCCAGAAAATTCTCACCATCGAAGGCCTTTCGACCGATGGCTCGCACCCGGTGCAGCAGGCCTGGGCCGAACTCGATGTGGTGCAGTGCGGTTACTGCCAGTCGGGGCAGATCATGTCTGCCGCCGCGCTGCTGGCGAAAATCCCCAAACCGACCGACAGCGATATCGATCAGGCGCTCTCCGGCAACATTTGCCGCTGCGGCACCTATCCACGGATCCGTGCGGCGGTTAAGCGCGCGTCCGAAATCGGTTGATGCATGTTGGGAGAAGGGTGATGAACAGTCCTGTATCGCGTCGCGGATTTCTCAAGGGCAGTGCCGTGCTGGGTGGCGGTCTGGTGGTGGCGTTCGTGGTCCCCGGTGCCCATCGGTTTGCCATGGCGGCGGAGAATGAAGGCAAGGTCTTCGCGCCGAATGCGTTTTTACGCATCGCCGCCGACAACAGCGTGACGGTGTTGCTCGGGCATTCGGAAATGGGCCAGGGCATCTGGACCGGCCTGACCATGCTGATCGCCGAAGAGCTGGACGCCGACTGGTCAACGATCCGCGTCGAACACTCGCCGGCCTCGGCGGCCGATTACGGCATGCCGGCGTTTGGCGGGATGCAGATTACCGGCGGTTCGACCTCGACCTGGATGGAGTTCGACCGTTACCGACTCGCCGGGGCCACGGCGCGACAGATGCTGGTGGAGGCGGCGGCCAAGCGTTTCGATGTCGCGCCTTCAGCCATTCGTACTGAATCGGGCGTGGTGATCGCCGGCGATAAACGCGCGACTTACGGCGAACTGGCGGACGCCGCCGGGCAACTGCCTGTGCCGGATCCCAAGTCGATCACCTTCAAGGAGGCCAAAGACTGGAAGGTCATCGGCAAGCCGACCAAACGCCTCGATACCCCGGAGAAAATCACCGGCCGCGCCAAGTTCGGCATGGACGTGCAGTTCGACGGTTTGATGACCGCGATGGTCGCCCGTGCACCGGTGTTCGGCGCGACGGTCAAATCCTTCGAAGGCGCCGAGGCGCTGGCGGTCCCCGGCGTGCACAAAGTGGTGCAAGTACCGACGGGCGTGGCGGTGATTGCCGATCATTACTGGGCGGCGAAACTCGGTCGTGATGCATTAAAAGTCGATTGGGATCTGGGGCCGCATACGGATCTGAGCAGCCAGGGCTTGCTCGACAGCTTCCGCAAACTGGCAGCGACACCGGGGACTTCCGCCAGCCAGGCTGGGGATCCGAAAGGCAACTTCGACAAGGCGGCGAAGAAAATCGACGTCGAGTACAGCGTGCCGTATCTGGCGCATGCACCGATGGAACCGCTGAACTGTACGGTGAAGATCAGCGCCGAAAAATGCGAGATCTGGACCGGCACGCAATTCCAGACCCTCGATCAAATGGTCGCCGGCAAGATCACCGGACTCAAACCCGAGCAAGTGGAGATTCACACCGAGTTTCTTGGCGGCGGTTTCGGGCGCCGGGCCAATCCGACCTCGGACTTCGTCGCCGAAGCGGTGCAAGTGGCGAAGGCTGCCGGGATGCCGGTGAAAACCGTGTGGTCGCGCGAGGATGACATTCGTGGCGGGTATTACCGCTCGATGTTCCTGCATCAGGCGCGCATCGGCCTGGACGGGCAGGGCATGCCGCTGAGCTGGCAGCATGTGCTGGTCGGCCAGTCGATCATGACCGGCACTCTGCTGGAAGCGACCATGGTCAAGAACGGCATCGACCCGACGTCGGTCGAAGGCGTGGCCGACAGCCCGTATATCAAAGGCCTGGCCCATCAACAGGTCGAGCTGCATTCGCCGCAGACCGGGATCAATGTGCTGTGGCTGCGTTCGGTGGGGCACAGCCACACCGCGTTCGTCATGGAGTCGCTGATCGATGAAATGGCCGCCGCCGCGAACAAGGATCCGGTCGAATACCGACGCACTTTGCTCAAGGATCATGCGCGCCATCTCGGGGTGCTGAATCTGGCGGTGGAGAAGGCCAACTGGCAAGCGCCATTGCCGGACGGGCATGCGTTGGGCGTGGCGGTGCATGAGTCGTTCGGCAGTTATGTGGCGCAGGTGGCCGAGGTCTCGCAGGACAATCTGGCGATCCGCGTGCACCGCGTGGTGTGTGCGGTGGATTGCGGGATCGCGGTCAATCCGCAGAGCATCGCGGCGCAGATGGAATCGTGCATCACCTTTGGCCTGGGCATGGCGCTACACAGCAAACTGACGGTCAAGGACGGCGCGGTGGTGCAATCCAACTATCACGACTATCAGGTGCTGCGGCTCAACGAGATGCCGCTGGTCGAGGTGCATATCGTGCCCAGCAGCGACAAACCCGGCGGCATCGGCGAGGCCGGGGTGCCGCCCACCGCGCCGGCGGTGGCCAACGCGGTGTATGCGCTGACCGGGCAACGGTTGCGTGAACTGCCGCTGCAACTGGCGGGGGTGTGAGATGAAACGACATCTGCTGTTGGGCACCATGATCTTGCTGGGGCTGGGCGGCTACGCATCGGACCTGTTTGCCGATGATCAGGAGGCGCTCAAGGCGTTCGGTACGGTGCAGAAGGTGTTCCAGAGCCCGCGCTGCCAGAACTGTCACATTCCCGGCGACTCGCCGCTGCAGTTCGATGCGGGCAAACCGCACGCGATGAACGTGGTGCGCGGCATGGACGGCAAGGGCGCCGCCGGTTTGCCCTGCGCCACCTGTCACGCCGAGAGCAACCCGCCCGACAGTTATGGCCCGCATGCGCCACCGGGTGCGCCGCACTGGAGCCTGCCACCGGCGGCGCACAAAATGGCGTGGATCGGCCTGCCACCGGACAAGTTGTGCGCAATGATCAAGGATCGTTCGAGCAACGGCGACCGGGATTTCGCCGCGCTGATAAAACATGTCAGCGATGACAAGTTGGTGCTGTGGGGCTGGAACCCCGGAGCAGGGCGCGCGCCGGTGCCGGTGCCGCATGACATTTTTGTGGCTCAGTTCAAGCTTTGGGCCGACGCGGGCGGCCCGTGTCCGGTGGCGGGCGGTTGATGTGTGTGAGTCGCTGGCGAATCAGGCTACTCTAACGGTCATTGACCCTGATGGAGTGCGTGATGCTGGCCCCGATCAAACCCGCCAATGAAGCCACCCGAATTCAAGCGCTGCACGGCTTGAATGTCCTCGACTCCGCGCCGGAGGAGCGTTTCGACCGGCTTACGCGGCTGGCCAAGCGCCTGTTCAACGTGCCGATTGCCTTGGTGACGTTGGTGGGTAGCGATCGTCAGTGGTTCAAGTCTTGCGTGGGGCTGGGCGTCAGTGAAACGCCGAGGGATGTGTCATTCTGCGGCCATGCGATCCTTCAGAACGAACTGCTGTTGGTGGCTGATGCCAAGGAGGACGAGCGCTTTCACGACAATCCGCTGGTCACCGGCGAGCCGAAGATTCGTTTCTATGCCGGCTACCCGCTGACGGTGCCCAATGGCAACAAAATGGGCACGCTGTGCCTGATCGACACCAGACCGCGGGAACTCGACGACGAGGAGCGCGCCCTGTTGCGCGACCTCGCCGGCATGGCCGAGCAGGAATTGATGGCGGTGCAGATGGCGAGCATGGATGAGCTGACGCTGCTGTCCAACCGCCGTGGCTTCAAGACTCTGGCCCAGCATGCGCTGGACGCCTGCAAACACCGGGACAAACCGGCGACGCTGCTGTTTTTCGATCTCAATGATTTCAAGCAGATCAACGATCGCTACGGCCATGCCGAGGGCGACAGTGCGCTGAAGACCTTCGCCGACGTGCTGCGCATCGCTTTTCGCGAAAGCGATGTGATCGGGCGCTTGGGCGGCGATGAGTTCGTGGCGCTGCTGACCGGCTCCAGTCACGTCGAAACCACGGCGATCATGGCGCGGCTCAAGGAAATCCTCGACGAGCGCAATGCGATGCTGCAGCGCGGCTACGACATTCGCTTCAGCGTCGGCCAGATCGAATACGATTCCCGACGGCATGACACGGTGGATCGGCTGCTGGCCGATGCCGACGAGGCCATGTATACGCACAAGCAGGCGTTGAAACGGCGCTGATTCGGCCTCATCGCTGGCAAGCCAGCTCCCACAGGTTTCGGTGGAGTATTTCAGGTTTGTCGCTGATCCCCTGTGGGAGCGGGCTTGCTCGCGAAAGCATCTGGTCAGGCGATATCGATGTTGAATGTGCTGGCCTCTTCGTGAGCAAGCCCACTCCCACAGGTTCTCGGGTGTTCACGAAACCCCGGTGCTGCGCAGGCCCCCTGTGGGAGCGGGCTTGCTCGCGAAGGCGTCTGGTCAGGCGATATCGATGTTGAATGTGATGGTCTCTTCGTGAGCAAGCCCACTCCCACAGGTTTCTCGGGTGTTCACGAAATCCCGGTACTGCGCAGACACCTGTGGGAGCTGGCTTGCCAGCGATGCTCTATTTGGCAAACAACTGCCCGATGTCTTTGAACGCCTTGAATTCCAGCGCATTGCCGCACGGGTCGTACAGAAACATCGTCGCCTGTTCGCCCACCAATCCCTGAAAGCGGATCCCCGGCTCAATCACGAACCGCGTGCCCAGCGACGTCAGGCGTTCGGCCAGCGCCTGCCACTGCGCCATCCCCAGCACCACCCCGAAATGCGGCACCGGCACGTCATGCCCGTCCACCGCATTGGTGTGTGCGGCTTCCTGGGAAGCGTTTTTTGGCGCCAGATGAATCACCAGTTGATGGCCGAAGAAATTGAAGTCGACCCAATGCTCGCTGGAACGACCTTCCTCCAGCCCGAAGACTTCGCGGTAAAAGTGCCGTGCGGCGGCCAGGTCATAGACGGGGATGGCCAGATGAAAAGGGCTGAGCTGCATGGGGGATTCTCGATCAGGGGAAGTGGATTGAGTTTAGTGCTGTGAAATGTGATTGAAAGACGATAGTTTTTGCGCCGAGCTCAAATTATTTCGATCAGTCGAGGTGTGCATGCTGCGTGAACTCAAGACCTTTCTCGCGGTGGCGCGCCACGGCACGTTTGCTGCCGCCGGTTTGCACATCGGCCTGACACAATCGGCGGTCAGCGCGCAGATCCGCAATCTCGAACAGGCCTTGGGCATTCGACTGTTTGATCGCACTGGCCGCCAGGCGACGCTCAATCCGGCCGGGCAGCGCGCCTTGCCGATGGCTCAAGAGATGCTGGCGATCTTCAGCCGTATGGGCGAGAGCGAGGATGTCAGCGAGTTTCGCGGCGAGTTGAAAATCGGCGCGGTGGCCACCGCGCAAACCGGGTTGTTGCCCCAGGCGCTGTTGCGCTTGCGTCAGCAGGCTCCGGGGCTTGAGCCGAAACTGGTGCCGGGGGTGTCGCTGAATCTGTTGAGTCAGGTCGATGCCGGCGAGGTGGATCTGGCGATCATGATCAAGCCGCCGTTCGAGCTGCCCAAGGAGTTGTCGGCGACGGTGATTCGTCGCGAGCCGTTTGTGCTGATCGTGCCGCTGCAAGTCGAGGGCGACGATCCGCTGCGCCTGCTCGCCGAACAGCCGCAGGTGCGCTATGACCGCAATTCATTCGGCGGGCGGTTGGTGACGCGGTTTTTGCGCGAGCAGCGGATCGAGGTTGACGTGGCGCTGGAGCTGGATGAGCTGGAAGCGATCGTGAAGATGGTCGAGTCCGGGCTGGGCGTTTCGCTGTTGCCCAAGGCCGGATTGTGGCTGGAGCATCCGCTCAAGGTCAGGGTGATCGAGCTGGGTGAGCTGACGTTCTACCGCGAGATGGTCCTGTTGCAGCGCTATAGCCAGCGTAATCAGCCGATTCAAAAACTGTTTGCGCAGTGCCTCGAGTAATCCCCAATCCCCTGTGGGAGCGGGCTTGCTCGCGAAAGCGGTGTGTCAGGCCATGAGTAATTGCCTGAAGGAATGCCTTCGCGAGCAAGCCCGCTCCCACAGGGGGATAGTGTTCCAGGCACAGAAAACCCGCCGATTGGCGGGTTTTTTATCGGCAGACCGAAGATTACTCTTCGATATTGCCCATCGCGGTGGTGTTGAAGCCGCCGTCGACGTACATGATTTCACCGCTGATGCCCGACGCCAGGTCGGAGCACAGGAAGGCGCCGGCGTTGCCGACTTCTTCGATGGTGACGTTGCGGCGCAGCGGAGTTTGCGCTTCGTTGGCGGCCAGCATCTTGCGGAAGTTCTTGATGCCCGAGGCTGCCAGGGTACGGATCGGGCCAGCCGATACGCAGTTGACGCGGGTGCCGTCCGGGCCCAGGGAGCCCGCCAGGTAACGCACGCCAGCTTCCAGCGAAGCCTTGGCCATGCCCATCACGTTGTAGTTAGGCATGGTGCGCTCGGCGCCCAGGTACGACAGGGTCAGCAGGCTGCCGTTGCGGCCTTTCATCATTTCGCGGCCAGCCTTGGCCAGGGCCACGAAGCTGTAGGCGCTGATGTCGTGAGCGATGCGGAAACCTTCACGGGTGGTGGCTTCGGTGAAGTCGCCGTCCAGTTGGTCGCCCGGGGCGAAGCCGACGGAGTGCACGATGCAGTCCAGGCCGTCCCACTTCTTGCTCAGTTCTTCGAAGACCTTGGCGATTTCTTCATCGCTGGCCACGTCGCACGGGAAGCACAGCTCAGGGCTCGAACCCCAGCCCTGTGCGAACTCTTCAACGCGACCCTTGAGTTTGTCGTTCTGATAAGTGAAGGCAAGCTCAGCGCCCTCGCGATGCATGGCGGCAGCGATGCCGGATGCGATGGACAGCTTGCTGGCGACACCGACGATCAGTACGCGCTTACCGGCGAGAAAACCCATGTGTTGCTCCTCTTTCAGGTTATTGCGCAGTGGCTGGTGCCAAAAAAGCGGCTTCCAGCAACTGCTGTGTATACGGATGTTTGGGGGCGGCAAAAATATCTTGCGCAGCTCCCTGTTCGACCACTTGGCCATGCTTGACCACCATCAACTGGTGGCTCAGCGCTTTGACGACAGCCAGGTCATGGCTGATGAACAAATACGTCAGGTTGTACTTGGCTTGCAGTGAACGCAACAGCTCCACCACTTGCCGCTGCACCGTGCGGTCGAGCGCAGAAGTCGGCTCGTCCAGCAGGATCAGCGCCGGTTTGAGCACTAACGCTCGGGCAATGGCAATACGTTGCCGTTGCCCACCGGAAAATTCGTGGGGGTAGCGGTGCCGGGTTTCCGGATCCAGACCTACCTCCTTCAATGCCGCAATGATCGCCGCTTCCTGCTCGGCGGCGGTGCCCATCTTGTGAATCCGCAGGCCTTCGCCAACGATGTCGCTGACGCACATCCGCGGGCTCAGGCTGCCGAACGGATCCTGAAACACCACCTGCATCTCCCGACGCAACGGACGAACCTCGTTCTGCGTCAGGCAGTCTAGCTGTTTGCCCTCAAAGCGAATGGCGCCTTTGCTGCCGATCAGCCGCAAAATCGCCAGACCCAGCGTGGATTTGCCGGAACCGCTTTCCCCCACGATCCCCAGAGTCTGTCCCTGAGGCAGGCTGAAATTGATGCCGTCCACTGCCTTGACGTAATCCACCGTGCGCTTGAGCAGGCCTTTCTTGATCGGGAACCAGACTTTCAGGTTCTCGACTTCGAGCAGCGGCGCCCCGATTTTATTGGTCGCCGGGCCTCCGCTGGGCTCCGCGCCGAGCAATTCCCGAGTGTACGGATGCTGCGGCGAACGGAACAGCTCTGCGCACGATGCCTGTTCGACGATGCAACCGCGCTGCATGACACATACGCGATGCGCAATTCTTCGCACCAGGTTCAAATCGTGACTGATCAGTAGCAGCGACATGCCCAATCGAGCTTGAAGTTCCTTGAGCAAATCGAGGATTTTCAGCTGAACGGTCACGTCCAGTGCGGTGGTCGGTTCGTCGGCGATCAGCAACTCTGGCTCGTTGGCCAGGGCCATGGCGATCATCACTCGCTGGCGCTGGCCACCGGACAATTCGTGGGGCAGGGCCTTGAGGCGCTTGTGCGGCTCGGGGATGCCGACCATCTCCAAAAGCTCCAGCGTGCGCTTGGTTGCGACTTTACCGGTCAGGCCCTTGTGGATGCCCAGCACCTCGTTGATCTGCTTCTCGATCGAATGCAGCGGGTTGAGAGAGGTCATCGGCTCCTGAAAGATCATCGCGATCCGGTTACCGCGGATGTGGCGGATGGTTTTTTCGCTCAGGCCGAGCAGATTCTGCCCCGCATAGTTGATGCTGCCGGCTGGATGTCGGGCCAGCGGGTAGGGCAGCAGGCGCAGGATCGAGTGCGCCGTCACCGATTTGCCCGAGCCGGACTCGCCGACCAGCGCCAGGGTTTCACCGCGCTTGATGTCGAAACTCACGCCCTCGACTACTCGGTGCCGCCGCTCGTTCAAGCCGAACTCGACGGCGAGGTCGCGCACTTCGATCAGATTATCCTGATTCATTTCACTTCCTCGGGTCGAAGGCATCGCGAGCGGACTCGCCGATAAACACCAGCAGACTCAACATCAGCGCCAGCACGGCGAACGCGCTAATGCCCAGCCACGGTGCCTGGAGGTTGGATTTGCCCTGGGCCACCAGTTCACCCAGCGACGGGCTGCCGGCCGGCAAACCGAAGCCGAGGAAATCCAGCGCAGTCAGGGTGCCGATGGCGCCGGTGAGGATGAACGGCATGAAGGTCATGGTCGAAACCATGGCGTTGGGCAGAATATGGCGGAACATGATCGCACCGTTCTGCATGCCCAGCGCCCGCGCGGCGCGCACGTATTCGAGGTTGCGCCCGCGCAGGAACTCGGCGCGCACCACGTCGACCAGGCTCATCCACGAGAACAACAGCATGATCCCCAGCAGCCACCAGAAATTCGGCTGGACGAAACTGGCAAGGATGATCAGCAGGTACAGCACCGGTAATCCCGACCAGATCTCCAGAAAGCGTTGCCCGGCCAGATCGACCCAGCCGCCATAGAAACCCTGCAGCGCGCCGGCAATCACGCCGATGATCGAGCTGAGCACGGTCAGTGTCAGGGCAAACAGTACGGAAATGCGGAAGCCGTAGATCACCCGCGCCAGCACATCGCGGCCCTGATCGTCGGTGCCCAGCAGGTTGTCCGCCGACGGCGGGGCCGGGGCCGGGACTTTCAGGTCGTAGTTGATGCTCTGGTAGCTGTAGGGGATCGGCGCCCACAACACCCACGCATCCTTGGCCTTGAGCAGTTCGCGGATGTACGGGCTCTTGTAGTTGGCTTCCAGCGGGAATTCGCCGCCGAAGGTGGTTTCCGGGTAGCGCTTGATCGCCGGGAAGTACCAGTGGTTGTCGTAATGCACCACCAGCGGCTTGTCGTTGGCGATCAGCTCGGCACCGAGGCTCAGGCCGAACAGAATCAGGAACAGCCACAGCGACCACCAGCCACGCTTGTTGGCCTTGAACAGTTCGAACCGGCGGCGATTGAGAGGGGACAGGTTCATCTCAATGCTCCCGGCTGGCGAAGTCGATGCGCGGATCGACCAGAGTGTAGGTGAGGTCGCCGATCAGTTTCACCACCAGGCCGAGCAGGGTGAAGATGAACAGGGTGCCGAACACCACCGGGTAATCGCGGTTGATCGCCGCTTCGAAACTCATCAGGCCGAGGCCGTCGAGGGAGAAGATCACTTCCACCAGCAACGAGCCGGTGAAGAAGATGCCGATGAACGCTGACGGGAACCCGGCAATCACCAGCAGCATGGCGTTGCGGAACACGTGGCCGTAGAGCACGCGATTGCGCGTCAGGCCCTTGGCCTTGGCGGTGACCACGTACTGCTTGTTGATCTCGTCGAGGAAGCTGTTTTTGGTCAGCAGGGTCATGGTCGCGAAGTTGCCGATCACCAGTGCCGTCACCGGCAGCGCGAGGTGCCAGAAGTAGTCGAGGATCTTGCCGCCCAGGCTCAGTTCATCGAAGTTGTTCGAGGTCAGCCCGCGTAGCGGGAACCAGTCCAGATAACTGCCGCCAGCAAACACCACGATCAGCAGAATCGCAAAGAGGAACGCCGGAATCGCATAGCCGATGATGATCGCCGAACTGGTCCACACGTCGAAGTGGCTGCCGTGCCGCGTTGCCTTGGCGATCCCCAGCGGGATCGACACCAGGTACATGATCAGCGTGCTCCACAGCCCGAGCGAGATCGATACCGGCATCTTTTCCTTGATCAGGTCGATGACCTTGGCGTCGCGGAAAAAACTGTCGCCGAAATCCAGCTTCGCGTAGTTCTTGACCATGATCCACAGGCGTTCCGGGGCCGACTTGTCGAACCCGTACATGTGCTCGATTTCCTTGATCAGCGCCGGGTCCAGACCCTGCGCGCCGCGATAGGCGGAGCCGGCCACCGACACTTCGGCACCGCCACCGGCGATGCGGCTGGTGGCGCCTTCGAAGCCTTCGAGCTTGGCGATCATCTGCTCCACCGGGCCGCCGGGCGCGGCCTGGATGATCACGAAGTTGATCAGCAGAATGCCGAACAGGGTAGGGATGATCAGCAGCAGTCGCCGAAAAATATACGCCAGCATCTGATTACTCCGTGCCCGCAGGGTCGGCTTGCAGTTTGGTTTCGACTTCTATGGCGGGTTTCGCGTCAGGCTTGACCCACCAGGTGTTAATCCCGATGTCGTATTTGGGCGAGACTTTCGGGTGGCCGATGTGATTCCAGTAGGCCACGCGCCAAGTCTTGATGTGCCAGTTGGGGATCACGTAATAGCCCCATTGCAGCACCCGATCCAGCGCCCGGGCGTGAGCCACGAGGCTGCTGCGCGAGTCGGCGTTGATCAGGTTTTCCACCAGGTGATCGACGATCGGGTCCTTCAGGCCCATGGTATTGCGGCTGCTCGGTTTGTCGGCGGCGGCGCTCATCCAGAATTCGCGTTGCTCGTTACCCGGCGAGTTGGACTGCGGGAAGCTGCCGACGATCATGTCGAAGTCCCGCGAGCGCACACGGTTGATGTACTGCGAAACATCGACGCGGCGGATCACCAGATCGATGCCGAGGTCGGCCAGGTTGCGCTTGAACGGCAGCAGCACGCGTTCGAATTCGGTCTGCGCGAGGAGGAATTCGATGACCACCGGTTTGCCGGTGGCGTCGACCATTTTGTCGTCGACGATCTTCCAGCCCGCCTCTTGCAACAGCTGATAGGCCTCGCGCTGCTGGGCGCGGATCATGCCGCTGGCGTCGGTCTTGGGGTTTTCGAAAGCTTCGCTGAACACCTGGGCCGGGAGCTTGCTGCGAAACGGTTCGAGGATCGCCCGTTGCTCGGCGTCGGGCAGGCCGGTGGCGGCCATTTCCGAGTTCTCGAAATAACTGCGGGTGCGGAAATAGGCACCGTTGAACAGCTGTTTATTGGTCCATTCGAAATCAAACAGCAGGCCGAGCGCCTGACGCACCCGCACATCCTGAAACACCGGACGGCGCAGGTTGTAAACGAAGCCCTGCATGCCGGTCGGGTTGCTGTTGGCGATCTGTTCCTTGATCAAGCGACCTTCGGTGACCGCCGGGATGTTGTAAGCGTTGGCCCAGTTTTTCGCGGTCATTTCCAGCCAGTAATCGAACTGGCCGGCCTTCAACGCTTCGACGGCGACGGTGTTGTCGCGGTAGTAATCGGTGGTCATCACGTCGAAGTTGTAGAACCCGCGATTGACCGGCAGGTCCTTGCCCCAGTAGTCCTTGACCCGTTCATAGCGCACCGAGCGCCCGGCCTTCACTTCGGCGACCTTGTACGGCCCGCTGCCCAGCGGAATCTCCAGGTTGCCCTTGGTGAAATCGCGATTGGCCCACCAGTGTTTCGGCAGCACCGGGAGCTGACCGAGGATCAGCGGTAACTCGCGATTGTTGTTGTGCTTGAACTTGAACAGCACCTTGAGCGGGTCTTCGGCGATGGCTTCGTCGACATCGCTGTAGTAGCCACGAAACAGCGGCGAGCCGTCCTTGGTCAGGGTCTGGAAGCTGAACACCACGTCTTCGGCGCGCACCGGGTGGCCGTCGTTGAAGCGGGCTTCCGGGCGCAGGTAGAAACGCACCCAACTGTTGTCCGGGGCTTTTTCGATTTTGGCGGCAATCAGGCCGTATTCGGTGAACGGTTCGTCGAGGCTGTGCTTGGTCAGGGTGTCGTAGATCTGCCCGACGTCATCGGCCGGCACGCCTTTGCTGATGAACGGGTTGAGGCTGTCGAAGCCGCCGAATCCGGCCTGGCGGAAGATCCCGCCCTTGGGCGCGTCGGGGTTCACGTAGTCGAAGTTCTTGAAGTCGGCCGGGTACTTCGGCGGCTCGTTGTACAGGGTCACGGCGTGTTGCGGGGCGGCGCAGGCCAGCCCGGCGAACAGCAGACCGCTGGCCTGCACAAGCAGGGCGCGGATGGCGTTCATTGAGCTTTCTCCGAAGATTTCAGCCACCACGTGTTCAGACCCAGGGTGTAGGGCGGCGTGGTGACGAAGGCCAACCGGTTGCGGTAGGCCAGTCGGTGATAATTGAGGTACCAGTTGGGAATGCTGTAGTGCTGCCACAACAGCACGCGGTCCAGCGCCTTGCCGGCGGCAACTTGTTCGTCGCGGGTTTGCGCGGCGAGCAACTGTTCGAGCAGGTGATCGACCACCGGGTTGGCGATGCCCGCGTAATTCTTGCTGCCCTTGACCCCGACCTGACTGGAATGGAAATACTGCCATTGCTCCAGGCCCGGGCTGAGAGTCTGGTTGAGCGTCATCAGGATCATGTCGAAATCGAACTGGTCCAGACGCTGTTTGTACTGCGCGCGATCCACTGTGCGCAGGCGCGCGTCGATACCGATGCTGTTGAGGTTCTCGATGTACGGCTGGAGGATCCGTTCAAGATTCGGGTTGACCAGCAGCAGTTCGAAGCTCAGTGGCTGGCCCTTGGCGTTTTGCAGACGCTGGCCATTGAGTTTCCAGCCGGCCTCGGCGAGCAGCGCCAGGGCTTTGCGCATGGTTTCCCGGGGGATGCCGCGGCCATCGGTCTGCGGCAGGCTGAACGGTTCAGTGAGCAGCTTCGCCGGCAATTGATCCTTGTACGGCTTGAGCATCAGCCATTCATGGCCGATCGGCAGGCCGCTGGCGCTGAATTCGCTGTTGGGGTAGTAGCTGGTGGAGCGTTGGTAGGCGTCGCTGAAGAGTGCCCGGTTGGTCCACTCGAAGTCGAACATCAGGCCCATGGCTTCGCGGACTTTGACGTCGGCAAAGGTCGGACGCCGGGTGTTCATGAACAGCCCCTGGCTCTGCGTCGGGATCTGGTGCGGGATCTGCGCCTTGATCACCTCGCCACGGCGCACCGCCGGGAAGTTGTAGCCGTTGGCCCAGTTCTTCGCCTGATGCTCGATGTAGATGTCGAATTCGCCGGCCTTGAACGCTTCGAACGCCACGTCGCTGTCGCGGTAGAACTCGACTTCCACGCGATCGAAGTTGTACTTGCCGCGATTGACCGGCAGATCCTTGCCCCAGTAATCCTTGACCCGCTCGAAAATCAGCTGCCGCCCCGGCGTCACCGAGGTGATGCGGTACGGGCCGCTGCCCAGTGGTGGCTCGAAGGTAGTGGCCTTGAAGTCGCGATCCTTCCAGTAATGCTGCGGCAGCACTGGCAACTCACCGAGGCGCAGGATCAGCAGCGGATTGCCGGCGCGCTTCATCACGAAGCGGATGCGCTGCGGGTTGAGGATGTCCACGCGTGAGACTTCCTGCAAAGCGGTGCGGTACAGCGGATGACCTTCCTTGAGCAGCAAGCGATAGGAGAACGCCACGTCGTACGCGGTGATCGGTGTGCCATCGTGAAAACGTGCTTCCGGGCGCAGATTGAACACCACCCAGCTGCGATCTTCGCTGTACTCCACCGATTGCGCGATCAAGCCATAACTGGACGCCGGTTCGTCACCGGACGGCGAATACTGGCCGGTGCCGATCATCAGCGGTTCGTTCAGCTCATTGATGCCGTACTGCAGGAAATTCGGCGTGGTCACCGGGCTGGTGCCCTTGAAGGTGTACGGATTGACCGTATCGAAGGTGCCGAACGCCATCACCCGCAACGTACCGCCCTTGGGCGCTTGCGGGTTGACCCAGTCGAAGTGGGTAAATCTGGCCGGGTACTTGAGCGTGCCGAACTGCGCATAACCGTGACTCTCGGTAATCGTCGCGCTTGCGGGTGAGCTCAAGGCCAGGCTGATCAGGAGCAGGAGGAGGGGACGCTTCAAGTCAGATCCGATCCAGGCGGCTTGGGCTTTTGTGGCCGTACAGTAACAGCTTGTCTGGACAGGAAAAAGATGCGGGTTAATGCGGGCTTAATCGCCTTCGATTGCGTTTGCTTTTGGTGGGAGCGGGCTTGCTCGCGAATGCGGCCTGTCAGCCGCATATGAAGGTCACTGATACGCCGCATTCGCGAGCAAGCTCGCTCCCACAAAAGCAAAAAAGCCCCTGAAATTCAGGGGCTCTTCTGTCAATGCGGCTGGTAAACCGTGAGCATCTGCCCAGGCTTGAGGGCCTTGCCGGCACCCGGGTTCCAGCGCTTGAGATGCTGCATCTCGACGTTGAAACGCTTGGCCACCACATACAAGGTGTCGCCACGCTTGACCTTGTATTGGGTCTGCTGCTGGCTGTCAGCCTTGCCTTTGGTCTTGCTGTTGGCCGCGATCACGGTATTGACCCGGCCACTGTTGCGAGCCGGGGCGCGCTTGGTGGTGTCTTGCATCACCAGGGTCTGGCCGACCTTGAGGTTCTTGCCGGACAACTTGTTCCAGCGTTGCAGATCCTTGACTTCGACCTTGTTGGCCTTGGCAATGGAACCGAGGTTGTCACCGCGCTTGACCCGATAGGCGCGCTTGAGCTTCGCCACTTCACTTGGGTCGGCCCCGTCGAACACCGGTTTCAGCGAGCGCGGGCTGATCAGTTCTTCAGGTCGCATGGTCTGCAGGCTGGCGGTCAGCAGTTGCGCCTTGGAGGTCGGCACCAGCAGGTGCTGGGGACCATCGATGGTGGTGCGCTGCTTGAATGCCGGGTTGAGCTGGAACAGTTCGTCTTCGTCGATGTTGGCCACCGCGGCGACCTTGGACAGGTCCATGCGCTGGTTGATTTCGACGACCTGGAAATACGGTTCGTTGGCGATCGGGTTGAGATTCACCCCGTACGCTTCCGGGGCCAGTACCACTTGCGACAAGGCCAGCAGTTTGGGCACGTAGGCCTGGGTTTCTGCCGGCAGCGACGACAGGTTCCAGTAGTCGGTTGGCAGACCGAGCTTTTCGTTACGCTCGATGGCGCGGCTGACGGTGCCTTCACCGGCGTTATAGGCGGCCAGGGCCAGCAGCCAGTCACCGTTGAACATGTCATGCAGGCGGGTCAGGTAGTCCATCGCTGCCGTGGTCGAGGCAGTGATATCGCGACGGCCATCATAAAAGCGGGTCTGGCGCAGGTTGTAGTAGCGGCCGGTGGACGGAATGAATTGCCACAGGCCCGAAGCATCGGCCCGGGAGTAGGCCATCGGGTTGTAGGCGCTCTCGATCACTGGCAGCAGGGCCAGTTCCAGCGGCATGTTGCGCTCTTCGAGACGCTCGACGATGTAATGAATGTAGAGACTGCCGCGTTCGCCGGCGTTTTCCAGAAAGGACGGGTTACTGGCAAACCACAGGCGCTGCTGCTCGATGCGCGGGTTGACGCCCAGGCCGTCCTGCAGCTGGAAACCACCGCGCATGCGCTCCCAGATGTCCTGAGGCACCTGCGGACTTGGCTTTTCGCTCAGCCAGATCGGCTTCTGCTTGGCTCGCGCAGCAATGTTCGGCGTATGGCTCGCCTCGGACTGCGGAGCATGGCTGGAGCAGCCCGCCAACGTGGCGGACACAGCGACCGCGATGGCTTGAGCCAGGCGGGTCAACGTGTCTGAATTGACGGACTTACGTATGGATGACGACATTGGCTGGAAGTAAGTTCCGGGCAAAAATGTCGGGCGATTCTAGAAAGCGCACCCCCTGCGGTCAACCATTCAGAATTTTTGTACCAAGTGGTGAGTCACTTAGAACGTATCTTTCCACGCCCGCAGAGCCGCAAAAACCTCACTCGGCGCCCGGTTTTGAGCGCCTGCCCGTTCGTCCACTTTTTGTGTAACTAATGTTTCAGTGGTACGCAAAAACGGATTGGTGAGCTTTTCCAGGGCCAGGGTCGAGGGCAGGGTCATCACGCCTTTTTCCCGTTGTTGGGTGACTTTTTCCAGACGGGCGGCAATGTCCGGGTTACTCGGTTCGACGGCCGCGGCAAATTTCAGATTGCTCAGGGTGTATTCATGGGTGCAATACACCAGCGTATCCTCGGGCAAGCTGGCGAGGCGGCTGAGCGAGTGGTGCATCTGTTCTGGCGTACCTTCGAACAGGCGTCCGCAACCGGCGGCGAACAGGGTGTCGCCGCAAAACAGCAGGCCATGGTGGTAATAGGCGATGTGGCCGAGGGTGTGACCGGGCACCGCATAGACATCGAAGTCCCAGCCGAGGACGCTGACCTTGTCGTTGTCCTTGAGCGCCACGTCGCGCCCCGGGATGTTTTCGCTGGCCGGGCCGTAGACTTTGGCGCCGCTCGCCGCTTTCAGGCGTTCGACGCCGCCGACGTGATCGTGATGGTGATGGGTGATCAGAATGTCGCTCAACACCCAGCCCGGGTGCGCGGCCAGCCAGGCCTGCACCGGTGCGGCATCGCCCGGGTCGACCACGGCGCAGCGCTGGGTGCGGTGATCCTGTAACAACCAGATGTAGTTGTCGGTGAACGCGGGCAGGGCACTGATCTGTATCATCGTCGGAATTCGCCAAGCGGAAAACATTGGCGCATCTTAGAGCTTCTAGCGGCGTTGGAGAATGACATGACCGATAAAGCGTTCGCTCAGGCCGATCCCGACTGGCTGGCGTTGATCGGCGCGGCCCGAGAATGGCTGGCCGGCCCGCTCGGGCAATTTCTGCTGGATGAAGAACGGCGCATGCTCGAGGACGAGTTGGGGCGGTTCTTCGGCGGCTACCTGGTGCATTACGGGCCGTCGGCCCAGACTCCGCCGTCGGCGCCGCAGGTGCAGCGCAACGTGCGGCTCGGCGCGCCATTGCCGGGGGTCGAGATCGTCTGCGAGGAACAGGCCTGGCCATTGAGTGAGCACGCTGCCGACGTGGTGGTGTTGCAGCACGGTCTGGATTTCTGTCTGTCGCCCCACGGTTTGCTGCGCGAAGCGGCAAGCAGCGTGCGCCCCGGCGGGCATCTGCTGATCATCGGCATCAACCCCTGGAGCACCTGGGGCTTGCGCCATGTATTCGCCCACGATGCGTTGCGTCAGGCACGCTGCATCTCGCCATCGCGGGTGGCCGACTGGCTCAATCTGCTGGGCTTTGCGCTGGAGAAACGCCGCTTCGGGTGCTATCGTCCGCCGCTCGCGTCGCCCAAGTGGCAGGCCCGACTGGCCGGCTGGGAACGCAAGGCCGGCGACTGGCAACTGTCGGGCGGTGGCTTCTATTTATTGGTCGCGCGCAAGATCGTGGTTGGCCTGCGTCCGGTGCGTCAGGAGCGCCGCGAGCCGATGGGCAAGCTGATTCCGCTGCCGATGGCCAAGGTCAACCGCCGTCGTATCGAACCGTAAACCTTCTTTTTATAGTGGCCGGACGTGCTCCGGCCGCGGCCATCGTCGATCCGCGATTGACGGGGCCAGGCATTTTTCTGGATAGAGTGGCATGAGCGAAAGCGTCGATAGCGTAGAACTGTTCACCGACGGTGCCTGCAAGGGCAACCCCGGCCCGGGCGGCTGGGGCGCCTTGCTGGTGTGCAAGGGCGTCGAAAAGGAACTGTGGGGCGGCGAAGCCAACACCACCAACAACCGCATGGAACTGCTCGGCGCCATCCGTGGCCTCGAAGCCTTGAAGCGGCCGTGCGAAGTGCTGCTGGTGACCGACTCGCAATACGTGATGAAGGGCATCAACGAGTGGATGGCCAACTGGAAAAAACGCGGCTGGAAGACAGCGGCGAAAGAGCCGGTGAAAAACGCCGACCTGTGGAAAGAGCTGGATGAGCAGGTCAACCGGCACAAGGTCACCTGGAAGTGGGTGCGCGGGCACATTGGTCACCACGGTAACGAACGGGCTGACCAGTTGGCCAACCGTGGGGTGGATGAAGTTCGCGGGTACAAGCAGAGCTGATTCCCTCCGCTGCACCGAGTCGTGGCCTTCGCGAGCAAGCCCGCTCCCACACTGGATCTCCTGCTTACATCAACATTGTGACCACCGCAGATCCTGTGTGGGAGCGGGCTTGCTCGCGAATGGGCGCGACACGGTCTGACTGAAACACCCCCACCGAGCGTGTTAATATCGCCGCTTTTGCACGATTGACCCCGTTGAGAATTGAACACTGATGGCCACCAGATCCGTTGTACTCGATACCGAAACCACCGGCATGCCGGTGACCGATGGTCACCGGATCATTGAAATCGGCTGTGTCGAACTGATCGGTCGGCGCCTGACGGGCCGGCACTTTCACGTCTACCTGCAACCGGATCGCGAGAGTGACGAGGGCGCGATCGGCGTCCACGGCATCACCAACGAATTCCTCGTCGGCAAGCCACGTTTCGCCGAAGTCGCCGACGAGTTCTTCGAGTTCATCAACGGCGCGCAGCTGATCATCCATAACGCGGCGTTCGACGTTGGCTTCATCAACAACGAATTCGCCTTGATGGGGCAGCACGATCGCGCTGACATCACCCAGCATTGCACCATCCTCGACACCCTGATGATGGCCCGGGAACGTCACCCGGGGCAGCGCAACAGCCTTGACGCGTTGTGCAAGCGTTATGGCGTCGACAACTCCGGCCGTGAACTGCACGGCGCCTTGCTCGACTCGGAGATTCTCGCCGACGTCTACCTGACCATGACCGGTGGCCAGACCAGCCTGTCGCTGGCCGGCAACGCTTCCGACGGCAATGGCACGGGCGAGGGCGCGGACAACTCCGCCACCGAAATCCGTCGTCTGCCGGCGGATCGTCAGCCTGCGCGGATCATTCGGGCGACGGAAGAAGAACTGGCGGCGCATATGGCGCGACTCGAAATCATCGCCAAATCTGCGGGTGGCCCGGCGTTGTGGACGCAGATCGCCGAGGCTGATGCTCAGGCCTAAAGATCAAAGATCAAAAGATCGCAGCCTTCGGCAGCTCCTACAGGGGATCGCATTTCTTTGTAGGAGCTGCCGCAGGCTGCGATCTTTTGCTTTTGGCTGAGTGAAGCCAACTGGCCACCCTCGCCACTTTCGCTGCAACCCTCTACCCTGAGTGCATTGGCAGACTTTGATCTGCCGCCTCGGGACACTGAGCCTCATGTACAAAGATTTGAAGTTTCCGGTGTTGATCGTCCACCGCGACATCAAGGCCGACACGGTCGCCGGTGACCGTATCCGTGGCATCGCCCGGGAGTTGGAGCAGGAAGGTTTCAATATCGTTTCGGCCATCGACTACACCGAAGGGCGGTTGGTGGCGTCGACCCATCATGGTCTGGCGTGCATGCTGATCGCAGCCGAAGACGCCAGCACCCATTCCCATCTCTTACAAAACATGGCCGAACTGATCGGTCTGGCCCGGGTGCGGGCGCCGGATCTGCCGATCTTTGCTCTGGGCGAACAGGTGACTCTGGAAAACGCCCCGGCCGATGCCATGGCCGAGCTCAATCAGCTGCGCGGCATTCTTTATCTGTTCGAAGACACCGTGCCGTTTCTCGCCCGGCAAGTGGCGCGGGCGGCGCGCAAATATCTGGATGGTCTGCTGCCGCCGTTCTTCAAGGCACTGGTGCAGCACACCGCCGATTCCAACTATTCCTGGCACACCCCCGGTCATGGCGGCGGCGTGGCCTATCACAAGAGCCCGGTGGGGCAGGCGTTTCATCAGTTCTTTGGTGAAAACACCCTGCGTTCGGACTTGTCGGTATCGGTGCCGGAGCTCGGTTCGCTGCTCGATCACACCGGCCCGCTCGCTGAAGCGGAAGAGCGTGCGGCGCGCAACTTCGGTGCCGATCACACGTTTTTCGTGATCAATGGCACCTCGACCGCCAACAAGATCGTCTGGCATTCGATGGTCGGTCGCGATGATCTGGTGCTGGTGGATCGCAACTGCCACAAGTCAGTGCTGCACGCGATCATCATGACCGGCGCGATCCCGTTGTACCTGTGCCCGGAGCGCAATGAGCTGGGGATCATCGGCCCGATTCCGCTGAGCGAATTCAGCCGCGAATCGATCCAGGCCAAAATCGACGCCAGCCCGTTGACCAAGGGCCGTGCGCCGAAAGTCAAACTGGCGGTGGTGACCAACTCGACCTACGACGGCTTGTGCTACAACGCCGAGCTGATCAAACAGAGCCTGGGCAACAGCGTGGAAGTCCTGCATTTCGATGAGGCTTGGTACGCCTACGCGGCGTTTCACGAGTTCTTCGCCGGGCGTTATGGCATGGCCACCTCGCGCACAGAAGACAGCCCGCTGGTGTTCACCACCCATTCCACGCACAAACTGCTCGCCGCGTTCAGCCAGGCCTCGATGATTCATGTGCAGGACGGCGGTGCGCGGCAACTGGACCGTGACCGTTTCAACGAAGCGTTCATGATGCACATCTCGACCTCGCCGCAGTACAGCATCATCGCTTCGCTGGATGTCGCTTCGGCGATGATGGAGGGCCCGGCCGGGCGCTCGCTGTTGCAGGAAACCTTCGATGAAGCCCTGAGTTTTCGCCGGGCGCTGGCCAATCTGCGCCAGCACATCGCGGCGGATGACTGGTGGTTCTCGATCTGGCAGCCGCCGGGCGTCGAAGGTATCGACCGGGTGCAGACCGAAGACTGGCTATTACAGCCGGATGCCGACTGGCATGGCTTTGGTGAAGTCAGCGACGACTATGTGCTGCTCGACCCGATCAAAGTGACCCTGGTGATGCCCGGCCTGAACGCCGGCGGTGCGCTGAGCGAGAAGGGCATCCCGGCGGCGGTGGTCAGCAAGTTCCTTTGGGAGCGCGGGTTGGTGGTGGAGAAGACCGGGCTGTACTCGTTTCTGGTGCTGTTCTCGATGGGCATCACCAAGGGCAAATGGAGCACGCTGCTCACCGAGTTGCTGGAGTTCAAGCGCAGTTACGACGCCAACGTCAGTCTGGCCACTTGCCTGCCTTGCGTGGCGCAGCAAGACACCGCGCGCTATCGCGGCATGGGCCTGCGTGACCTGTGCGATCAACTGCACGCCTGTTACCGCAGCAACGCCACCGCCAAGCATCTGAAACGCATGTACACGGTACTGCCGGAAATCGCCATGAAACCGGCCCACGCCTACGATCATCTGGTGCGCGGCGAAGTCGAGGCGGTGCCGATCGATGAGCTGGAAGGGCGGATTGCGGCGGTGATGCTGGTGCCGTATCCACCGGGTATTCCGTTGATCATGCCGGGCGAACGCTTTACCGAGGCGACCCGCTCGATCATCGACTACCTGAAGTTTGCCCGCACGTTCGATAGCAGCTTCCCCGGTTTTGTCGCTGATGTGCATGGACTGCAACATGAAGACGAGGGCAATGGGCGGCAGTACACCGTCGATTGCGTCAAGGAATGAGGACTTTTCCGAGTATGCAACCGGTCATGAATCCGAAATACCCAGGGCTGTCGGTGCGTGTCGCCGACGATGGTTTCGCGGCGTACATCTGGGGCAGCGACTTCAGTTTCGAAGTCGCCGCGTACGGCGCGGCAGTTATTGGCCAACCGGTCGAGCGCTGGGCGGTGACGCCGATCGTGCCATACCGCAAGTGCTACGGCATCGATCCCGAAGAGTTCAGCAGCTATCGCGATGCCGCCGACAGCGCGATCTTCATGGCGTATCTGGATGACGAGCCGGTCGGCCATCTGGTGATCAGCACCAACTGGAACGGCTTCGCCCATATCGATGAGCTGGCGGTACACGCCCCGGCCCGCCGGCATGGTGTGGCCAAGGCGCTGCTGGATGTCGCGCAGTTCTGGAGCCGCAAGAAAAAACTGCCGGGGATCATGCTCGAGACGCAGAACAACAACCTCGGCGCCTGTCGCTTGTATGAGCGTTGTGGCTACGAGATTGGCGGTATCGACCATTTGCGTTATCGCGGGATAGACCCGAACACTGCGGAAATCGCGCTGTTCTGGTATCGACTGTTCGATGACCCGTTGGAAAACCCGCTCAGCTCGCCAGCATCGCCTCGGCTTGTTCCGTGACGATCGCCAGCAGCGTCTGAATCGCTGACGGCGTGGCGCTGTGTCGGTAGGTCAGGGCATACAGGCTGATCGGCACCGCCGGTGACAGCGGGCAGACATCCAGTCCGCCCGCCCGTGCGCCGAGGGCGGTGAACGGGTCGACAATGGCCAGGCCTTCGCCGGCCTCGACCATGCTGCGCATCATCTGATGGGTTTGCACTCGAGTCTGGATGCTCGGCGCCGGGCGCAGGGCCTGGAGTTTGTTCTCCAGCGCCGGGCTCAACGGGTCGTGGCCTTCGAGGCCGACCATCGCCTGACCGGCGAGATCCTGCAGGGAAATGTATTTCTGCTTCGGTTGCAGCCAGCCGTGGGGCGCGAGCAGTTGCAGCTTGCCGTGGGCCACCGGCTGCGCACGTATGTCGGGATGTTCCGGGTCGTGCAGGCTCAGGCCCAGATCGCTTTCACGCAGCAGCAGACTGCGGACGATGTCGCACGTGGGCGAACTGAGCAAACGGCAGGGGGCATCGGGCAAACGCCGGCGCAGCAGCGCGATGCTTTGCGGCAACAACTGTTGCGCCAGCGGCGGGGTGCCGATGATGCGCAGGGGTGGGGCGAGGTATTGCTTGAGGCTGCTGGCCAGCCGTTGCACCGGTTCCAGCGCTTGATAGACGTGAGCGATTTCCACCTGCAACGCCCGCGCTTCAGGCGTCGACTGCAGGCGGCCACGGACGCTGGCGAACAGCATGAACCCCAACTGACTCTCGGCTTCGCGCAATCGCTCTTCGACATCGGCCACCGGCAGTTGCAGCCATTCGGCGGCGGTGCCCAGGTGACCGGTCTGCAAGAGCGCCTGAATCACTTCGATATGACGTAAACGCATGCGTGAAGTCCATGTTCAGCAGGTGGGGTCAGTGGCTGAATCCTACCCCAAGTCTGCGCATATGACTTCTGCTCATAACGCGCGGTTATTGAGCGGCGGTTGTCTCAGGTTCGCGGATCAGCGTGATGTCCGACTGAACCAGCAAAAACTCGCTGTCACTGAGCTTTTTGACGCGATCGCCAATGGCCAGTTTGTAGGTGGTGACTGGCTCCATGCCGGTGAGACCGTCTGCCGACGGGGTGGATTCCTGGAACTCATGCACGGAATAAACGCGGCCTTCCGCATCTCTTGCATGGAACTGACCGACGAGTACTGCTGCCATCTGCTTAGAACCTCTGGAGATAAAACACTTGATTTGCGGCTTGGTAGACCGTCATCAAGCCCTGTAAGTTTTCCTACAGGAAAAAAATAATCAGCGCGGAGGAATTTCCTTCGCTCACTGGTGGAATCGGCTTCGGATCATCTATAACTACTGGCTCTTCCCTCCGACAGTCGAGAGTCTTCCATGAGCAATGTCTACAACGTCGCTGTAGTCGTCGGCAGCCTGCGCAAAGCATCGATCAACCGCAAAGTCGCACTGGCGCTGGCCGAGCTGGCACCGGCGAACCTCAAACTGAAGATTGTCGAAATAGGCGATCTGCCACTTTATAACGAAGACATCGACGGCGATTCACCGCCGGCAGCCTACAGCACTTTTCGCCAGGAAGTCGGCTCTTCCGACGCGGTGCTGTTTGTCACCCCGGAATATAACCGCTCGGTGCCGGCACCTTTGAAGAATGCGATTGACGTGGGCTCACGGCCTTATGGCAAAAGCGTCTGGGGCGGCAAGCCGGGTGCGGTGATCAGCGTGTCGCCGGGGGCGATTGGCGGTTTTGGCGCCAACCAGCATTTGCGCCAGTCCTTCGTGTTTCTCAATGTGCCATGCATGCAGCAGCCGGAGGCGTATCTGGGTGGCGCGGGTTCGGCGTTTGACGAGGCGGGCAAGCTGAGCGAGTCGGTCAAGCCGTTCCTGCAGAATTTCATCAATGCGTATGGGGAATTTGTGGAACAACACAAAAAATAATCTGGTCAGAGCTGCGACAAACCAGAGATCCTGTGGGAGCGGGCTTGCTCGCGAAGGCGGCGTGTCAGACACAAAGTTGTCATCTGACACGCCGCCTTCGCGAGCAAGCCCGCTCCCACATTTGGATCTCCACTCATTGAATAATTGAAGGCTGTCGTGAATGCTTGCTGCGTCACTGATCTTCCTGCTGACCATTACCCTTGTCATCTGGCAACCCAAAGGCCTCGGGGTCGGCTGGAGCGCGACGCTCGGCGCGGTGCTGGCCCTGATCTTCGGCGTCGTGCACCTGAGCGACATTCCGCTCGTTTGGCAGATCATCTGGAACGCCACCGGCACCTTCGTCGCGCTGATCATCATCAGCCTGTTGCTCGACGAAGCCGGGTTCTTCGCCTGGGCCGCGCTGCACGTGGCGCGCTGGGGGCGGGGCAGTGGGCGCAAGCTGTTTGCCTACATGGTGCTGCTCGGCGCGCTGGTATCGGCGCTGTTTGCCAATGACGGCGCGGCGCTGATCCTCACGCCTATCGTGATTTCGATGCTGCTGGCGCTGCGCTTTTCCCCGGCGGCGACCCTCGCGTTCGTCATGGGCGCTGGTTTTATCGCCGACACCGCGAGCCTGCCGCTGGTGGTGTCGAACCTGGTCAACATCGTTTCGGCGGACTTCTTTCACATTGGCTTCAACCGTTATGCGGCAGTGATGGTGCCGGTCAACTTCGTCAGCGTGGCCGCAACGCTGGGCGTGCTGATGTGGTTTTTCCGCAGCGACATTCCCAAGGCCTACGACCCCGAACAGCTTGACCTGCCGCACACGGCGATCCACGACAAAGCCACGTTCTACGCCGGTTGGATGGTGCTGGTGATTCTGTTGATCGGCTGCTTCTTCCTCGAACAGCTGGGCATCTCGATCAGCGCGATCTCGGCGGTCTGCGCGGCGCTGCTGCTGGGGATCGCCGCGCGAGGCCACAAGATTTCCACGCGCAAGGTACTGAAAGAAGCACCGTGGCAGATCGTGATTTTCTCCCTCGGCATGTATCTGGTGGTGTATGGCCTGCGCAATGCCGGACTCACCGGGTATCTGGCTGGCTGGCTGGATGTGTTCGCCGGGTACGGCGTGTGGGGCGCGGCGCTGGGCACCGGGGTGCTGACGGCGTTGCTGTCGTCGATCATGAACAACTTGCCGACGGTGCTGATCGGCTTGTTGTCGATCGATGCGAGTCAGGCCAGCGGTGTGGTCAAGGAAGCGATGATCTATGCCAACGTGATCGGCAGCGACCTGGGGCCGAAAATCACCCCGATCGGCAGTCTGGCGACCTTGTTGTGGCTGCATGTGCTGGCGCGCAAGGATATCCGGATTGGTTGGGGATATTACTTCAAGGTCGGGATTGTGCTGACGGTGCCGGTGTTGTTGGTTACCTTGGCGGCTTTGGCGCTGCGGCTATCCCTTTAGACCGAGTCGGCCCATTCGCGAGCAGGCTCGCTCCCACAGGGAGTGTGGCGCCTCTCCCTACATTTGAAATGCAGTCCAAATGTGGGAGCGAGCCCGCTCGCGAAGCGGCCGGGTCAGGCATTGAAATTTTCAGGCCTGGCCCGGCACATTCGGCCAAAGATCCGCCACCAGAAACAACCGCTCCGCCTCTTCCCATTCGCCCTGTGCGTTCTCGGTCAGGCGCACCAGCAGTTGCGCCGGGGCCATCGGTTCCAGGTCATCCAGCCACATCTGCAGGTGTTCAGCGCTCCAGGTCTGATCCGCCGGGTAATGCGCCGGCGCCAGCCAGGCATGGCGGGGCAGGGGTTGCCAGCGGCCGGCCGGGCGTTGAGCGACAAACGCTGGCCAGTCCTTCTGATGCAGCCAACTGCCACGCAGGTGCTGCGGATGCGCGCCTCTGGGCGGTTCGGCCTGACCGGGCCACGGGTACAGCAGGTATCCGCCCAGCCACAGCTGCGCACTGAACACCTCGATATCCAGCTTGGCCAGCGCCTCGCGGCTTTCCGGGCGCGCCGAGATCGGCAGTTGATGTTCGGCCAGATGCGCCAGTTTGCGGTCGAGCCGATCGTGACAGCCCGGCCCCAGCCACTGCGCCGGGTCGTGGCCGTCGCCTTCCTGCGGGCCGAGGTAGAGCTTGATCGCCAGTTCCAGGTGATGCACGCCGTCGCGGTCGCGCAGCAGCATGTCCAGCTCGCCGAGGGTGTGGCCTTCGCGGCGGATTGGCAGGTTGGCGGCAATCAGCTCGATGCCCGGCGCATGCTCCACGGCAAACTGCCACAACCGTTCGTAATACAGGCCCAGCCGCCGCGTGCGCGCCTGCGCCAGCCAGTGCAGCAAGCCATAACTGTCGCGATCCAGTTGCCGCAGCCAGTGCTCCAGACGCGCGGGATCGCTCACCCAATCGCTGCCGGCCAGCGGATGGCGCTGCGGCCACGGCGTCGCGGCCAACATTGGCGGGGCGAGAATCACCCACGCCAGGTCACGCACTTCCGGATGGCGTAATTGGTGTGGCAACTGGAGCAAGTCGGGAAACAGGATCATCTTGCGAGCATAGCCTTAAACACGAGCGCACCCTTGTGGCTGAAAGGATTTTGTCTATGGCGGGCTTTCGCCCATAATCGTGCTTTTCGCGTTTTCGATTGTCCGCAGAGGTCCCATGGAGCAATTTCGTAATATCGGCATCATCGGTCGCCTGGGCAGTTCCCAGGTGCTGGATACCGTCCGCCGACTGAAACGCTTTCTGCTCGATCGTCACCTGCATGTGATTCTCGAAGACACCATCGCCGAAGTCCTGCCGGGCCACGGTCTGCAGACCTCGTCACGCAAGATGCTCGGCGAAGTCTGCGACATGGTCATCGTCGTTGGCGGTGACGGCAGCCTGCTCGGTGCCGCTCGCGCGTTGGCCAAGCACAATATTCCGGTGCTGGGGATCAACCGTGGCAGCCTCGGTTTTCTGACGGATATTCGCCCCGATGAACTGGAAGTCGAAGTGGCCAAGGTGCTCGACGGCCACTATTTGGTGGAAAACCGTTTCCTGCTGCAAGCCGAAGTTCGCCGGCATGCCGAGGCCATTGGCCAGGGCGATGCGCTGAACGACGTGGTGCTGCACCCGGGCAAATCGACGCGGATGATCGAGTTCGAGCTGTACATCGACGGCCAGTTCGTCTGCAGCCAGAAGGCCGACGGCCTGATCGTCGCCACGCCGACCGGTTCCACCGCGTATGCGCTGTCCGCCGGTGGCCCGATCATGCATCCCAAGCTCGATGCCATTGTGATCGTGCCGATGTACCCCCATATGTTGTCGAGCCGGCCAATTGTGGTCGATGGCAACAGTGAGCTGAAAATCGTCGTGTCGAAAAACATGCAGATTTACCCGCAAGTCTCCTGCGACGGGCAGAACCACTTCACCTGCGCGCCGGGCGACACCATCACCGTGAGCAAGAAAGCGCAGAAGCTACGGCTGATTCACCCGCTCGACCACAACTACTACGAAGTCTGCCGGACCAAGCTCGGCTGGGGCAGCAAGTTGGGCGGTGGAGGCGACTGATGCTCGATCCCGCGCGCAGTTATGACTTGATTGGTGACGTGCACGGATGCGCCCTGACCCTCGAACACTTGCTTGACCGTCTCGGTTACCACAAGCAGGGCGGGGTCTGGCGGCATCCATCGCGCATGGCCGTGTTCGTCGGCGACATCATCGACCGTGGCCCGCGGATTCGCGAGGCGCTGCACATTGTCCACGACATGGTCGTGGCCGGGCAGGCGCGGTGCATCATGGGCAACCACGAATTCAACGCCCTGGGCTGGAGCACGCCGGCGCCTCCGGGCAGTGGCAAGCAGTTCGTCCGTGAGCACACGCCGCGCCATGCGCGCCTGCTGCAGGAAACCCTGACCCAGTTCGAAGGCCACCCCGGTGACTGGCACGATTTCCAGCGCTGGTTCTACCAACTGCCGCTGTTTGTCGACGCCGCACGTTTCCGCGTGGTGCACGCTTGCTGGGATGCCGGACTGATCGAACCGTTGCGCGCGCTGTTTCCCGATGGCTGCATCGACGAGCATTTTCTGCAGGCCTCGGCGGTTCCGGACAGCTTCGCCTGTACGGTGTTTGATCGACTGCTGCGCGGCACCGACATGCGCCTGCCAGATGGCTTGACCATGACCAGCGGCGACGGTCTGGTGCGTTCGTTCTTCCGTACCAAGTTCTGGGAAGACGACCCGAAAACCTACGGTGACATCGTCTTCCAGCCGGATGCGCTGCCGGAGCCGGTGGCGCAGAAGCCGCTGACTTCCAGTGAAAAAAACAACCTGCTGCGCTACGGCATCGATGAGCCGTTGCTGTTCGTCGGCCACTACTGGCGCAGTGGCAAACCGGCGCCGATCCGCCCGAACCTCGCGTGTCTCGATTACAGCGCGGTGCTCTACGGCAAACTGGTGGCCTATCGTCTGGATCAGGAAACACGCCTGGATCCGCATAAATTTGTCTGGGTCGATGTCGAGCGGCCGGAGGTGCTGCAATGAGTGCGGTAGCGGTATTGCGTCTGCCGTTGGCGGTGGATCTGAGCGGTTTCGTCAAACTGCTGCAACGGATGCAGGTGCCGCATCGGGTCAGTGAAGAGGCGGGCGAGCAGGTGCTGTGGGCGCCGGCGGAAATCAGTGAGGACGTGCGCTCGCTGTACGAGCGCTTCCCGGCCGGTGACCCCGATCAACAGCTGGACATTCCGGTGGCCCCGGCCTTCAAGCGTCCGGGCTTCGCCGAACAACTCAAACACGCCAAGGCCACCGGGTTGATCCTGCTGCTGAGCCTGCTGGTCGGCGGCCTGACCTATCTGGGCGACAACCTGGAGACCCTGCGCTGGCTGACCTTCCTCGATTTCCGCGTGGTCGGCGAGTACATCCACTTCACGCCGCTGGCCGACAGTCTGGCAGCGGGGCAGTGGTGGCGCCTGTTCACCCCGATGCTGCTGCACTTCGGCATCCTGCACCTGGCCATGAACGGCATGTGGTACTGGGAGCTGGGGCGGCGCATCGAATCGCGTCAGGGCAGCATCAATCTGCTCGGTCTGACGTTGTTGTTCAGCCTGGTGTCGAACTACGCGCAGTTTGCCTGGAGTGGCCCGAGCCTGTTCGGCGGCCTGTCCGGCGTGCTTTACGGATTGCTCGGCCACTGCTGGATTTTCCAGTTGCTGGCGCCGAACCCGGCGTATCGCCTGCCGCGTGGCGTGCTGGTGATGATGCTGGTGTGGCTGGTGATTTGCATGTCCGGGCTGGTCTCGATGATTGGTTTCGGCCAGATCGCCAACGCCGCGCACGTCAGCGGGTTACTCATCGGATGCCTCACCGGTTTGTTGGGCGGTTTGTATAACCGCCGTAAACTGGCCGCCTAAAATTTTCAGTGAATAAAGAGCACGGAGACCCAGATGTCCTCTTTTAACGACATGATCAAAAACATCACCCCGGACATCTACGAGAGCCTGAAACTGGCCGTGGAAATCGGCAAGTGGTCCGACGGTGGCAAACTCACCGCCGAACAGCGCGAGCTGTCGCTGCAGGCGATGATCGCCTGGGAAATCCAGAATCTGCCTGAAGATCAGCGCACCGGTTATATGGGCCCGCAGGAATGTGCGTCGAAGTCGATCGAAGTGCCGAACATCCTGTTCAAGTCGGATGCCATCCATTGATCGAGATTGGCCGCGGTGCAATCAGCAAAATGTCGGCGCGCCTGGACGGGCCGAATGTGCAATACGCGTTTCGTCTCGATGACGTCGAGGTGCCGGTCAATCCCATGATCGGCACCACGGTGCGTCTGGAGTACCTGGGCGCGATTCATTGCACCCATTGCGGGCGCAAGACCAAAACCAGTTTCAGCCAGGGTTACTGCTACCCGTGCATGACCAAACTGGCGCAGTGCGACCTCTGCATCATGAGCCCGGAGCGCTGCCACTTCGAGGCCGGCACCTGCCGCGACCCGGTGTGGGGCCAGCAGTTCTGCATGACCGATCACGTGGTGTATCTGGCCAACTCGTCGGGGATCAAGGTCGGCATCACTCGCGCCACGCAACTGCCGACCCGCTGGCTCGATCAGGGCGCGAGTCAGGCGCTGCCGATCATGCGCGTATCGACGCGCCAGCAGTCGGGCTTCGTCGAAGACCTGTTCCGCAGTCAGGTGGCCGACAAGACCAACTGGCGCGCCTTGCTCAAGGGCGATGCGACGGCGGTGGACCTGGCCCAGGTGCGCGACCAGCTGTTCGACAGCTGTGCCGAAGGCCTGGACGGCTTGCAGCAGCGATTCGGCCTACAAGCTATTCAGAAAATTACCGATGTAGAACCTCTCGAAATCCGCTATCCGGTCGAGCAATACCCGGCCAAAATCGTCAGCTTCAACCTGGACAAGAACCCGATTGCCGAAGGCACGCTGCTGGGGATCAAGGGTCAGTACCTGATTTTTGACACCGGCGTGATCAACATTCGCAAATACACGGCCTATCAGCTCGCCGTGCATCAATAAGGATTCCAGCATGCGCACCGAACAACCGAAGATGATTTACCTGAAGGACTATCAGGCCCCCGAGTACCTGATCGACGAGACGCACCTGACCTTCGAGTTGTTCGAGGACCACAGCCTGGTCCACGCGCAACTGGTGATGCGCCGCAACCCTGAGCGTGGCCCGGGCCTGCCGCCGCTGGTGCTCGACGGCCAGCAACTGGAGCTACTTTCGGTGACCCTGGCTGACCAGGAACTGAGCGCCGGCGATTATCAGCTGACCGAAAACACCCTGACCCTGCAGCCGGCCAGCGCCAGCTTCACGGTCGATACCAGCGTCAGGATCCACCCGGAAACCAACACCGCACTGGAAGGCCTGTACAAGTCCGGCACAATGTTCTGCACCCAGTGCGAGGCCGAGGGCTTCCGCAAGATCACCTATTACCTCGACCGCCCGGACGTGATGAGCAAGTTCACCACCACGGTGGTCGCCGAGCAGCACAGCTATCCGGTGCTGCTGTCCAACGGCAACCCGATTGCCTCGGGCCCTGGCGAAGATGGCCGGCACTGGGCGACCTGGGAAGACCCGTTCATGAAGCCGGCGTACCTGTTCGCGCTGGTGGCTGGTGATTTGTGGTGCGTCGAAGACACCTTCACCACCATGACCCAGCGCAATGTCGCGCTGCGCATCTACGTCGAGCCGGAAAACATCGACAAGTGCCAGCACGCGATGAACAGCCTGAAGAAGTCGATGCGCTGGGACGAAGAGGTCTACGGTCGCGAGTACGATCTGGACATCTTCATGATCGTCGCCGTCAACGACTTCAACATGGGCGCGATGGAGAACAAGGGTCTCAACATCTTCAACTCCAGCGCCGTGCTGGCTCGCGCCGAAACCGCCACCGACGCTGCGCACCAGCGGGTCGAGGCGATCGTCGCCCACGAATACTTCCACAACTGGTCGGGCAACCGCGTGACCTGCCGCGACTGGTTCCAGCTGTCGCTCAAGGAAGGCTTTACCGTATTCCGCGATGCCGGTTTCTCCTCGGACATGAACTCGGCCACGGTCAAGCGCATTCAGGACGTGGCGTACCTGCGTACCCACCAGTTCGCCGAAGATGCAGGTCCGATGGCTCACGCGGTGCGTCCGGACAGCTTCATCGAGATTTCCAACTTCTACACCCTGACCGTGTACGAAAAAGGCTCGGAAGTGGTCGGCATGATCCACACCCTGCTGGGCGCCGAGGGTTTCCGCAAGGGCAGTGACCTTTACTTCGAACGCCATGACGGCCAGGCTGTGACCTGCGACGATTTCGTCAAGGCCATGGAAGACGCCAACGGTGTCGACCTGACCCAGTTCAAGCGCTGGTACAGCCAGGCCGGCACACCGCGTCTGGCGGTCAGCGAGTCGTATGACGCCGCGGCGAAAACCTACAGCCTGACCTTCCGCCAGAGCTGCCCGGAAACCCCGGACAAGGTGGAAAAACTGCCGTTCGTGATCCCGGTCGAACTCGGTCTGCTCGACAGCAAAGGCAACGAGATTGCCCTGCGTCTGGCCGGTGAAGCATCGGCCCAGGGCACCAGCCGCGTGATCTCGGTGACCGAGGCTGAGCAGACCTTCACCTTCGTCGACATCGCTGAACACCCGCTGCCATCGTTGCTGCGTGGTTTCTCGGCACCGGTGAAACTGAGCTTCCCGTACAACCGCGACCAGTTGATGTTCCTGATGCAGCACGACAGCGACGGCTTCAATCGCTGGGATGCCGGTCAGCAGCTGTCGGTGCAGGTGCTGCAGGAACTGATCGCCCAGCAGCAGAAGGGCGAGAGCCTGGTGCTCGATCCGCGTCTGATCTCGGCGCTGAAAACCGTGCTGTCCGACGAGTCGCTGGATCAGGCCATGGTCGCTGAAATGCTCTCGCTGCCGAGCGAAGCCTATCTGACCGAAATCAGCGAAGTGGCGGATGTCGAGGCGATCCACACCGCCCGCGAGTTTGCCCGCAAGCAACTGGCGGACAACCTGTTCGAAGCGCTGTGGCTGCGTTACCAGGCCAACCGTGATCTGTCGAAGCAAACACCGTATGTGGCCGAGGCCGAGCACTTTGCCCGTCGCGCGCTGCAGAACATTGCGCTGTCGTACCTGATGCTCAGCGGCAAGCCGGAAGTGCTGGCCGCTACGCAAGAACAGTTCGAAAACAGCGACAACATGACCGAGCGCCTGACCGCGCTGGCGGTGCTGGTCAACTCGCCGTTCGAAGAACAAAAGGCCAAAGCACTGGCGACCTTCGCCGAACACTTCAAGGACAACCCGCTGGTCATGGATCAGTGGTTCAGCGTGCAGGCCGGCAGCACGCTGCCGGGCGGTCTGGAACGCGTGAAAGCCTTGATGCAGCACCCGGCGTTCAACATCAAGAACCCGAACAAGGTGCGTGCGCTGGTCGGTGCGTTTGCCGGGCAGAACCTGATCAACTTCCACGCCGCCGACGGTTCGGGCTACCGCTTCCTCGCGGATCTGGTGATCGAACTGAACGGCTTCAACCCGCAGATCGCCTCGCGCCAACTGGCGCCACTGACTCGCTGGCGTAAATACGACAGCGGCCGTCAGGCGTTGATGAAGGCTGAGCTGGAGCGGATTCGGGCTTCGGGGCAGTTGTCGAGCGATGTGTACGAAGTGGTGAGCAAAAGCCTGGCGTAACGCGTAACGACATGTGGGAGCGGGCTTGCTCGCGAAAGCGGTGTGTCAGACACGGAGATGTCGACTGGTACACCGCATTCGCGAGCAAGCCCGCTCCCACAGTTATTTGCGTCGTGCACAAACCCCTGTAGGAGCTGTCGAGTGCAACGAGGCTGCGATCTTTTGATTCTGGTTGTTTGAATCAGGATCAAAAGATCGCAGCGTGCCGCAGCTCCTACAGGGTTATTGCGTTACTTCAGATCAAACCGATCCAGATCCATCACCTTGGCCCACGCCGCCACGAAGTCTTTGACGAACTGTTCCTTCGCGTCAGAACTCGCATACACCTCGGCCAGCGCACGCAGGATCGCGTTGGAACCAAACACCAGATCAACCCGCGTCGCCGTCCACTTCACGCTGCCGGTTTTACGGTCGCGCCCTTCGAACTCGTCCGCTGCCGGAGAGGTCGGTTTCCACTCCACGCCCATGTCCAGCAGGTTGTTGAAGAAGTCGTTGCTAAGCGTTTCAGGGCGCGATGTGAACACGCCATGCTGGCGTTGCCCGACGTTCGCCCCCAATACCCGCAGACCACCGACCAGAACGGTCATTTCCGGCGCGGAGAGAGTGAGCAGTTGCGCCTTGTCGATCAGCAGCGCTTCGGCGGAAACGGTGTATTTACCCTTGCTGTAGTTACGGAAACCATCGGCAATCGGTTCGAGGAAACCAAACGACTCGACGTCGGTTTGCTCCTGAGTCGCATCGGTGCGGCCTGGATTGAACGGCACAGAAACCGAGTGTCCGGCGTTTTTCGCCGCTTGTTCGACCCCGGCGTTACCCGCCAGCACGATCAGGTCTGCCAGTGAAACTTTCTTGCCGGATGAGCCGGCGTTGAACTCGTTCTGAATGCCCTCAAGGGTCTTCAGCACCTTGTCCAGTTGCTCCGGCTGGTTGGCCTGCCAGAATTTCTGCGGGGCCAGACGCAGACGGCCACCGTTGGCGCCGCCACGTTTATCGGAACCACGGAAGGTCGATGCGGCGGCCCACGCCGTCGAAACCAGCTCCGAGACGGAAAGCCCCGACGCTAGCACCTTGCTTTTCAGCGCCGCCGCATCGTTGCTGTCGATCAGCGGGTGAGTGGCTTCAGGAATCGGGTCTTGCCACAGCAGTTCTTCGTTGGGCAGTTCCGGGCCGAGGTAGCGCGACAGCGGACCCATGTCACGGTGGATCAGCTTGTACCAGGCGCGGGCGAAAGCGTCCGCCAGTTGATCCGGGTTGGCCAGGAAACGTCGGGCGATCGGCTCGTAGATCGGGTCGAAGCGCAGCGCCAGGTCGGAGGTGAGCATGGTCGGCGAGAGCTTTTTGCTCGGATCGTGCGCATGGGGAACGGTGCCGGCCCCCGCGCCGTTTTTTGGTTTCCACTGATGCGCACCGGCCGGGCTTTTGAACAGTTCCCACTCGAAACCGAACAGGTTTTCCAGGTAGTTGTTGCTCCACTGGGTCGGGGTGGTGGTCCAGGTCACTTCCAGGCCGCTGGTGATGGTGTCGGCGCCTTTGCCGGTGCCGAATGCGTTGCGCCAGCCGAGGCCTTGTTCTTCCAGACCGGCCGCTTCCGGCTCAGGCCCGACATTGTCGGCAGGGCCGGCACCGTGGGTCTTGCCGAAAGCGTGACCGCCAGCGATCAGCGCCACGGTTTCTTCGTCGTTCATCGCCATGCGGCCAAAGGTTTCGCGGATATCGCGACCCGAAGCCACCGGATCCGGGTTGCCCTCGGGGCCTTCCGGGTTCACATAAATCAGGCCCATCTGCACCGCGGCGAGCGGGTTCTCCAGATTGCGTTCGCCCTGATCGGTGCGGCTTTCCTCTTTGCCGTGCAAATCCGGCTCGGCCACCAGCGTGCCGTCACCGGGCTCCTGCATGGCGGATTTGTCCTTGCCGTAGCGGCTGTCGCCACCGAGCCATTCGTGTTCCGAACCCCAATAAACGTCTTCGTCCGGTTCCCAGACATCGGGACGTCCGCCGGAGAAGCCGAAAGTCTTGAAGCCCATGGATTCCAGCGCGACGTTGCCGGTGAGTACGATCAGGTCAGCCCAGGAAATATTGCGACCGTATTTCTGTTTGATCGGCCATAGCAGTCGGCGGGCTTTGTCGAGGCTGACGTTGTCCGGCCAGCTGTTGAGCGGGGCGAAACGCTGTTGCCCGGAGCCGGCGCCTCCGCGGCCATCGGCGGTGCGATAGGTGCCGGCGCTGTGCCAGGCCATGCGGATGAACAGCGGGCCGTAGTGGCCGAAGTCGGCGGGCCACCAGTCCTGGGAGTCGGTCATCAGCGCGCGCAGGTCTTGTTTCAGGGCCTGGAAGTCCAGGCTCTGGAAGGCTTTGGCGTAGTCGAAGTCCTTGCCCAGCGGATCGGACTTGGGCGAGTGCTGGCTGAGGATCTTCAGATTCAGTTGATTCGGCCACCAGTCACGGTTCGTCGTACCACCACCGGCGGCGTGGTTGAACGGGCATTTCGATTCATTTGCCATGTTCGAGTCCTTATCAGGTCTTGTACGGCCGGCTCGTGCCGACTTCGGAGTAGTAAGGCTAGACCCGACTCGGGCAACCAGCTAATAGGCCGACTATTGGAGGCTGATAGGCGCAGTCTTTCAGCGTCTTTGAGCTATTGCCCAGGCGGCCTGATTCCCTGAATCAGGCCTGAAATCCGCGTGCTTGAGCGCTTGCTGCAAAACGAATTGGAAGAATCGTGATGACAGAAAGAAATGTTATTGTATAACATAAAAAAGATTTCATTCTGTTTCTGCCGGTATTGTTTGCAACACGCCGGCAGCGATTCTCACTTTTCTGCTCACGGAAGTTCTGAAATGCCTGCCCGTTCCCAACCCCTTCAACGACGCCTGACTCCGCTGGCTGCCGCGCTGCTGATCGCCTCACCGGTGTTCGCCGCCGAGCCGCTCGAGTTGCAACCGCAAGTCATCACCGGCAACCCTTTGGGCAGCCAGACTCTGGCATCGCCCTCGACCGTCCTCAGCGGCGACGACCTTACGTTTCAACAGAAAGGCAGTCTGGGAGAGACCCTGAACAAGCAGCCCGGCGTGTCCTCGTCGTACTTCGGCCCCGGCGCGAGTCGGCCGATCATTCGCGGTCAGGATGGTGATCGCATTCGCATCTTGCGTAACGGTGTCGGCGCGCTGGACGCCTCGTCGCTGTCGTACGACCACGCGGTGCCACTGGACCCGGTCAACGTCGAGCGCATTGAAATCGTCCGTGGCCCGGCAGCGTTGCTGTATGGCGGCAGTGCGATTGGCGGGGTGGTCAACACCTTCGATAACCGCATCCCCACCGAAGCCATCGACGGCATTCACGGTGCCGGCGAGTTGCGCTACGGCGGCGCCGACACCACCCGCAGCAGCGCCGGGAAACTGGAGGCCGGTAATGGTCAGTTCGCCTTGCACCTGGACGCCAGCGCCCGTGAGTTCAATGACCTGAAGATTCCCGGCTATGCCAAGACCGGCGCGGCACGCGCCAACGACGACAGCGACTCGCGCAAACATCGGCTGGCCAACAGCGACGGCCGTCAGGACGGTGGCGCCGTCGGCGGTTCCTACACCTGGGATGACGGCTACGCCGGTCTGTCCTACAGCAATTACGATTCGAACTACGGCTCGCCCGCCGAAGACGACGTGCGCATCCGCATGCAGCAGGAGCATTACGCATTCGCCTCGGAAATGCGCAATCTCGACGGGCCGTTCAGCTCGATCAAGCTCGACGCCGGCTACACCGATTACCAGCATCGGGAAATCGAGGGCGGCGAGGTTGGTACCACGTTCAAGAACAAGGGTTACGAAGCACGGGTCGAGGCCCGGCATCAGCCGCTGGGACCGTTCAACGGGGTGATCGGCGCCCAGGTCAGCCGCAACGAATTCTCAGCGCTGGGCGAAGAGGCCTTTGTGCCGCACACCGATACCGACGCTGGCGCACTGTTCATTCTGGAAGAGTTGCAAGCCACCGAGCGTCTGCTGTTCACCCTCGGCGGCCGACTCGAACACACCACGGTCGACCCGGACGCCAAAGGCAACGAGCGCTTTGCCAACGCCGACCGCTCCAACCGTTTCACCGCCGGCAGCCTGTCGTCCGGCGCGGTCTACACGCTGACGCCGATCTGGTCGGTCGCCGCGACACTCGGCTACACCGAGCGTGCACCGACCTTCTATGAGCTGTACGCCAACGGCGCCCATGTCGCGACCGGCACCTATGAAGTCGGCGATGCCGGGCTGTCGAAAGAAAAAGCCGTGTCCAGCGACCTCGCATTACGCTTTGACAACGGCACGCACAAGGGCAGTGTCGGCGTGTTCTACAGCCACTTCTCCAACTACATCGGCTTGCTCGGCACTGGCCGCACACTGAATGACGAAGGCGAAGAGGACGCCGGCGGGATTCCCGAATACACCTACTCGGGCGTGCGTGCACGTTTCAGCGGCATCGAGGCGCAGGATCGCTGGACGCTTGGCGAAAATGCCTACGGCAAGTTCGCGCTGGAGCTGTCGGGCGATTACACCCGCGCCAAGAATCTCGACAACGGTCAGGATCTGCCGCGCATTGCGCCGCTGCGCTTGAACAGCGGTTTGCTGTGGGAACTGGATCGCTGGCAGGCGCGGATCGATATCGAACATGCCAGCTCGCAGCATCGTGTGCCGACCAACGAAAGCAGCACCGATGGCTACACCACGCTGGGGGCGAATGTGGGGTATCACTTCGATGTCGGCCAGAGCAAATGGCTGGCCTTTGTCGACGCCGAGAACCTGACCAACCAGACCGTGCGTTACGCCAGTTCGATCCTGCGCGATATTGCACCGGCAGAAGGGCGCAGCATTCAGGTGGGGTTGCGTACGACGTTCTGATTAGTTGACCTGTTAACACTTCCCCCTGTAGGAGCTGCCGCAGGCTGCGATCTATTGATCTTGATCTTGATCTTGAAAAAACAAAATCAAAAGATCGCAGCCTGCGGCAGCTCCTACACGGGGGGCATCAGCTCGATTGCGCAGTGTCATCATCCGGCAGCGCATCCAGCGGATCTTCCTGCCCCGGCAACTCGGTAATCACGCTGAAGTCCGTGACCTCGACCGCACCCAGTCCATAGCCCAGCAAGTGGAACGAAAAGGCCTTGCGCGGTTGCGGGTTGTCGAAGCTGAAATCCATCTCCAGCGGCTGATCGGCCGTGGCAACCATCTCGGTCGGCAGCCCCAGTTGCACGTCCTGTTCGAACTCCTTGGCCTTGAGCTGAATATACGCCGCCTGCTGCGGATCCACCGAGCGCACGGTCAGGCGCACGCGGGTGTGCGAGCCCTTGGGCATTTCCAGGTATTGCGCACCGATCAGGTTGTCGGCCCAGTCATCGTTGATCTGCGCCTGCAGCGGGATCACGTTGTTGCTGCCGAACTGGTAACGTTGATTGAGCGGGGTGCGCAGCAGCGACAGGTCCAGCGCCATGGCCCGCGCGGCTATCTGGCGGGCCTGCTGGCTGCTTTCGGTACCCTTGAAGGTGGCGCGCTCGGCAATGAAACCGGCGCTTTCGTAGTAGCGACAACGGCGCGGCATGTCGCACTCGGAAAAGATTCCCTGGCCGTTGTGGTAGCGCAGTTTGCCGTTGGTGTAGGACATGATTTCGCGCCCGCTGTCGTAATCGCGAAACAGCGAACGGCCGCTCAGCGCCGACGGCACCGGCAGATCGAAATAGTCGAGGATCGACGCGCTCAGATCGACATGACCGTACACCCCGGCATTCAGTCGCGGCAGTTGCTCATGCTCAGGCGCCAGCGTCAGGTTGAAGCCCCACGACGACGCCAGACGCACGCCGTCAATGCCGTGGGATTCGTCCGAGGTGATCACCACCAGCGTGTCCTTGAGCACGCCCTGGCGTTCGAGACCGCTTAGGAACTGCTCCAGTGCATCATCGAGGTAACCGACAGCGGCCTGCTTCGGCGTTTCGTAACGCGCCAGATATTCTTCCGGTGCGGAGTAGGGCTGGTGGGTGCCGACGGTCAACAGGGTGAGCATCCACGGTTGCTTCTGCTTCTTCAGTTGGCCAACGTAGTCCAGCGCGCCTTCGAAGAACGCCTTGTCATCCTTGCCCCACGGGAATTCCAGATAGTTGGCGTTGGTGAACCATTCCAGACCATGGGTCGCATCGAAACCGATGTGCGGCATGATCTTGTCTTTGGCCATGAAACGCAGACCGGCGCCTTGCAGATAGTGGGTGCTGAAGCCGTTCTGCCGCAGTTGCGCCGGCAGGCAGGCCTGATTGCGCTCCTGCTGGGTGAGCATTTCAACGCCTTTGGGCGTGCCGTTGTTGAGCTTGTCGTAATCGCCACAGAGCATGGCGTACAGGCCGCGAATGGTCTGGTGCGTATGCAGCACGTAATCCGGGGTGTTCATGCCGCGCTCGGCCCAGCGGCTGAGATTGGGCATCAGGTCTTCCTGATAATGACTGCCGATGGCCTCGCGATTGGCGCGGATGTAAGCGCCGGGAATGCCTTCCAGGGCGATGATCAGCACATTGCGCGCCAGACCCGGCGCGGCCAGCAGCTTGTGGCCATTGAGATCCAGATCGGTCAGCCCGGCCATCTGTGGCGCGGCGGGTTCGACGTCACCGTCCAGCCATTCCTCGGCCTGCAACTGCAGATCGGCCACTTGCGCGGCGAGCAATTGATGCGGCAGGTTGTACATGCGCCATGGGTCTTCTTCGCTCGGCCACTGGTTTTGCATGGCCCAATGCGCGGCGAACAGCAGCGCCGGTGCGACCCACACGGCACGGGGCAGGGCAGCAGCGGGTTGCGCGCGATTGGCGAAACGCGTCAGCAACCAGAGCAGCAGCGCCAGCAGCAGGGCAACGCCCAACGCCGGGTGGGCGAAACCGCCACCGGTGGAGTTTTCCACGAACTGCGGGTCAATCAGGTAATGCAGGTCGGTAGGATTCGGCAGCCGGCCGACAGCACTGACCAATTCGGCCGTCGCCACCGCCAGCAACCCCCAGAACAGCAGCAACGGCAACGCCAGCCACCACGCGCGACGATGCAGCGACACCACCAACAAACTGCCAATGGCCAGGTCGGACAAATAGCCCAGCGGCGACGACCAGCCCAACACTGCGCGCAGGCACACCGGCACGATCAGCACCAGCAGAATCAAGGAAAACAGGCGGGCATGCGGTTGCCGCAACCAACGCAAAAGAACGCTCACAAAAAAGACCTTCCAGCCATCAAACCGTCATAAAAGTGTGCGCGATGATACCAAGGGTGGGCTGTCTGATCGCCCTTTTAAACACGCGGCTGATCTGCTCTCGCAAGCGCGGTAAAGGGCCTGAAGCCATGACCGGCGTTCGTGTCAGCCCGATAGCGGCGAATGGGCGCGCTGCTGTCGACGGCAGATTTATTGTTTCAGGCTGTTTAAGGAAGTCGCTAGCACTGTATGAAAGCCACACCACGACGGCAGCTGGAATCGAAGAAGCGCATGGCGATGCCGACAGCTGACAACTCTGAGGCATCGCCCACCGTCAGCCAATTCGGCGCTCAGTTCAAACCGTCGTCGAAGATGCTTTCAATCGGTAACTCGAACGCCCGGGCAATCTGAAACGCCAGTGGCAGGCTAGGGTCATAACGCTCGTTTTCGATGGCGTTGATCGTCTGGCGCGACACCTTGAGGCGTTCAGCCAGATCGACCTGCGACCAGTTGCGCTCGGCGCGGAGTGCCTTGAGGCGATTTTTCATTGGTAGCGACGTCGCGCGATTTGCAGGCCGAGAATCCACATGGCGCCCATCACGGGCCACACGCAAGTCCACGGTATGTGTGGGGCGCCGACGTTTTCCAGAAAACCGTAACTGAAGGTCAGCAGCGCCGAGGCGGCGAAGGCAAATCCCAGCGCTTCGAACTGTATACGCAGATGCATTTCGTCCATGCGCCGCATGTTGCGCACGATGCTCCAGCACATCAATCCTGCCGGGATAATCGGTGTCAGCGCGACGGCTGAACGCAGAATCATGTTGGCATCCGTCAGGTATTGCGTAGCGATCACTGAGGCCATCAACACCAGCATATAGAGGATCAACGCTGTGCCCATTTCAAGGTAGTACCGGTTCATTCTTCAACTTCCTATGTAAAAGACCCTTTACATACTTGCTAAAATTTTTCCTTATGTAAAGCAAGCTTTCCATAAACCTCGACCGGGTTGTTTCTGGACAGCCTAATGGCCACTCAGTAGCATTCGAGCCCAACGGATTTTCCCTCTGCACGTCGTCCGACGTGGAATGCTCAAGGAATCGACATGCGTGACACCCCTAAAGGCGAACAACGAACGGTCGTGACCTTGGTCAACGGCGAGGTTCACCACGAAACCCAGATCAGTTTCAGTTCGGTATAGCCATGCAGGCGTTCACAAGTGGAAAGGTCGTCATCGAGTTCGGTGATTTCAGAGGAACGATGGTTCGCCATGAACGGTTTTTGATGCCTGCCGGCGAGTATCAGGATCGGTATTGGGTCAGGACTGCACAGGGTGATCTGCCGCTGGATCTGTTCAACAAGCATCTGCCGGTCAAGCGGGGCGAAGAGATCTCGGTGCTCTACGGTTGCCTGCCGGGTGGCGAACGCAAGAGCGCGGTCTGTGTGTTCAACCACTGCGAGGGTCGCCTCACGCCGCTGTCGGAGGGGAAAATGCTTCACGAAGAATTCATTCATCGCATCCCGGTCAGCCTCCCGTATGTTGCCTGCCTGGCGACCTCGGCAGTGGCGGGGGCGTTCTTCAACTGGTGGGGCGCGCCGGCGGGATTGGTCGTCTACTACCTGCTGAAGGCCGAGAGCGCCAAACGCAAAATGCTTCTGGTCAGTGGTCTGGACCTGCACCTGGAGAAGTTGAGCAAGCGCTATTTACGTCAAGCATCGCGGGGCAGGATCAAGCGGTTGCTGGCGCGAAATCCTCGAATGACTGCACAGTTGGATTTGAACAAGCAGGACAGTGATTCGCTGGCGATTGCGCGAGACGCGTAACGCGCAAAAAAAGGGGCGGCCTGATCATCGATCAGGCCGCCCCTTTTTATTGCCGCAAAGTCAGATCAATGCATCTTGCTGTGATCGTGACCTTCCATGTGCGTCAGCGCACGGACTTCAGCTTTGACTTCGACGGTTTCTTTCTCGCCCTTGGCGTTTTCCACGGTCAGGGTCAGCGGCACGCTTTCGCCTTCGTTGAGCTGGCCGGTCAGGCCCATCAGCATTACGTGGTAGCCGTTCGGGTCGAAGGTGACCGCTTTGCCGGCCGGCAGGTCGACCGATTTGACCGGGCCCATGCTCATCACGTCGTTCTTCATGCTCATTTCATGGATCTGCACATCTTTGGCCACTGGCGAGGCAACGCTCAGCAGTTTGCTGTCGCTCTCAGCGGTGACGGTCATGAACGCACCGCTGGCCGATTGGGTCGGCACGGTCGCACGCACCCAGGCGTCGTCGACCCTGGTCTGAGCGCTGGCCTGAAAAGCCAGGCCCAGCAGCGACACAGCGAAAACGGCGCGTTTGATGTTGTTCAAAACGGGGTGCATCAGCAGACCTCCATAACGGTGAGCAAATCTTCCGTGCACTCTTGTGCCGAAAGCGATACAGACAGACCCAGGCGCAACTGGCCGCGCGAGTCATAGACGTAACTGGTGGACGTGTGGGAGATGGTGTAGGTGTCGCCCGCCGGCACTTTCTCGAAGAACACGTCGAATTCCTTGGCGGTGGCCTGGGTTTCTTCCAGCGTGCCGTACAGCGCGACGAAGCTCGGGTCGAAGGCTTTGACGTAGGCGTCGAGGATCTGCGGCGTGTCGCGTTCCGGGTCGAGGGTGATGAAGATCACCTGCAGACGGTCGCCGTCCTTGCCCATCAGCTTCTTGATTTGCGCGGCGCGGGCGAGGGTGGTCGGGCACACCGCCGGGCATTGGGTGAAGCCGAAGAAGATCATCGGCATCATCCCGCGAAAGCTCGACAGCGTCATGGTTTCGCCGTCGGTGTTCTTCAGCTTGAAGGTGCGTCCGAGGATCTTGTCACTCAGGTCCTTGCCGTACTTGTACGACAGTTGGCCACGGGTGTCGCAGCCGGCGAGCAGGCCCAGGCCCAGCACGCCCATTCCCGCAAGCACCTTGCGGCGAGTCAACAAAGCCGTCATCTAATACCGCCTTTTGCAGCCCGTCAGTCGGCAGGACTGGCGGGGGGTTAACCGTAAAAGCGGCGCATGATACCAAACTGAAGGCAGACCCCGGCCACGGATCGCCGTGCGGCGCAGGATCTGGCGACAAAAGGTGTAAGAAAAAGTGACGAGTGCCTACTGAACACTGGCCTCATCGGCCCGCCAGCCGCCGCCCAGCGCGGTGTACAGATTGACCTCGGCCACCAGTTGCGCCAGCCGGTCAGTGATCAGACCCTGTTGCGAACTGAACAGTGAACGTTGCGCATCGAGAAACACCAGACTGCTGTCGACGCCATTCTGATAACGGTGCTGTGCCAGGTTGTAGTAGTCCTGAGTGGCCTGCACCAGGTCGCGCTGCGCCTGCAATTGCTGCTGATAAGTGCTGCGCGCCGCCAAGCCATCGGCGACTTCCTGAAACGCGGTTTGAATCGATTTCTCGTATTCGGCAACCGCCACGTCTTTCTGCAACTTCGAGTAATCCAGACTCGCGCGCAAGCTGCCAGCATTGAAAATCGGCAGGTTGATTTGTGGCTGGAAAGTCCAGCCCCCCGATCCGCCGCTGAACAGTCCGGAGAGGTCGCGGCTGGAGGTGCCGGCGCTGGCGGTCAGGCTGACGCTGGGGAAAAACGCCGCCCGCGCCGCGCCGATATTGGCGTTGGCCGCCTTCAGTTTGTACTCGGCCTGAAGAATGTCCGGGCGTCGTTGCAGCAGATCCGACGGCAACCCGGCCGGCAGTTGTTGCACCAGATCGCTGGACAGTGGCCGCGCCGGCAGTTTCTCGGGGATCTGAGCGCCGACCAGCAGCGTCAGGCTGTTCAGATCCTGCGCCACCTGGCGTTTATAACGCGCCAGATTGGCCCGCGAACTGTCGACGCTGGTTTGCGCCTGCGCCTGTTCCAGCGCCGAGGACTTGCCAGCGTCACGGTTGCGCGTGGTCAGGCGCAGACTTTGCTCATCGGCGGCCAGGGTCTGGCGGCTCAGCTCGAGCAGCTCCTGATCGGCGCGCCAGGTCAGGTAGGCGTTGGCGACGTTGGCCACCAGACTCAGCTCGGCACTGCGCCGCGCCTGCTCGGTCGCCAGCCAGGTTTGCAACGCCTGCTCACTGAGGCTGCGCACCCGGCCGAAAAAATCCAGTTCATAGGCACTGACGCCCAGATTCACCGCGTAAGTGGAATTGATCAGCGCTTTGCCGCGGGTCACGCTGGGCGGCATGCGCTGGCGCGATTCGCTGGCAGTGGCCGACACCGCCGGCAGTAAATCGGCACGCTGAATCCGGTACTGCGCCTGGAACGCCTCGACGTTCAGCGCCGCCACCCGCAGATCGCGATTGTTCACTAATGCGCTTTCGATCAACTGTTGCAGCGCCGGGTCGTTGAACAAGGTGCGCCAGTCTTCAGTACGCGGTGCAGCCTGAGTCGGTGCCGGGTAAACGGTGCCTTGCGGATACTGCGCCGCGCTCGGTGAGGCAGGGCGCTGGTACTCGGGAATCAACGAACAACCGGCGAGCAGGACGGCGAAGGACAGCAGGGAAATGCGCAACATCGGACGCTCTCATGCAGAAAAAACACGTGCCGGGGACTGAGTCCCCACACCACTATCGAACACCGCTGAACCATGACCCCGCGGTTACGCGCCGGCCATCCAGCGCGCCAGCCCGTGCCGTCCGCTGACCCCGAGTTTGGCGGTCGCCCGTTTGAGATAGGTCTCGATCGAACTGCTCTTGACCCGCAGCTTCTCGGCCAGTTGCGGCACGGTGCCGCCGGTCAGCAGGCCCAGGCAAACTTCTTTTTCCCGCGCCGACAGCACGATGCCGCCCAGCGCCAGGCGCTCATCCAGCATCTGTTGCAACGGTGCCTGCTCCAGATCGGCCAACGGTGGGCGCGGCTGTTTGGCGATGATTTGCCGACTGAGGTGCGCGTGCCGTTCAATCAGCGGCAGCAGGGTGTCGGACAGACTTTTGAGAAACGACAGCTCCGGCAGGGAAAACACCCGTTGCGTATGCGGTCGGTAGAATGAGATGACACAACGGCGGTTGGAGGTGCGGGACACCAGATTGCACTGGTGGACGCTGTGCTGCGGATGTCGTGGCTGAAGTGATGCTTTGAGTTGAATCAGCAGGGAATCATTCATCTCGATCATCTTCTGCAACAACGGATGATCGTCCGGACTATTCAACGGGTCCGGTGGCGGGAAGGTCTGGGGCAGGCCGGCGCTGCCCAGCGCCTTGATCTCGACCACGCTGGCCTGGCGCTCGTCGAGGATCCACTCGCTGAGGTCGACGCGATTGACCGGCACCAAAGTGTCGACCAACTGGAACATATTGCTGGCGAAAAGATCGTCGCCCGTGCTGGCAATCAGTTCCCCCAGTTGCCAGTAAAAGTGCGGGTTTTCCATGTTGCGAATGCTGCCGGTCAGATTCATATCCTTGTCATCCCTGGTTCCGAGTCATCACCGAGTCGTCCGCTGTTTATGCAAAAGCCGCCCACGCAATCGTCCCTCCTTGAAACTGATCTGGGGCGGGATTTAAGCCTATGGATTTGTCCTACGTCTGTAGGGGAAAACAGGGACACAAAGTGCCATCATTTCTGAAACTTGGCGCCGGGCTTCTGACGCCATTTGGTACAGATGTCGTGCGCTGCCTGACTGTTTGGTCACGGAAAGGCCTTGAAAATCGGGACATTTACGTTGTTGTGAGGTAACTGAGAGGGCCGATGGCAGCGCTGATGTGTGGCATTTTTCCTACAAGTTTTTCAGTGTTTCCTGTCCGAACTTTTAGATAGTTCCCGCCCAGTCACGGTCAACAAGCACTGACAGGCCCGCGCACGGGGTGGGGTTGTCCGGGTTTCACGTGTCATGTCGGCATCGGGGCCGATGCTTGAATAGGCGCAAAATCACATGAGAAGGATCTTATGCCGCCTATTTCTGCTCTTGCGGTGGCCACGCCGTCCGCATCGCTCCAGACGTATCCGCTGACCGCTGCGCAGCTGGATATCTGGCTGGATCAGCTGAGTCGCGGTGATTCGCCGCTGTACAACATCGGCGGGTATATGGACCTCAGCGGCCCGCTGGATCCGGCACTCATGCACGCCGCCCTCGAAGTGCTGGTGGCCCGGCATGACGCGATGCGCACGATCCTGCTGCCGGGCGCCGGTGTCGATGGCTTGCCTTTGCAGCAATTTGCCCAGTCATTAGCGGTGCCGATGCCGATCGACGATGTGTCGACGCACACTGACCCGGAGGCGGCAGCGCGGGCTCTGGTGCAGGCGCGCATCAATCAGCCCTTCGTGCTGGACGGCGGCTGCCTGTTCCGTTTTCTGTTGATCCGCCTTGATGGCGAGCGCCATTGGTTGTCCGTTCAGGCCCATCATTTGATCGTCGATGGCTGGAGCTTCGGCGAAATGTTCAAGTCGCTGGACGAAATCTATAACGCGCTGGCGCAGGGCCGGCCTGTGCCGGCTTCGGCGCCGTCTTACATCGACTTCATCGAAGACAATGCGCGCTATCACGCGTCGCCGCGTTATGCGCAGGACCGCATCTACTGGCTGGACAAGTACCGACAATTGCCCGAGCCGCTGTTGCTGCCGCGATATCAGCAGAGCCTGGCCGGCAATGCCGCGCAGACGCAGGTCCATGCGCAGCCCTTGCCGGCGCTGCTGCACCAGCGCATGAAACAGGTTGCCCGGGAATTTGGCGCTTCGGCATTTCATGTGTTGCTGGCGGCGCTGCACGTGTATTTCAGCCGTACCGCCGAGCGTGACGAATGGGTCGTCGGGCTGCCGATCCTCAATCGCTCCGGCGCGCGTTTCAAGTCCACGCTTGGGCTGTTCGCCCAGGTCAGTGCGGTGCGCATGGGCTTCGGCCGCGAACGCACCTTCGCTGAACTGATCAGTACGATCCGTGAGGAACTGCGCAAGGATTTCCGCCATCAGCGTTTTTCCGTGAGTGAGATGAACCGTGCCCTGGGCCTGCTGCGTGAGGAGCGCTCGCAGTTGTTCGAGGTCACGGTGTCCTACGAGCAGGGCACTCACGATTATCGCTATGGCGAGGCGTCGGGGCGCATGGTCAAGGCCTCGAACCAGGAAGAGGCCACGCCGCTTGCGGTGCACCTGCTGAGTAATCTGACCAATGACGACGCGCGCCTCTACCTGATCTACAGCGAGGCGTTTTTTGCCGCCGATGAGGTCAAGGCGCTGGCCGACCGCTGGTTGCTGATTCTGGAGCAAGGGCTGGAGGCGGTGAACCTGCCTGTCGCGGATTTCGCGCTGAGCACGCCCGAAGAAAGCGCGCTGCTGCAACAGTGGAATGCGACACGAGTGGAATACCCGAGCGCGACGACCATCCATCAGCGTATCGAGGCCCAGGCCGCGCAGCGACCACAGGCGCTGGCGGCGGTTCATCAAGGGCATTGCCTGACCTATGCCGAGCTCAATCAGCGCGCCAACGCACTCGCTCATCATCTACTCGATCTCGGTGCACGGCCGGATGACCGGGTGGCCATCGTCGCCCGGCGCGGGCTCGACACACTGGTCGGGCTGTTGGCCATTCTCAAGGCGGGGGCCGCTTATGTGCCGCTCGACCCGGCGCATCCTGCCGAGCGCCTGAGCTATCTGCTGGAGGACAGTTCGCCGATCGCGGTGCTGACCCAGAGTGCGTTGCGCGGGCACCTGCCGGCGTTGTCGGTGCCGGTGATCGAGCTGGATCACCCGACCTGGTCCATCGCCCCTGTCGGCGCACCGAAGGTGCCGGGGCTGACCCCGGAAAACCTCGCGTATGTGATTTACACCTCCGGCTCTACCGGTCTGCCCAAAGGGGTGATGGTCGAGCATCGCACACTGTGCAATCTGGTCGATTGGCACACTGACGTTTTCGACCTGCGTGCCGGCAGCCATACGTCGAGCCTTGCCGGCTTCGGTTTCGATGCGATGGCCTGGGAAGTCTGGCCGGCGCTGTGCGTAGGTGCGATCCTGCACCTGGCGCCGGTCAGCGATGGCAACGAAGACATTGATGCGCTGCTCGACTGGTGGCGTGCGCAGCCATTGGACGTAAGTTTTTTGCCGACCCCGATCGCCGAATACGCGTTCAGCCGCCAGCTCGATCACCCGACGTTGCGCACGCTGCTGATCGGTGGCGATCGCTTGCGTCAGTTCCCGCGTCAGCAATCGTTCGAAGTGATCAACAACTACGGACCGACCGAAGCCACCGTGGTGGCGACTTCAGGGCGCATCGACGTCGGGCAGGCGCTGCACATCGGCAAACCGGTGAGCAACGCCACGGTGTATCTGCTCGACGAGCAGCGGCAACCGGTGCCGATTGGCGTGAGCGGCGAGTTGTACGTCGGCGGCGCCGGGGTGGCTCGCGGTTACCTGAACCGCGCGGACCTGAGCGCCGAGCGCTTCCTGCGTGATCCGTTCAGCGCTGAGCCGGGCGCGCGCCTGTACCGCACCGGCGACCTTGCACGCTGGCGCGCCGACGGCAATCTGGAGTATCTGGGGCGCAACGACGATCAGGTGAAAATCCGTGGCGTACGGATCGAACCGGGCGAGATCGAGAGCGCACTCGCCAGCCATACGGCGGTGCGCGAAGCGGTGGTACTGGTGCGCGACGGGCAACTGCTGGCGTGGTTCACCGAGCAGGCGCCGCTGGACATCAACGCGTTGCACGCGCACCTGAAAACGCGCCTGAGCAGCGCCATGTTGCCCAGTGCTTATGTGCGTCTGGCGGCGTTGCCGCTGACCGCCAACGGCAAGGTCGATCGCAAGGCGCTGCCGGCCCCCGGGGCGGAAGATTTGATCCGCCGCGAATACGAGGCGCCGCAAGGCGAGGTCGAAATCGCTTTGGCGCAGATCTGGGCCGAAGTCCTGCAAATCGAGCGGGTCGGGCGTCACGACCATTTCTTCGAGCTGGGTGGGCATTCGTTGCTGGCGGTGATCATGATCGAACGCATGCGTCAGCTCGATTTGAGCAGCGATGTGCGTGTGCTGTTCAGTCAGCCGACCCTCGCGGCGCTGGCGGCTTCGGTCGGCAGCGGTCGCGAGATCGAAGTGCCGGCCAACCGCATCGCCGCCGATTGCACCCACATCACCGCGGATATGCTGCCCCTGCTGCAACTGGATCAGCCGACGCTCGAGCGGATCGTGGCCACTGTGCCGGGCGGCGCCGCCAACGTGCAGGACATCTACCCGCTGGCACCGCTGCAGGAAGGCATTCTCTATCACCACATCACCGCCGCTCAGGGCGATCCGTACCTGCTGCAATCGCAACTGGCGTTCGACAGTCTTGAACGCGTCGAAGCCTTCGCCGCTGCGCTGCGCCAGGTCATGGCGCGCCACGACATTCTGCGCACCGCGGTGCTCTGGGAAGGCCTGACCACCCCGGTGCAGGTAGTGTGGCGCGAGGCGATTCTGCCGTTGCAGGAGGTCGAGCTGGACCCGGCCAACGGCCCGATCATCGATCAGTTGCACGCGCGCTTCAACGCCCGGCGTTATCGCCTCGACGTCAGCCAGGCGCCACTGATGCGTCTGGTGTATGCCCGCGATCCGGCGCTGGATCGGGTGGTGGGGATTCTGCTGTTCCATCACCTGGCCATGGACCACATCGCTCTTGAAGTAATGCGCGGCGAGATGCAGGCCAGCCTGTCGGGGCAGGTCGTGGCGCTGGCGCCGCCGGTGCCCTATCGCAATTACGTGGCGCAGACGCGGCTGGGCGTCACAGAGCAGGAACACGAGGCGTTTTTCCGCGCGCAACTGGCGGACATCGACGAGCCGACCCTGCCGTTCGGGCTGCAGGAAGTGCAGGGCGACGGTAACGGTATCGAGGAAGCGCAGCAGGTGCTGCCGGCGGACGTGTATCAGCGTTTGCGCACCCAGGCGCGACAGGCCGGTGTCAGCGTCGCCAGTCTGATTCATCTGGCGTGGGCGCGGGTGCTGGCGGCGACTTCGGGCCAGCAGCGCGTGGTGTTCGGCACCGTGCTGATGGGGCGCATGCAGGGGGGCGAGGGTGCCGACCGCGCCTTGGGTGTGTTTATCAATAGCTTGCCGCTGCGCATCGATGTCGATGCAGGCGTGCTGGACGCGGTGCGCGCCACCCATGCGCGGCTGACCGCGCTGCTCGGCCATGAACACGCTTCGCTGGCACTGGCCCAACGCTGCAGCGGCGTGGCCTCGCCGTCGCCGCTGTTCAGCGCGCTGCTCAATTATCGGCACAGTGACGAGTCCGAACTGCTGGAGCCATCCAGCCAGGCCTGGCAAGGCATCGAAACCCTGGCCAACGAGGAGCGCACCAATTACCCGCTGACCATGAGCGTGGACGATTTTGGCAACGGCTTGCGCTTCACCGGCAGGGCCGTCGTCCAGATCGGCGCGCAACGGATTTGCGGCTACATGCAAACCGCGTTGCACGGTTTGCTGCTGGCCTTGGAAAAGGCCCCGCAACAGCCGTTGAATCAGTTGCCGATCCTGCAGCCGGAGGAGTTGCAGCGCTTGCTGATCACGTTCAACGCCACCGAGGTCGATTGTGCGCTGGACCAGCCGCTGCACACGCTGTTCGAAGCACAGGTGCGGCGCAAACCGCACGCCGTTGCTGCACAGACCGTCGAGCGAAGCCTGACCTATGCGCAACTCAACGAGCGCGCCAATCGCCTGGCCCATCACCTGCGCGAAGTCGGCGTGCAACCGGACTCGCGGGTGGCGATCTGCGTCGAGCGCGGGCTGGATCTGCTGGTCGGCTTGCTCGGCATCCTCAAGGCGGGCGGCGCCTACGTGCCGCTGGACCCGGACTATCCGCTGGAGCGCCTGAACTACATGTTGCAGGACAGCGCGCCGGTCGCACTGTTGGTGCATGGCGCCACGCGACAACTGCTGGGCGAACCGGGTGTGACGCTGATCAATCTGGATCACGGCAGTTGGGAGCAGCAGCCGGCAGGCAACTTGCAGGTGCCGGGCCTGAGTGCTTCGAACCTCGCCTACATGATCTACACCTCGGGCTCCACCGGGTTGCCGAAAGGGGTGATGATCGAGCATCGCAGCGCCTGCAACATGGTGCATTGGGGTTCGCAGATTTCGCCGCCGACCGAACACGGTGCGCTGCTGCAAAAAGCGCCGTTCAGCTTCGACAGTTCGGTGTGGGAGATCTTCTGGCCGCTGTGTTCCGGCATGCGTCTGGTGCTGGCGCGGCCGGACGGCAACCGCGATTCGGCGTATGTGGTGCAGACCATTCGCGAGCAGCAGGTGACGGTGGTCAAGTTCGTTCCTGCGCTGCTGCAGCAGTTCATCGAACAGGATGGCGTCGAGCAGTGCACCAGCCTGACCGATGTGCTCAACGGTGGTGGTGAACTCAGCGCGGCGCTGGCGCGTCAGGTGCGTGATCGCCTGCCGTGGGTGCGTTTGCACAATGTTTATGGCCCGACTGAAACCACGGTGGACAGCACGGGCTGGACGCTGGAACCGGACATGAATGTGCCGGACAACGTGGTGCCAATCGGCACAGCCTTGAGCAACACGCGGCTGTACGTGCTTGATGCGTACGGTCAACCAGTGCCACAAGGCGTCAGCGGTGAGTTGTACATCGGTGGCGTCGGCGTGGCGCGTGGTTATCACGGTTTGCCGGAGATGCAGGCCGAGCGCTTCATCGACAGCCCGTTTGTGGCGGGTGATCGCCTGTACCGCACGGGAGATCTGGCGCGCTACAACAACCATGGTGAACTGGAATTCCTCGGCCGCAACGACTTCCAGATCAAGCTGCGTGGCTTGCGCCTGGAGCCGGGGGAAATCGAGGCGCGGTTGATCGAACATCCGGCCATTCGCGAGGCGGTGGTGATGGTGCGCGATGAACGTCTGGTGGCCTGGTACACCGTGCGTTCCGGCGTAGAAGCACCGAGTCTTGAGACGTTGCGCAGCCATGTGCTGGAGCGCTTGCCGGAGTACATGGTGCCGGGCGCGTTTGTGCGGCTCGACGCCTTGCCACTGACGCCAAACGACAAGATCGACCGCAAAGCCCTGCCGGAACCGGGGGGCGATGCGGTGATCAATCGCCCATACGTGGCGCCACAGGGTGAAATCGAAACCGCGCTGGCGCAGATCTGGGCTGAAGTCCTCGGCGTCGAACAGGTCGGTCGCCATGACAACTTCTTCGAACTCGGTGGGCACTCGCTGCTGGCAGTGAGTCTGGTGGCGCGCATGCGTCAGAGCGGTTTGCACACCGACGCCCGGGCGCTGTTCAGCCAGCCGACCCTGGCGGCGCTGGCGCTCAGCACCACACCCGAGGCGCAGCAAGTAGTCATCCCGCAAACCACCATCCCGAGCCTCAATCGCAAACGCCGGCTCTAGCCCGGAATTGGTTGTGTAAACCAAACCCTGTGGGAGCGGGCTTGCTCGCGAATGCGGTGTAACAGTCACCATCAACATCGACTGACCCACCGCATTCGCGAGCAAGCCCGCTCCCACAGGGGGATTGCGGCGGCCGAGCCTGTGGCTTGTCCCCGCTTCCCATGTCAGCCCCGCAAGCCCCGATGTTTTAGCTTTTCCAGGCTGCGCGCAGCAGGCACGGACTCGCCGCTGCGCGCTCCTTTTTCTCGTATTTACAGCAGGTTATCCCATGCATTTCAGCGAACTGATGGCTGTTATTTCCACCCATGCGATCCGCCTTCAACAGGAAGATGAAGACCTGGTCATTCTGGGCAGCGACGACGCGCTGGACGATGCGTTGTGGGACAGCCTCAGCGAACACAAGGCGCAGCTGCTGGAACTGGTCGCGCAACACGGTGGCGACTGGCTGAGCCCGGCGTTTCGCATCACCCCGGACATGCTGCCGCTGGTGACGCTGGATCAGCCGACCATCGATCGGCTGGTCGCCAATGTGCCCGGCGGCGCCGCCAACCTGCAGGACATTTACCCGCTGGCGCCGCTGCAGGAAGGCATGCTCTATCTGCATCTGTCGGCGCCCGCCGGTGACCCTTACGTGTCGCAGGCGCGGTTCGCCTTCGACAGCCGCGAACATCTGGACGCCTTCGCCGAGGCGTTGCAGTGGATGATCGAACGCCACGACATCCTGCGCACCTCGTTCGTCTGGGAACGCCTGGACGAACCGCTGCAAGTGGTGCAGCGGCAGGCTCGTCTGCACTGCGAAGAAATCGCCCTCGCGCCGGGCGCGGATGTCCTGACGCAATTGCTGGAACGCCACGACCCTCGATTCTTCCGCCTCGACATCCAGCAGGCGCCGCTGCTGCGTCTGGTCTACGCCATGGACCCGGACAACGGTCGTGTGGTCGCGCTGTTGCTGTTTCATCACCTGATCATGGACCACGTCGCCCTCGATGTGGTGCGCCGCGAAACCCGCGCGCACCTGCTCGGCCAGACCGCGCAGGTCGGGCCGGCGGTGCCGTACCGCGATCACCTGGCCAAGGCCCGCCTGCGTCTGGACGAGCAGGTGCACGAAGCGTTTTTCCGCGAAATGCTCGCCGACATCGACGAGCCGACCTTGCCCTGTGGTCTGCAGGATGTGCAGGGCGATGGCCAAGGCATCGAAGAAGCCTTGCTGATGCTCGACACCGATTTCAGCCGGCAACTGCGCGGCCAGGCGCGTCAGCTCGGCGTCAGTGTGGCGAGCCTGATGCACCTGGCGCTGGCGCGGGTGCTCGGCCAATTGTCCGGGCGTACGGCGGTGGTGTTCGGCACCGTGCTGCTGGGGCGGATGGCGGCGGGAGAGGGTGGCGAACAGGCGCTGGGGATGTTCATCAACACCTTGCCGCTGCGCGTGGATGTCGGGCAGGACGGCGTGCGAGCCGGGGTGCTTGCAACCCATCGACGCCTGACCGCGTTGCTCGGCCATGAGCAGACCTCGCTGGCTCTGGCCCAGCGTTGCAGCGCGGTGGCGGTGCCGACGCCGCTGTTCAGCGCGATCCTCAACTATCGCCATAGCAGCAGTGAAGAAATCGCCGAAGTCAGCGAACTGGCCCCCGGCGTGCAAGTGCTGGGCGCCCGCGAGCGCACCAACTACCCGCTGACGATCAACATCGACGACCTCGGCGAAGACTTGCGCATCACCGCGCTGGCCGATGCGGCGCTGGGCGCCGAACGCATCGCCGCTTATCTGCACACCGCGTTGCACAGCCTGCTGCAGGCCTTGCAATCGACCCCGGATGCGCCGCTGCAACGCCTGAATATTCTGCCGGCCGCCGAGCGCGAATACCTGCTGCACGGGGTCAACTCGCCGTTGCCGCAGTTCCCGGAAGCGCCGCTGATTCATCAGCAATTCGAAGCCCATGCGGCGGCGCGCCCTGAGGCCACAGCGCTGCTGTTCGAGGCGCAGACGCTGAGCTACGGCGAGCTGAACCGCCGCGCCAATCAGCTTGCGCATCACCTGCTGGCACAGGGGATTCGCCCGGATCAGCGCGTGGCGATCTGCGTCGAGCGTGGCCCGCACATGATCATCGGCCTGCTCGGTATCCTCAAGGCGGGCGCCGGTTACGTGCCGATCGACCCGGCGTATCCACTGGAGCGCATCGCCTACACCCTGCAGGACAGCGCCCCGGTGGCGGTGCTGACCCAGGCCGATACGCTGGACCGGGTTGGCGCGCTCAACGTGCCGATCATCGCTCTGGACAGCCTGCAGTTGCAGGCTGAACTCAGCAGCAATCCGCAGATTCCCGAGCTGACTCCAAGTCATCTCGCCTACGTGATCTACACCTCCGGTTCCACCGGGCTGCCCAAAGGCGTGATGGTCGAACACCGCAACGTCACGCGCCTGTTTTCGGCGACCCACGACTGGTTCAACTTCAACCCGCAGGACGTGTGGGCGCTGTTCCATTCCTTCGCTTTCGACTTCTCGGTGTGGGAAATCTGGGGCGCGCTGGCGTTTGGCGGCCAGTTGTTGCTGGTGCCGCAGGCCGTCAGCCGCTCGCCGGACGACTGCTACGCGCTGCTGTGCCGCAGCGGCGTCACCGTGCTCAATCAGACCCCGAGCGCCTTCCGCCAGTTGATCGCCGCGCAGGGGCGCAGCCCGTTGCAGCACTCGTTGCGCGAAGTGATTTTCGGCGGCGAAGCCCTGGAACCGGGCCTGCTCAAACCGTGGTACGCGCGGGTCGGCAATGCCGGTACGCGGCTGGTGAACATGTACGGCATCACTGAAACCACGGTGCACGTGACCTATCGCCCACTGCAGGCAGCGGACGCACTGCTGGTCGGGCGCAGCCCGATCGGTGTCGGCATCCCCGACCTGCAGCTGTACGTGCTCGACGCGCAGCGCGAACCGGTGCCGGTCGGTGTGATCGGCGAGTTGTACGTCGGTGGCGCCGGGGTTGCCCGCGGCTACCTCAACCGCGAGACGCTGACTACCGAGCGCTTTATTGCCGACCCGTTCAGCGGCCGTGCCGAGGCGCGTCTGTACAAGACCGGTGACCTCGCGCGCCGGACGGCGGATGGCAGCCTTGAGTACCTGGGGCGTAACGACGATCAAGTGAAGATCCGTGGTTTCCGCATCGAACTCGGTGAAATCGAAGCTCGCCTGGCAGCCTGCACCGGTGTGCGCGAAGCGGTGGTGATCGCCCGCGAAGACAGCCCCGGCGATCAGCGTCTGGTCGCCTACTGGCTGGCCGCCGAAGGCGCTGAGCCGAGCGCTGCGCAATTGCGCGACGAGTTGCTGCTGTCGCTGGCCGACTACATGGTGCCGAGCGCGTTTGTGCGCCTCGATGCGTTGCCGCTGACCAGCAACGGCAAGCTCGATCGCAAAGCCTTGCCACAACCGGACAGCGAGGCGTTCGCCCGTCGCGGTTTCGAAGCCCCGCTGGGACCAGTGGAAGAGCTGATCGCCGGGATCTGGCAGACCCTGCTCGGTGTCGAGCAGGTCGGGCGGCATGACAATTTCTTCGAACTTGGCGGTCATTCGCTGTTGGCGGTGAAACTGATCGAACGCATGCGTCAGCACGACTTGCAGTGCGACGTGCGCGTGCTGTTCGGCCAGCCGAGCGTGGCGGCACTGGCGGCGACCTTGAGTCACCGTCACGCCCTGCGAGTGCCGGACAATCGGATTCCTGCCGATTGCCCGCGGATCACCCCGGACATGCTGCCCCTGGCGACGCTGGATCAGGCCGCCATCGACCGCGTGGTCGCCACTGTGCCCGGCGGCGTTGCCAATGTGCAGGACATCTATGGCCTGGCACCGTTGCAGGCAGGGATCCTCTATCACCATCTGGCGACCAGCGCCGGTGACCCGTACGTGTTGCAGGCGCAATTCGCCTTCGCCGGACTGGCGCAGATCAAGGCCTTCGTCCGTGCGTTGAACGCAGTGATCGAACGCCACGACATTCTGCGCACCAGTGTGGTCTGGGAAGGGCTTGAAGAACCGGTGCAAGTGGTCTGGCGCGAGGCGCCGCTGGCGCTGGAACGGGTCGATGCCGACCTGCTGGTCGGCGATGTGCTGGAGCAGATGCAGGCACGGTTCGATCCGCGGCACTATCGCCTCGACCTGCGCCGCGCACCGCTGATGCGTCTGGCCTACACCGAAGATCGTGAACAGCAACGCTGGGTTGGCATCCTGTTGCTGCACCACATCGTGCTCGACCACACCGCACTGGAAGTGTTGCTCGCGGAAATGAACGACAGCCTGTACCCGAGCGGCGTCGATCTGCCGCCGCCGGCGCAGTACCGCAACTACGTGGCGCAGGCGCAACAGCAGGCCAATGCCCAGGCGCATGAAGCGTTCTTCCGCGACATGCTCGGCGACATCGACGAGCCGACCGTGGCCTTCGGTGTGCAGGACGTGCATGGCGATGGCAGCACGATCATTGACAGTGAGCAGGCGCTGGACGCTGGCGTGGCCGAGCGGTTGCGCGAGCAGGCGCGCCGCCTCGGCATCAGCGCGGCCAGTCTGGTGCACCAGGCCTGGGGCCAGGTGCTGGCGCAGGTTTCGGGGCGCGAAGAGGTGGTGTTCGGCACCGTACTGCTCGGGCGCATGCAGGGCGGCGAGGGTGCCGATCGCGCACTCGGCATGTTCATCAATACCTTGCCGCTGCGGGTCAGCGTCGGCGCGACCGCGGTGAAGCAAGGCGTGCGCGCTACTCACGAACGTCTGGCGCAATTGCTGGCACATGAGCAGGCCTCACTGTCGCTGGCCCAGCGTTGCAGCGGTGTTGCCGCGTCGCTGCCGCTGTTCAGCAGCTTGCTCAACTATCGCCACAGTGCGGCGGAACCGGCAGGCGTGACCTGGGACGGGATCGAGATTCTCAGCTCGCGCGAGCGCAGCAACTATCCGCTGGTGGTCAGCGTCGATGACCTCGGCGCAGGTTTCCGCCTGAGCGTGCAGGCGGTGCCGCAAGTGGATGGCGCGCGGGTCTGCGATTACTTGCAGACCGCGCTGCACAACCTGCTGACCGCCCTCGAGCACAATCCGGCCACGCCGCTGCGGCAGATTTCGGTGATGTCGCCGAGCGAGCGGCAGCGGGTCCTGGTCGGGTTCAACATCACCGGTCGCGACTACCCGCCGGCGCAGACCGTGCAGCGTTTGTTAGAGGCCCAGGCGGCCTCGCACCCCGAGGCATTGGCGGCGGTGCAAGGCACCCAGCAGTTGAGCTATGGCGAACTCAATCAGCGGGCCAATCGCCTGGCGCATCACCTGATCGGCCTTGGCGTGCAGCCCGATGACCGGGTCGCCCTGTGTGCCCGGCGCAGCCCGGACATGCTGGTCGCGCTGCTGGCGATCCTCAAGGCCGGCGCCGGTTATGTGCCGGTCGATCCGGCGTATCCGCCGGAACGCATCGCCTATCTGTTGCAGGACTGCGCCCCGGTGGCCGTCGTGGCGCAGGCATCGACCCGCGATCTGCTCGGTGGCGTGCCGGTCATTGATCTGGACAACGACCTCTGGCAGCACCTGTCGGATGCCAATCCGCAGGTGCTGGCATTGACGCCGAAGCATCTGGCTTACGTGATCTACACCTCCGGCTCCACTGGCCAACCGAAAGGGGTGATGGTCGAGCATGCGACCCTGGAAAACCTCGTGCACTGGCACGCTGAAGCCTTCGACTTGCAGGCCGGCAGCCAGACTGCGAGTGTCGCCGGCTTCGGGTTCGATGCGATGGCCTGGGAAGTCTGGCCAGCGCTGTGTGTCGGCGCCACTTTGCACCTGCCGCCGGCGTCGATCCGCAACGAGCACCTCGACGAGCTGCTCGACTGGTGGTGCGCGCAGCCGTTGCAGGTCAGCTTCTTGCCGACGCCGGTGGCCGAATACGCGTTCAGCCGGCAATTGCAGCACCCGACCTTGCGTACGCTGCTGATCGGTGGCGACCGACTGCGTCAGTTCAGTCGCCAGCAAACCTTCGCAGTGATCAACAACTATGGCCCGACCGAAGCGACGGTGGTCGCCACCTCGGGGCCGGTCGAGCTTGACCAGCCGTTGCATATCGGCCGCCCGATCGCCAATGCCAAAGTCTACGTGCTGGACGCTGAACAGCGCCCGGTGCCGGTGGGTGTGGCGGGCGAGTTGTATGTCGGCGGGGCGGGCGTCGCGCGCGGCTATTTGAATCGCCCCGAGCTGAGCGCTGCGCAGTTCCTCTTCGATCCGTTCAGCGACGAGCCGCAGGCACGCATGTACCGCACCGGCGATCAGGCGCGTTGGCTGGCCGACGGCAACATCGAGTACCTGGGGCGCAACGACGATCAGGTCAAATTGCGTGGCGTGCGTATCGAACTCGGTGAAATCGAAGCCGCGCTCGGCAGCCACGCTGCGCTGCAGGAAGCGGTGGTGCTGGTCCGCGACGGGCGGCTGATTGCGTGGTTCACCGAGCGCACGGCGGTCGATATTCAACAGTTGCATACGCATTTACAGGCACGCTTGCCGGATGCGCTGCTGCCGGCGGCTTACGTGCGGCTGGACGCATTGCCGCTGACCGCCAACGGCAAGATCGACCGCAAGGCCTTGCCGGAACCGGAGCATGGCGCGTGGCTCAGTCGCGAGTATCAGGCCCCGCAAGGGCCGGTCGAGACGGCGCTGGCGCAGATCTGGATCGACGTACTGAAAGTCGAGCGCGTCGGGCGTCAGGATAATTTCTTCGAGCTGGGCGGGCATTCGCTGTTGGCGGTGAGCCTGATCGAACGCATGCGCCAGATCGACCTCGCGGCCGACGTGCGCGTGCTGTTCAATCAGCCGACTCTGGCCGCATTGGCGGCTGCCGTGGGCAGCGGTCGCGAAATCGAGGTGCCGGCCAACCGCATTCCGCCGGGCTGCACGCACATCACCCCGGACATGCTCAGCCTGACTGAACTCGATCAGGCCAGCATCGAGCGCATCGTCGCCACCGTGCCGGGCGGGGCTGCCAACGTGCAGGACATCTATCCGCTGGCACCGTTGCAGGAAGGCATTCTTTACCACCACTTGAGCGCCGAACAGGGCGATCCGTACTTGCTGCAATCGCGGCTGATCTTCGACAGCGTCGAGCGTCTGCGCACCTTCAGCCATGCCTTGCAGCAGGTCATCGAGCGCCACGACATTCTGCGCACCAGTGTGGTCTGGGAAGGGCTGGCGAGTCCGCAGCAAGTGGTCTGGCGTCAGGCGCCGCTGGTGGTGCAAGCGGTGCCGCTGGATCCGGCGCAGGGCGATGTTCTTGAGCAGTTGCACGCGCGGTTCGATGCCCGGCACAACCGCCTCGACCTGAGCCAGGCGCCGCTGATGCGCATCGTCTACGCCGAGGACCCGGCGCAGCAACGGGTGGTGGCGATCATCCTGTTCCAGCACTTGATTCTCGACCACACCGCCATGGAGGTGGTGGGCCAGGAAATGCGCGCGTTCATGTTCAATCAGGCCGACAGCCTCGGCACGCCGATGCCGTATCGCAACTACGTGGCGCAGGCGCGTCTGGGTGCCAGCGAGCAGGAGCACGAAACGTTCTTCCGCGACATGCTCGGCGATATCGATGAACCGACCCTGCCGTTCGGTCTGCACGACGTGCAAGGCGATGGCGGCGACATCGAGGAGGCGCAGCAAGCCGTGGATGCCGGGTTGACCCTGCGCCTGCGTGAACAGGCGCGGCAGCTGGGTGTCAGCCCGGCGAGCCTGATGCACCTGGCCTGGGCGCAGGTGTTGGGCGTGCTTGCCAATCGCCGCGATGTGGTGTTCGGCACGGTGCTGTTGGGTCGCTTGCAGGGCGGCGAGGGCGCGGATCGCACCCTTGGCGTGTTCATCAATACCTTGCCGCTGCGGGTGGATGTCAGCGAAGGCGTGCGCGCTGCGGTCAAGACCACCCATGCACGACTGACCGCGCTGCTCGCCCATGAACATGCGCCACTGGCGCTGGCCCAGCGCTGCAGCGCAGTATCCGGCGCGCCGCTGTTCAGCGCCTTGCTCAACTACCGGCATAGCGCCGCCGAGGCGCAGCCGCGTGACGGTCAGGGCATCTGGGAAGGCGTGCAATTGCTCGGTGGCGAAGAGCGTAGCAACTATCCGCTGACCCTCAGCGTCGACGATCTCGGCGAAGCCTTTTCCCTGTCGGTGCTGGCGTTGGCGCAGATCGGTGCGCAACGGATCTGCGGCTACATGCACACCGCGCTGGAACATCTGGTGCACGCACTGGAGCAGACGCCACAGCGTGCGCTCAACCGTTTGCCGATTCTTTCGGTGGAGGAATACGAGCGCTTGCTGGTCGGATTCAACCCGACCGCGGCGGCGTATCCGCGCGGTGCAACGATTCAGGCGCTGGTGCAAGCGCAGGCCGAGCAGCAGCCGCAGGCATTGGCGGTGGTGCAGGGCACGCAGCAACTGACCTATGCGCAGCTCAATCAGCAGGCCAATCGCCTGGCGCAGCACTTGCTCGGCCTCGGCGTGCAGCCGGACGACCGGATTGCCGTGTGCCTGCAACGCGGCCCGCAGATGCTGGTGGCGCTGCTGGCGATTCTCAAGGCCGGCGCCGGTTATGTGCCGGTCGATCCGGCGTACCCGACCGAACGCATCGCCTACCTGTTGCAGGACAGCGATCCGGTGGCGGTGCTGGCGCAGGGCTCGACCCGCGAGTTGCTGGGCCGGGTGCCGGTGATCGATCTGGACAACGCCCTCTGGCAACACCTGCCGGCTACCAATCCGCAACTGCCGACGCTGACTCCGGCGCATCTGGCCTACGTGATCTACACCTCAGGTTCGACCGGCCAGCCGAAAGGCGTGATGGTCGAACACGTGACCCTGGAAAACCTCGTGCACTGGCATTGCGAGGCGTTCGACCTGCGTGCCGGCAGCCACACCGCCAGCGTCGCCGGTTGCGGTTTCGACGCGATGGCCTGGGAGGTCTGGCCGGCGCTGTGTGTCGGCGCGACCCTGCACCTGCCGCCGCCGTCGATCAGCAACGAACACCTGGATGAACTGCTCGACTGGTGGCGCGCGCAACCGTTGCAGGTGAGCTTCCTGCCGACGCCGATTGCCGAATACGCCTTCAGTCGTGAGTTGGGTCATCCGACTTTGCGCACGCTGCTGATCGGCGGCGACAAGTTGCGGCAGTTCTCGCGTGAGCAGACATTCGACGTCATCAACAACTACGGCCCGACCGAGGCCACGGTGGTCGCCACCTCCGGACAGGTCAATGTCGGGCAGTTGCTGCACATCGGCCGGCCCATCAGCAACGCCCGGATCTACCTGCTCGATGAACAGCAGCGTCCGGTGCCGGTTGGCGTGGCGGGTGAGTTGTACGTCGGTGGCGCGGGTGTCGCCCGTGGTTATCTGAACCGTCCCGAGCTGACCGCCGAACGCTTCCTCGAAGACCCGTTCAGTGACGAGCCACAGGCGCGCATGTACCGCACCGGCGACCTCGCGCGTTGGTTGGCCGACGGCAATATCGAGTACCTGGGGCGTAACGACGATCAGGTCAAACTACGCGGCGTGCGGGTGGAACTGGGTGAAATCGAAGCCGCGCTGTCCAGCCATCCGGCAGTGCAGGACGCGGTGGTGCTGGTGCGTGAGGCGCGGTTGATCGCCTGGTTTACTGCTCGCACAACAGTCGATATCGAGGATCTTCGCGCGCATCTGCAAGCGCGCCTGCCGCAGGCACTGGTGCCGGCAGCCTACGTCCGGCTTGAGGCGCTGCCGCTGACCGCCAACGGCAAACTCGACCGCAAGGCCTTGCCCGAACCGGATCAGGACGCCTGGCTCAGCCGCGAATACGCCGCGCCGCAAGGGCCGGTGGAAACCGCGCTGGCGCAGGTCTGGGCCGAGGTGCTGCAAGTCGAACAGGTCGGGCGTCACGACAACTTCTTTGAACTGGGCGGGCATTCGCTGCTGGCGGTGACCCTGATCGAGCGCATGCGTCAGCTCGGCCTGAGCACCGACGTGCGCGTGCTGTTCAGCCAGCCGACCCTCGCCGCGCTGGCCGCCGCCGTCGGCAGCGGTCGCGAAGTCGCGGTGCCGGCCAACCTGATTGCGCCCGGTTGCACGCGCATTACCCCGGACCTGCTACCGCTGGTGGAGCTGGATCAGGCCAGCATCGAGCGTATCGTTGCAACGGTGCCGGGCGGTGCCGCCAACGTGCAGGACATCTATCCGCTGGCGCCGTTGCAGGAAGGCATTCTTTATCACCACCTGAGCGCCGAACAGGGCGATCCATACCTGCTGCAATCGCGCCTGGCATTCGACAGCCTTGAACGCTTGCAGGCCTTTGCCGCCGCGTTGCGTCAGGTCATGACGCGTCACGACATTCTGCGCACCGGAGTGGTCTGGGAAGGGTTGGCGACGCCGGTGCAAGTGGTCTGGCGCGAAGCTCAACTGCCGCTGCAGGAAGTCGCACTCGACCCGGCCGCCGGTGACGTACTCGCGCAATTGTTTGAGCGTTTTGACGCGCGGCATTTCCGCATCGACCTCAGTCAGGCGCCGCTGATTCGCCTGGTGTATGCGCAAGATCCGGCCAACGACCGGGTGGTTGCCATGCTGCTGTTCCATCACATCGCCATGGATCACACGGCGCTGGAAGTGGTGCAGCAAGAATTGCAGGCGCTGCTCTTTGGTCACGGCGAAGCCCTGATCCCCGCCGTGCCGTATCGCAATTACGTGGCGCAGACCCGGCTGGGTGTCAGCGAGCAGGAGCACGAAGCATTCTTCCGCGCGATGCTCGGCGAGATCGACGAACCGACGCTGCCGTTCGGTCTGCTCGATGTGCATGGTGACGGCCATGACATCGAAGAAGTCCGGCAGCGGGTGCCCGACGACTTGGCGCGGCGCTTGCGCAGCCAGGCGCGGCAGATGGGCGTGAGTGTCGCGAGCCTGTTTCATCTGGCGTTTGCCCAAGTATTGGCGGCGACCTCCGGGCATGACCGCGTGGTATTCGGCACCGTGCTGCTGGGGCGGATGCAGGGCGGTACCGGCGCTGATCGCGGTCTGGGAATGTTCATCAACACGCTGCCGCTGCGGGTGGATCTGGGCGATGTTCCGGTGCGTGCCGGGGTGCGCGCCACCCATGCGCAACTGACCGCATTGCTCGGCCATGAACATGCGTCACTGGCATTGGCCCAGCGTTGCAGCGGGGTGGCGGCGCCGTCGCCGCTGTTCAGCGCCATGCTCAACTACCGGCACAGCGTCAGCGAAGAACAGTTGCAGGCCAATCGCCTGGCCTGGCAAGGCATCGAAAACCTGTCCAGCGAGGAACGAACCAACTACCCGCTGAGCTTCAACGTCGATGACCTGGGTCAGGGCTTTGACCTCACGGCCATGACCCCTTCGCAGGTTGGCGCGGCGCGGGTGTGTGGCTACATGCAGCAGGCGTTGGCGGGGCTGGTCGAGGCGCTGGAGCAGGCACCGCAGCAGGCCTTGAACCGCCTGCCGGTGCTGGCGGATGCCGAGCGCCAGCAGTTGCTGTTCGGCCTGAATGCCACGCAGGTCGATTACAACCTCGATCAGACCATTCATGGCTTGTTCGAGGCGCAAGTGGCGCTTACGCCGCAGGCGCCCGCCGTGGTCGCGGGGGAGCAGCAACTGAGCTACGCCGAACTCAATGCCCGGGCCAATCAACTGGCGCGGCATCTGCGTGATTTGGGCGTAGGGCCGGATGCGCGGGTGGCGATCTGCGTCGAGCGCGGTCTGGACATGGTGGTCGGGCTGCTGGCGATCCTCAAGGCCGGCGGCGGTTATGTGCCACTGGACCCGGCGTATCCGCTGGAACGGCTGGCTTACATGCTTGAGGACAGCGCGCCGCTGGCGGTGCTGGTGCAGGGAACCACGCGTTCGTTACTCGGTGACGTTTCGGTGCCAGTGATCGACCTCGATCAGCCAAACTGGCAGTCGCTGCCAGAGGAAAACCTGCATGTCACTGAGCTGACCCCGAATCACACCGCCTACGTGATCTACACCTCCGGTTCTACCGGCCAACCGAAAGGCGTGATCAACGAACATTGCGGGGTGGTCAACCGCTTGCTGTGGATGCAGGACGCCTATCAACTGACCTCCAGCGACACGGTGTTACAGAAAACCCCATTCAGCTTCGACGTCTCGGTCTGGGAGTTCTTCTGGCCGCTGATGACCGGCGCCCGGTTGGTCATGGCCCGGCCCGAGGGGCACAAGGATCCGCAATACCTCAGCGACATCATCGAACGCGAGCACATCACCACGCTGCACTTCGTACCGTCGATGCTCGACGTATTCCTCGCCCACGGTGACAGCGCACGTTGCAGCAGTCTGCGGCAAGTCATGTGCAGCGGCGAAGCATTGCCGGGCAGCGTGGTGCGGCGCTTCAAACAGCAACTGCCGGACAGCCAATTGCACAACCTCTACGGCCCGACCGAAGCCGCAGTGGACGTGACGGCGTGGAACTGCGCCGGCCCTCTGGAAAGCACCCCGGACAACACGCCAATCGGCAAACCGATCGCCAACACCCGGATGTACATCCTCGATGCCCAGCAACAACCGGTGCCGCACGGCGTGGTCGGCGAGTTGTACATCGGCGGCGTGCAGGTGGCGCGCGGTTATCTGAATCGTCCGGAGCTGAACGCCGAACGCTTCCTCAACGATCCGTTCCAGAGCAATGGGCGGATGTACCGCACCGGCGACGTCGCCCGCTATCTGCCGGACGGCAACATCGAATACCTGGGCCGCAACGACGATCAGGTGAAGATCCGTGGTTTGCGCATCGAACTCGGCGAGATTCAGGCGCGCCTGACGCAGATCGACGGCATTCAGGAAGCCGCCGTGCTGGCCCGCGAAGATGCATCCGGCGACAAGCGTCTGGTGGCGTACTACACCGGGGCACGCCTGGAAATCGACGTGCTGCGCAGCCACTTGCTGGAGCATCTGCCGGACTACATGGTGCCCGCGCTGTTCGTGCATCTCGATGCATTGCCGCTGAGCCCCAACGGCAAACTCGACCGCAAGGCGCTGCCGGCCCCGGATCAGGCCGCATTGCCTGTGCGCGAATACGAAGCCCCGGTGGGCGAGGTGGAAATCACCCTCGCACGGCTCTGGGCCGAGTTGCTCAACGTCGAGCGGGTAGGGCGCCACGATCATTTCTTTGAACTGGGTGGTCACTCGCTGCTGGCGGTCAGTCTGATCGGCCGGCTGCGTCAGGAAGGCATGGAAGCCGATGTCAGGTCGCTGTTCGAACATCCGACCCTGGCCGGCTACGCCGCAATTACCGAACGAATGGAGATCGTCCTGTGAACGTGATCGAACTGTTGGCCACATTGAAGGCTAAAGATATTCAGCTGGCGGTCGCGGACGACCAATTGCGGGTCAACGGCAACAAGCAGGCGTTGAACGACCCGGCGTTGCTGGCGCTGTTGCGCGAACACAAACCGGCGCTGATCGAACTGATCAAGGCCGGGCAGTACTCGGCCAGCAAGCACGGCCAGGTCGAAGTGCCGGCCAACGGCATTGTTGCGGGTACCACGCGCATCACCCCGGCGATGCTGACGCTGGTCGAGCTCGATCAAACCACCATCGACCACCTCGTCACACAAGTCCCCGGCGGCGCCGCCAACGTGCAGGACATCTACCCGCTGGCGCCGTTGCAGGAAGGCATCCTTTATCACCACGTCAGTGGCGGAGAGGGCGATCCGTACGTCATGCAGTCGCACTTTGCCTTTGACAGCCGTGAGCGTTTTCAGGCGTTCGCCCAGGCCCTGCAAAGCGTGATCGATCGCCATGACATTCTGCGCACCGCTGTTCATTGGGCGGGGCTGGACGCGCCGGTGCAGGTGGTCTGGCGTCGGGCCGAACTGCCGGTGGAAGAAGTGACGCTGCCAGGCACCGACAGTGACGTTTTGGTGTATCTGCACGAGCGCTTCGACGCCCGGCACTTCCGCCTCGACGTCACCCAGGCGCCGCTGATGCGTCTGGCCCACGCCTGGGATGAAGCCGGGCAACGGGTGATCGCCACGCTGTTGTTCCATCACATGGCGCTCGACCACTCGGCGCTCGACGTGGTGCGCCACGAAATGCGCGCGTGCCTCACCGGGCAAAGTGAATTGCTCGGGCGCCCGGTGCCGTTTCGCAACTACGTGGCGCAGGCGCGTCTGGGCGTCAGCGAGGCCGAGCACGAGGCGTTTTTCCGCGAAATGCTCAGCGATATCGACGAGCCGACGCTGCCTTATGGTCTGCAGGATGTGCAGGGTGACGGCAGTGAAATCGTCGAACTCAGCGTGCCGGTGCCAACGTTATTGGGCCAGCGTCTGCGGGCGCAGGCGCGAACCCTTGGCGTAAGTGTCGCGAGCCTGTTCCACCTCGGCTGGGCGCAGGTGCTGGCCGCGCTGACCGGCAAGCAGCAGGTGGTCTTCGGCACGGTGCTGATGGGTCGCATGCAGGGCGCCGAAGCGATTGACCGGGCGCTGGGGATTTTCATCAACACCTTGCCCTTGCGGGTGAACATCGACGGGCAGGATGTGCGCGCGGCGGTCAACGCCACCCACGCACGGTTGACCACGCTGATGCGTCACGAACACGCACCGCTGGCCCTGGCTCAGCGCTGCAGCCACGTGGTGGCGCCGACCCCGCTGTTCAGCACACTGCTCAATTATCGTCACAGCCACAACGTGGCCACTGCCAGCGCCGAAACCCTCGCGGCGTGGCAGGGCATCACCACCCTGCACTCAGAAGAGCGCACCAACTATCCGCTGACGATGAGTGTCGATGACCTCGGTGACGGTTTCAGCCTGACCCTGTTGGCCAGCACCCAGACCGATCCACAGCGCATCTGCGATTACCTGCACTGCGCGCTGGAAAACCTGCTGCTCGCTTTGGAGCAGGCGCCGCAGACACCGGTCAACCAACTACCGATCCTGCCAGCGGCGGAGCTTGCGCAGGTACTGCTCGACTTCAATGCCACTCAAGTGGATTTCCCGGCTGCACAGACCATCCAGCAACGTTTCGAGGCGCAGGTGGCCGAACGGCCGGACGCGCTGGCGGCAGTGTTTGCCGATGCGCAATTGACTTACGCCGAACTCAATCAGCAGGCCAACGCCTTGGCGCAGCACCTGATCGGCTTGGGCGTGAAACCGGATGATCGCGTGGCGATCGTCGCCCGCCGCGGGCTGGACACCCTGGTCGGGCTGGTGGCGATCCTCAAGGCCGGCGCCGGTTACGTGCCGATTGATCCGGCGCACCCGGCCGAGCGTTTGAACTACCTGCTCGACGACAGCGCGCCAGTCGCCGTACTGACCCAAAGTCATCTGCGCGAGCGACTGCCGGCGCTAAGCGTGCCGGTGCTTGACCTCGACCGCCGCACTTGGCCGCTGACTGCCACACAAAACCCGCAGGTAGCGGGCCTGAGCACCGCAAATCTGGCCTACGTGATCTACACCTCCGGCTCCACCGGCCTGCCCAAAGGGGTGATGGTCGAGCACCACACGCTGAGCAATCTGGTCGACTGGCACTGCACCGCGTTCGACCTGTGCGCCGGACGTCACACCTCAAGCCTCGCCGGTTTCGGCTTCGATGCGATGGCTTGGGAGGTCTGGCCGGCGTTGTGTGCGGGCGCGACCCTGCATCTGGCGCCGACCCACGAGGGCGGCGAGGACATCGATGCCTTGCTCGCGTGGTGGTGCGCGCAGCCGCTGGACGTGAGCTTCCTGCCGACGCCGGTGGCCGAATACGCCTTCAGCCAGAACCTCGAACACCCGACCCTGCGCACGTTGCTGATCGGCGGCGACCGCTTGCGTCAGTTCAATCGCCACCAGCATTTCGACGTGATCAACAACTACGGGCCGACCGAGGCCACGGTGGTCGCGACTTCAGGTCTGGTGCAAAGCGGCGATGCGCTGCACATCGGTAAACCGGTAAGCAATGCCACGGTGTACCTGCTCGACGAACAGCAGCGCCCGGTGCCAATTGGCGTGGCGGGCGAGTTGTACGTTGGCGGTGCCGGGGTCGCCCGTGGCTACCTGAATCGCCCGGACATGACTGCCGAGCGCTTTCTGCGTGACCCGTTCAGCTGCGCGCCGAACGCGCGGATGTACCGCACCGGCGACCTTGCACGCTGGCGCGAGGACGGCAATATCGAGTACCTGGGGCGCAACGACGATCAGGTGAAAATCCGTGGCGTGCGCATCGAGCTGGGTGAGATCGAAACCTGCCTCAACCAGTTGCCGGGGATTCAGGAAGCGGTGCTGCTGGCCCGCGAAGATCAACCCGGCCAGCCGCGACTGGTGGCTTACTTCACCGAACAGCCGCAGGTCGAAGCGCTGCCGGTGGGCGAGTTGCGTGCGCAACTGCTCAGCCGTTTGCCGGAGTACATGGTGCCGACGGCGTTCGTCAAACTCGCCGCGCTGCCGCTGACCGCCAACGGCAAGGTCGACCGCAAGGCCTTGCCGGCGCCGGATCTGGCGGCGCTGTTCACTCGCGAGTACGCAGCGCCCGAAGGCGAGGTGGAAACCGCGCTGGCGCAGATCTGGGCCGACGTGCTGCAGATCGAGCGGGTCGGGCGGCAGGATCACTTTTTCGAACTCGGCGGGCATTCGTTGCTGGCGATGCGCATGGTCTCGCAAGTGCGCCAGCGCCTGGGTGTCGAGCTGGCGCTGAGCGATCTGTTCGCCAATGCCGAACTGGCGGCGGTCGCGTCAGTGCTCAGCGAGGCGGGGCGCTGTGCGCAACCACAGATCGTGCCGGTACCGCGTGACGGCGCGTTGCCGCTGTCGTTCGCCCAGCAACGCCTGTGGTTCCTCGCGCAAATGGAAGGCGCCAACACCGCCTACAACATTCCCGTGGCCCTGCGTCTGCGTGGCCGTCTCGACGACGCGGCGCTGCAACGCGCACTGGCGCGGATCGTTGCCCGCCACGAAACCCTGCGCAGCCGCTTCGCCCAATTCAACGACGAAGCGCAGGTGCTGATTGCCCCGGTGGACACCGGTCTGCTGCTGCGGGTCGAAGACCTGCGCCAGCACCCGCAACCTGACGAAACCCTGCAGGCGCTGATTCAGGGCGAAGCCTCCGGGCCGTTCGACTTGCAGGACGATCCGTTGATTCGCGGGCGACTGGTACGTCTGGCCGACGATCACCATGTGCTGTTGCTGACCCTGCACCACATCATCTCTGACGGCTGGTCGATGGGTGTTTTGACCCGCGAACTGATGGCGCTGTATCAGGCGTTCAGTCATGGCCAGCCGGATCCGTTGCCGCCCCTGGCGCTGCAATACACCGACTACGCGGTGTGGCAACGGCGCTGGCTCAGCGGCGAGGTGCTGCAACGCCAGAGCGAGTACTGGCAACAGACCCTCGCGGGTGCCCCGGCGCTGTTGATGCTGCCGACCGATCGGCCGCGCCCGGCGCAGCAGGACTATGCCGGCAGCAGCGTTGCCGTCGTGCTCGACGAGCGCTTGAGCGCCGGGCTCAAAGCCTTGGGTCAGCGCCACGGCGTGACCCTGTACATGACGCTGATGAGTGCCTGGGCAATGCTGCTCAGTCGCTTGTCCGGGCAGGCTGAAGTAGTGATCGGTTCGCCGGTGGCCAACCGCACCCGCGCCGAAATCGAAGGCCTGATCGGCATGTTCGTCAACACCCTGGCGCTGCGCATCGACACCTCCGGCGAGCTGAGCGTCGAAGCACTGCTGGCGCGGGTCAAGGCGCAAACCCTGCAAGCGCAGGCGCATCAGGATCTGCCGTTCGAGCAAGTGGTGGAAATCACCCGGCCCGTGCGCAGCCTGGCGCACAGCCCGTTGTTCCAGACCTTGCTCAGTTGGGATGGCCTCGAAAGCCCGGCGCTGGCCCTCGGCGAACTGACGCTGGAGGGCGTGGCCGAGCCGAGCCACTTTGCCAAGTTCGACCTGTCGCTGAGCCTCAGTGAGTCCAACGGCATCATTCGCGGAGCGCTGGAATACGCCACGGCGTTGTTTGACCAGAGCACGGTCGAGCGCTTCACCGGTTACTTCCTGCGCCTGTTGCAGGTGATGGTCACCAACGATCAGGCAGTGCTGGAACACGCGCCGCTGCTGGCGCAGGAAGAACAGCAGCGCTTGCTGGTCGAGTTCAATGACACGGCGGTCGAGTACAACCTCGATCAGACCATTCATGGCTTGTTTGAAGCGCAAGTGGCGCGTTCGCCGCAGGCCATCGCCCTGCAAAGTGAGGCGCAGCGCCTGAGCTTTGCCGAACTCAATGCCCGGGCCAATCAACTGGCGCGGCACCTGCGTGAATTGGGCGTAGGGCCGGATGCGCGGGTGGCGATCTGCGTCGAGCGTGGTCTGGACATGGTGGTCGGGCTGCTGGCGATCCTCAAGGCTGGCGGCGGTTATGTGCCGCTGGACCCGGCGTATCCGCTGGAACGTCTGGCCTACATGCTCGAGGACAGCGCGCCGCTGGCGGTGCTGGTGCAGGGTTCGACGCGTTCGTTGCTCGGTGAACTCGCCGTGCCGGTGATCGATCTGGATCAGCCGCACTGGCAAGCGCTGCCAGCGGAAAACCTGCAGGCCACTGAGCTGACCCCGAATCACACCGCCTACGTGATCTACACCTCCGGTTCCACTGGACAACCGAAAGGCGTAATCAATGAACACAGCGGGGTAGTCAATCGCTTGCTGTGGATGCAGGACACCTATCAGCTGACGGCAGCCGACACGGTGTTGCAGAAAACCCCGTTCAGCTTCGACGTCTCGGTCTGGGAGTTCTTCTGGCCGCTGATGACCGGCGCCCGATTGGTCATGGCCCGACCTGAAGGGCACAAGGATCCGCAGTACCTCAGCGAAATCATCGAACGCGAACACATCACCACGCTGCACTTCGTACCGTCGATGCTCGATGTGTTCCTCGCCCACGCCGACACCGCACGTTGCAGCAGCCTGCGGCAAGTCATGTGCAGCGGCGAAGCCCTGCCGGGCAGCGTGGTACGGCGCTTCAAGCAGCAAGTGCCCGCCAGCCAATTGCATAACCTCTATGGCCCGACCGAAGCCGCGGTGGACGTGACCGCGTGGAATTGCGCCGGGCCGCTGGAGCAAACGCCGGACAACACGCCGATCGGCAAACCGATCGCCAACACCCGGATGTACATCCTCGATGCCCAGCAACAACCGGTGCCGCACGGCGTGGTTGGCGAGTTGTACATCGGTGGCGTGCAGGTGGCGCGTGGTTATCTGAATCGCCCGGAACTGAATGCCGAGCGCTTCCTCACCGATCCGTTCCAGAGCAATGGGCGGATGTACCGCACCGGCGACGTCGCCCGCTATCTGCCGGACGGCAATATCGAATACCTCGGCCGTAACGACGACCAGGTGAAGATCCGTGGTTTGCGCATCGAACTCGGCGAGATTCAGGCGCGTTTGACCCAGATCGACAGCATTCAGGAAGCCGCTGTACTGGCCCGCGAGGACGTGCCGGGCGACAAGCGTCTGGTCGCTTACTACACCGGCGCACCGCTGGAAATTGAAACACTGCGCGGCCACTTGTTGGAAAATCTGCCGGACTACATGGTGCCCGCCGTATTCGTGCATCTCGATGCACTGCCGCTCAGCCCCAACGGCAAACTCGACCGCAAGGCGCTGCCGGCCCCCGATCTGGCGGCGCAGACCGCCCGTAAATACGAAGCCCCGGTCGGCGAAGTGGAAATCGCGCTCGCGCAGCTCTGGGCGGAACTGCTCAAGGTTGAGCGGGTAGGGCGCCACGACCATTTCTTTGAACTCGGCGGCCACTCGCTGCTGGCGGTGAATCTGGTGGCACGGATGCGTCGTGCCGGCCTGACCGCCGACATTCGCGTGCTGTTCAACCAGCCAACCCTGGCTGCACTGGCCGCTGCCGTGGGTGGCGAGCCCGAGGCCGAAGTCGCGGCCAACCTGATCACTGCGGACTGCACGCGCATCACCCCCGAGCTGTTGCCACTGGTGACGCTCGACCAGCCAAGCATCGACCGCATCGTCGCCAGCATCCCCGGCGGCGTGGCCAACGTGCAGGACATTTACCCACTGGCGCCGTTGCAGACCGGCATCCTCTTCCATCACCTGTCCGCCGCACAGGGCGATCCGTACGTGTTGCAGGCGCAGTTTGCATTTGCCGATGAACAACGCCTGAACTCCTTCACTCAAGCCTTGCAGAACGTAATCCAGCGCCACGACATCCTGCGCACTTCGCTGTTCTGGGACGGACTGCAAGACCCGGTGCAAGTGGTCTGGCGTGAGGCGCCGCTGGCGTGCGAATGCCTGGAACTGCATGACGCGGACGGCGATGTACTGGAGAAGTTGCGCCAGCGCTTTGACGCCGCGCAGTACCGCATGGCCGTCAATCAGGCGCCGCTGATGCGCGTGGTACACGCGCGGGATGCAGCCAATCAACGTGTGGTGGCGTTGCTGCTGTTCCATCACCTGGTGATGGACCACGTGGCGCTGGAGGTGCTGCAACACGAAATGCAGGCGTTCCTCAGTGGCCAGCCGCAGCGTCTGGCGGAACCGGTGCCGTATCGCAATTACGTGGCGCACAGCCGTGGCGCAATCAGTGATCAGGCGCATGAAGCGTTCTTCCGCGAAATGCTCGGTGACGTCAGCGAACCGAGCGCGCCGTACGGCCAGCACAGCATTGCCGAGGGCCACGCCGCAGAAGCACGACGGGTACTCGATCTCGATCTGAGTCAGCGCGTCAGGGCCAAGGCCCGGCGTCTGGGGATCAGCGCCGCGAGCCTGATGCATCTGGCCTGGGCGCAGGTGCTGGGAAAACTCTCCGGGCGTGACGCGGTGGTGTTCGGCACCGTGTTGCTGGGGCGGTTGCAGGCGGGCGAGGGCGCCGAGCGCGCGCTGGGGGTGTTCATCAACACCTTGCCGCTGCGCGTCGATCTCGGGCAACGCTCGGCGCAGGAAGCCGCGCTCACCACCCACCAACAGTTGAACGCGCTGCTGCAACATGAGCATGCGCAATTGGCACTGGCCCAGCGTTGCAGTGGTATGCCCGCCGGCACGCCGTTGTTCAGCACGCTGTTCAACTATCGCCACAGCGCAACTGCCGGCACGCCTTCCCCGGAGGCGGCGAACGCGTGGCAAGGCATGCAGTTGCTCAATACCCAGGAGCACACCAATTACCAGTTGAGCGTGAGTGTCGATGACCTCGGCGAAGGTTTCGGCTTCACCGCACTGGCTGCCCCCGGCATTGATCCCGCACGCATCTGCGAGTACCTGCAGCGAGCGGTGAGCAACCTGCTGCAGGCACTGGAACAGACACCGCAAGTGAGCGTTGACCAGGTGTCGATCCTGGCGCCGGACGAACGCCGGCAATTGCTGGTCGAGTTCAACACCACCGAGCGGGAATACCCGCGTGCGCTGACCGTGCACGCATTGTTCGAAAGGCAAGTGGCGGCAGATCCGCACGCCATCGCTGTCGTGCATCGCGGGCAAACGTCGAGTTATGGCGATTTGAATGATCGGGCCAACCGCTTGGCCCACTACCTGATCGCTCAAGGCGTACAGCCGGGCGCTCATGTGGCGATCCTGCTGCCGCGCTCGCGGGAGCTGTTGCTCGCGCAGTTGGCGATTGCCAAGTGCGCAGCGGCCTATGTGCCGCTGGACATCAACGCGCCGAGCGAGCGCCAGGCGTTCATGCTCGAGGACAGCCGCGCCGTGGCGTTGCTGACCCTGCGTGGCGAAAACATCGACTATCCACTGCAGCGCATCGATCTGGATGCCCTGACGCTGAATGACCAGCCTGCGCACAACCCGAATCTGGCGCAGTCTTCGGAGTCGCTGGCGTACATCATGTACACCTCCGGTTCTACTGGCACGCCGAAGGGTGTGATGGTGCCGCACCGTGGCATCGCTCGCCTGGTGCTGAACAACGGTTATGCCGATTTCAACCCGCAGGATCGCGTGGCGTTTGCGTCCAACCCGGCGTTCGACGCCAGCACCATGGACATCTGGGGGCCACTGCTCAACGGCGGACGCGTGGTGGTGATCGATCACCAGACCCTGCTGGATCCGCACGCGCTCGCTCGTGAATTGAGCGCCAGCGGCGCGACAATCCTGTTTGTCACCACGGCGCTGTTCAACCAGTACGTGCAACTGATTCCGCAGGCCTTGAAAGGCTTGCGCATGGTTCTGTGCGGCGGTGAGCGTGGCGATCCGGCAAGCTTCCGCCGCTTGCGGGCCGAGGCGCCGCAGTTACGCATCGTGCATTGCTACGGCCCGACTGAAACCACCACGTACGCCACCACGTTTGAAGTGCACGAGGTGGCGGAAAATGCCGAAAGCGTGCCGATTGGCGGGCCGATCTCCAACACTCAGGTGTACGTGCTCGATGCGCACCAGCAGCCGGTGCCGATGGGCGTGACCGGCGAGTTGTACATCGGCGGGCAGGGCGTGGCCCTCGGTTACTTGAACCGTGCCGATCTGACGGCGGAAAAATTCCTGCCCGATCCGTTCAGCGACCGTCCGGGCGCGTTGCTCTACCGGACTGGCGACCTCGTGCGCTGGCTGGCGCCGGGGCAGCTCGATTGCATCGGACGCAATGACGATCAAGTGAAAATCCGTGGTTTCCGCATCGAACTCGGCGAGATCGAAAATCGTCTGCTGGGCTATCCGGGGATCAACGAAGCGGTGGTGCTCGCCCGGCGCGATGCCCAGGAACCGCTGCGGCTGGTGGCCTACTACACCGCGCACGACGGCACGCTGGACCTCGCCGACTTGCGTGAGCATTTGCAGGCGCAGTTGCCGGAATACATGGTGCCGAGTGCCTGGGTGCAGCTCGATGCCTTGCCGCTGAACAACAACGGCAAGGTTGATCGCAAAGCCTTGCCCGAACCGGATGCTGCGGCGTTGTTCACCCGTGAATACGTTGCGCCGCAAGGTGAACTGGAAACCGCGCTGGCGCAGATCTGGGCCGAGACCCTGCAAGTCGAACAGATCGGCCGCCATGACCACTTCTTCGAACTCGGCGGGCATTCGTTGCTGGCGATGCGCATGCTGTCGCAGGTGCGTCAGCGTCTCGGCGTCGAACTGCCCCTGAGCGAGTTGTTTGCCGATCCGCATCTCAGCGCGGTGGCTGAGGTGCTGAACCGTGCCGGGCGCAGCACGCTGCCGGAGATCGTCGCAGCGGCGCCTGATCAAGCGCTGCCACTGTCCTTCGCCCAGCAGCGCCTGTGGTTCCTCGCGCAAATGGACGGCGGCAACTCGGCGTACAACATTCCGCTTGGCCTGCGCCTGCGCGGGCAACTCGATGGCGAAGCGCTGCAACGCGCACTGGCGCAGATCGTTGCGCGGCACGCCACCCTGCGCAGCCGTTTCGTCAGCATCGACGATCAGGCGCAGGTGGTGATTGCCCCGGTCGATAGCGGTCTGCTGTTGCCGATTGAAGACCTGCGCCAGGACCCGCAGGCCGAAGTCAGCGTGCAGGCGCTGCTCGCGCAGGAAGCCGCGAAAGCCTTCGATCTACAAAGCGATCCACTGATTCGCGGACGCCTGATACGTCTGGCCGACGAGCACCATGTGCTGTTGCTGACCGTGCATCACATCGTCGCCGACGGTTGGTCGATGGGCGTGCTGACCCGTGAGCTGATGGCGCTGTATCAGGCCTTCAGTCACGGTCAGCCGGATCCATTGCCGCCGTTGACGCTGCAATACGGCGACTACGCGGTGTGGCAACGGCGCTGGCTCAGCGGCGAGGTGCTGCAGCGGCAAAGCGATTACTGGCAGCAGACCCTCGACGGCGCGCCGGCCTTGCTGACCCTGCCCACCGACCGTCCGCGTCCGGCGCAGCAGGACTTTGCCGGCAGCAGCGTCGAAGTACGGCTGGATGAGCGTCTGAGCGCCGGGCTCAAAGCCTTGAGTCAGCGTCACGGCGTGACCCTGTTCATGACCCTGATGAGTGCCTGGTCGCTGTTGCTGAGTCGTTTGTCCGGGCAGTCCGACGTGGTGATCGGCTCGCCGGTGGCCAACCGCACCCGCGCCGAGATCGAAGGCCTGATCGGCATGTTCGTCAACACCCTGGCGCTGCGCATCGACACCTCGGGTGAACCGAGCGTGGCCACGCTGTTGGCGCGGGTCAAGGCGCGCACGCTGGAGGCGCAGGCGCATCAGGATCTGCCGTTCGAGCAAGTGGTGGAAATCACCCGGCCGGCGCGCAGTCTGGCGCACAGCCCGTTGTTCCAGAGCACGCTGAGCTGGGACAGCAGCGTCGGGCCGAACCTGGCGCTGGGCGATCTGAGTCTTGAAGGGGTGGCCGCGCCGGGCCGAGTGGCCAAGTTCGACCTGACCCTGACCCTGGGTGAGGTCAACGGGGTGATTCGCGGTTCGCTGGAATACGCTACGGCGTTGTTCGATCAATCGACCGTCGAGCGTTACGTCGGCTACTTGCAGCGCCTGCTGGCGGCGATGGTCAACGATGAGCAGACAGTCCTGGAGCGGGTGCCGTTACTCGCCGAGTCTGAGCGTCAGCGCTTGCTCTACGACTTCAACGCCACCGCACGCGAATACCCGCAAACGCTGACCGTGCACGGGATTTTCCAGCAGCAGGCAGCGGCGCATCCGAAGGCGGTGGCGGCGGTGCATGGCGAGCATTCGTTGAGCTACTTTGAGCTGAACGCCCAGGCCAACCGTCTGGCGCATCACTTGATCAGGCAAGGCGTACAGCCGGGCGATCACGTGGCGATCCTGCTGCCACGCTCGCTGGAATTGCTGGTGGCGCAACTGGCGATTGCCAAGTGCGCGGCCGCCTACGTGCCGCTGGACATCAACGCGCCGAGCGAGCGTCAGGCGTTCATGGTCGAGGACTGTCACGCGGCGGCGTTGCTGACCCTCAGCCGTGAAGTCATCGACTACGCTGCACCACGCATCGACCTCGACCGCTTGACCCTCAGCGGTCAGCCGACGCACAACCCGAACCTGGCGCAGTCCTCGGAATCGCTGGCGTACATCATGTACACCTCCGGCTCCACCGGCACCCCGAAAGGCGTGATGGTCCCGCACCGCGCCATCGGCCGCCTGGTGCTGAACAACGGCTACGCCGATTTCAATGCGCAGGACCGCGTGGTGTTCGCCTCCAACCCGGCGTTCGACGCCAGCACCATGGACATCTGGGGGCCGCTGCTCAACGGCGGGCGCGTGCTGGTGATCGATCATCAGACCCTGCTTGATCCGAGTGCTTTCGGTCGTGAATTGAGCGCCAGCGGGGCGACGATCCTGTTCGTCACCACCGCGCTGTTCAACCAGTACGTGCAACTGATTCCGCAGGCGCTCAAAGGCTTGCGCATTCTGCTGTGTGGCGGTGAGCGCGGCGACCCGGCGGCGTTCCGTCGACTGCTGGCTGAGGCGCCGGCGCTGCGCATCGTGCATTGCTACGGACCGACCGAAACCACCACTTACGCCACGACATTTGAAGTGCGTGAAGTGGCGGAAAACGCCGAGAGCGTGCCGATTGGCGCGCCGATCTCCAACACCCAGGTGTATGTGCTCGACACGCATCAGCAACCGGTGCCGATGGGCGTGACCGGCGAGTTGTACATCGGCGGGCAGGGCGTGGCGCTGGGTTACCTGAACCGCGCCGATCTGACCGCCGAGAAGTTCCTGCGCGATCCGTTCAGCGAGCAGCCGGGCGCGCTGCTGTATCGCACGGGCGACCTCGCACGCTGGCTGGCGCCGGGGCAGCTCGATTGCATCGGGCGCAATGACGATCAGGTGAAGATTCGCGGTTTCCGTATCGAACTGGGCGAAATCGAAAACCGCCTGCTCAACTGTCAGGGGATCAAGGAAGCCGTGGTGCTGGCGCGCCGCGATGGTCAAGACATCACGCGTCTGGTGGCGTATTACACCGCGCACGCCGGCCGCCTGGACAGCGCCGATCTGCATGCGCAGTTGCTGGCACGACTGCCGGAATACATGGTGCCGACCGCGTGGGTGCAACTGGATGGGTTGCCGTTGAACAACAACGGCAAGGTCGACCGCAAGGCACTGCCAGCGCCGACCCAGGCAGCGATGCTCAGTCGGGTGTATGTCGCGCCGATCTCGGCGCTGGAACAACATTTGGCGCGGATCTGGGCTGGCTTGTTGCAGCTCGAACAGGTCGGTCGTCACGACAACTTCTTCGAACTGGGCGGGCATTCGTTGCTGGCAATGCGCATGCTGTCGCAGGTACGCCAGCAGTTGGGCGTCGAGCTGACACTCGCCGAGTTGTTCGCCAACCCCGAGCTGGCCGCCGTCGCCGAGGTGTTGAGCCGGGCGGGGCGCAGCACCTTGCCGGAGATTTTGCCGGCGCCCCGCGATCAGCTATTGCCGCTGTCTTTCGCTCAGCAACGCCTATGGTTCCTGGCGCAGATGGACGGCGGCAACAGCGCCTACAACATCCCGGTCGGTTTGCGCCTGCGCGGTCGACTGGATGAAGACGCGCTGCAACGGGCACTGGCACGCATCGTCGCGCGTCACGAAACCCTGCGCAGCCGCTTCAGCCAGATCGACGATCAGCCGCAGGTGCGGATTCTGCCGGCCGACACCGGTTTGTTGCTGCCGGTAGAAGACCTGCGCCGGCACCCGCAGGCTGACAACGCCTTGCGCGGCCTGATCGAGGAGCAGGCCTGCGCATCCTTCAATCTGCAGCACGATGCGCTGCTGCGCGGACGTCTGGTGCGTCTGGCGGATGATCATCATGTGCTGTTGCTGACGCTGCACCACATCATCGCCGATGGTTGGTCGATGGGCGTGCTGACCCGCGAGCTGGCCGCGTTGTATCAAGCGTTCAGCCGTGGCGAAGACGATCCGCTGCCGCCGCTGGCGCTGCAATACACCGACTACGCGGTGTGGCAGCGGCGCTGGCTCAGTGGCGAGGTGCTGCAGCGCCAGAGCGATTACTGGCAGCAGACCCTGGCCGGTGCGCCAGCCCTGCTGACCCTGCCCACCGACCGTCCGCGTCCGCCACAGCAGGACTATTCCGGCAGCCGCGTCGACATGCTGCTCGATGAACAGTTGAGCGCCGGTTTGAAAGCCTTGTGTCAGCGTCGCGCGGTGACGCCGTACATGGTGATCATGAGCGCATGGGCGATGTTGCTCAGCCGCTTGTCCGGGCAGAGCGACGTAGTGATTGGTTCGCCAGTGGCCAACCGCACCCGCGCCGAGATCGAAGGCCTGATCGGCATGTTCGTCAACACCCTGGCGCTGCGCATCGATACCTCGGGCGAGCCGAGCGGCGAGACGCTGCTGGCACTGGTCAAGGCGCAGACTTTGGACGCTCAGGCACATCAGGATCTGCCGTTCGAACAAGTGGTGGACATCAGCAAACCAGTCCGCAGTCTGTCGCACAGCGCGTTGTTCCAGACCATGCTCAGTTGGGACAACAACGACGGTCCTAGCCTGACCCTCGGCGACCTGACCCTGGAAGGCGTGGCCGGCGACAGCCACTTTGTGAAATTCGACCTGTCGCTGAGTCTTGGCGATTCGCACGACGGCATTCGCGGCTCGCTACGCTATGCCACGGCCTTGTTCGATGAGTCGACGGTGCAGCGTTTTGTCGGCTACTTCCAGCGGCTGCTGGCGGCGCTAATCAACGACGATCAGGCCGTGCTTGCGCAAGTGCCGTTGCTGGACCGGCAGGAGCAGCAGCGCTTGCTCGTCGACTTCAATGCCAGTGAGGTCGATTGTCCGTTGGAGCAGCCGCTGCACGGCTTGTTTGAAGCGCAAGTGCGGCGCAAACCGGACGCCATCGCGCTGCAATCCGCGCAAGGCAACCTGACCTACCGCGAGCTCAATCAGCGCGCCAATCGCTTGGCCCAGCACCTGCGCGCGCAAGGTGTGCAGCCGGATGCGCGGGTGGCGATCTGCGTCGAGCGCGGGCTGGATCTGGTGGTCGGTCTGCTCGGCATCCTCAAGGCCGGTGGTGCGTATGTGCCGCTGGATCCGGGGTATCCGGCGGAGCGTCTGGCGTACATGCTCAAGGACAGCGCGCCGACTGCGGTGCTGGTGCAGACCGCTACTCGCGGGTTGTTCGATGACTCTGCCGTGACGCTGATCGACCTGAATCAGGACACTTGGCAACACCTGCCGGATCACGACTCGCCAGTGCCGGGTCTCAGCGCCTCGAACCTCGCGTACATGATCTACACCTCGGGCTCTACCGGGTTGCCGAAAGGCGTGATGATCGAGCATCGCAGCGCCTGCAACATGGTGCATTGGGGTTCGCAGATTTCGCCGCCGACCGAACACGGCGCGCTGCTGCAAAAAGCGCCGTTCAGCTTCGACAGTTCGGTGTGGGAGATCTTCTGGCCGCTGTGTTCGGGGATGCGATTGGTACTGGCACGGCCGGACGGCAACCGCGATTCGGCCTATGTGGTGCAGACCATTCGCGAACAGCAGGTGACGGTGGTCAAGTTCGTTCCTGCGCTGCTGCAGCAGTTCATCGAACAGGATGGCGTCGAGCAGTGCACCAGCCTGACCGATGTACTTAACGGTGGTGGCGAACTCAGTGCAGCGCTGGCGCGTCAGGTGCGCGATCGCCTGCCGTGGGTGCGTTTGCACAATGTTTACGGCCCAACTGAAACCACGGTGGACAGCACGGGCTGGACGCTGGAACCGGACATGCCAGTGCCGGATAGCGTGGTGCCAATCGGCACAGCCTTGAGCAACACGCGGTTGTACGTGCTCGATGCGTATGGTCAACCGGTGCCGCAAGGCGTCAGCGGTGAGTTGCACATCGGCGGCGTCGGCGTGGCGCGCGGTTATCACGGTTTGCCGGAAATGCAGGCCGAGCGCTTCATCGACAGCCCGTTTGTGGCGGGTGATCGCCTGTACCGCACGGGAGATCTGGCGCGCTACAACAATCACGGCGAGCTGGAATTCCTCGGCCGCAACGACTTCCAGATCAAGCTGCGTGGCTTGCGCCTGGAGCCGGGGGAAATCGAGGCACGGCTGATCGAACATCCGGCGATTCGCCAAGCGGTGGTGATGGTGCGTGATGAGCGTCTGGTGGCCTGGTACACCGTGCGTTCCGGCGTGGAAGCACCCAGTCTGGAGGCCTTGCGCGCGCATGTGCTGGAGCGCCTGCCGGAATACATGGTGCCCGGCGCGTTTGTGCGGCTCGACGCTTTGCCACTGACGCCGAACGACAAGATCGACCGTAAAGCCCTGCCGGAACCGGGAGCGGACGCCGTGATCAACCGCCCATACGTGGCGCCACAGGGTGAAGTCGAAACCGCGCTGGCGCAGATCTGGGGTGAAGTCCTCGGCGTCGAACAGGTCGGTCGCCATGACAACTTCTTCGAACTGGGCGGGCATTCGTTGCTGGCGGTGAAGCTGGTCAATCTGCTGCAACGGGCCGGGCTGCCACTGTCGCTGGCCGAACTGTTCCAGCATCCGAGCGTCGAGTCTGCCGCTGCGCTGCTCAGTCAGGGCGAGGCGGTGAGTCAGCCTGAAGGGCTGGTCGTGGTGCGTGCCGGGACGCACGGCACGCCGCTGTTCCTGATGCACGAATTCAGCGGCCGCGACGTGTATTTCCCGACGCTGGCCCAGCACATCGGTGGCGAGTTCCCGATTTACGGCCTGCCCGGCGTGCCGTTGGGGCAAGCGCAATTGCGCACGCTGGAGTGCATGGCGCAGCGCATGGTCGGGATCATCCGCGCCGTGCAGGCACATGGGCCGTATCGATTGGCAGGCTGGTCGTTCGGCGGGGTGCTGGCGCATGAGGTCGCGCAGCAATTGCTCGGCCTCGATGAGCCGGTGGAATTCATCGGCATGCTCGACAGCTACGCGCCAAACCCGCTCGCCCAGGACAAGGCGCTGTGGAGCGGCGAGGGCCTCGACAAGCGCCAGTTGCTTGGCCATTGCCGTGGCCGTTCGCTGATGCTCGGTGCCGAAAGCGAGGCAGCACTGGCGGCGGTGCAAGCGCTGGAAGCGCAAGTCGAACAACTGGATTTCCCCGAGCTGTTCAAGCGCTGCCAGGCACAGCAACTGACCGATCCGGAACTGGCGACGGTCAGCGCGACGGACGCCTGGCATTACTTTGATCGCGAAGCGGCGCATCGCCTGGCGCTGGCGCATTACCGGGTCAGTCCGGCGAGCCAGACGATCCATCTGTTCCGTGCACAGGAGTTGATGGACGGCCAGTCGCTGCCGAGTCCGACGCGCGGCTGGGAGGAGCGCTTCGATATTGGTTTGCTGCACTGCATCGACATCCCCGGCGATCACCGGACCATGATGAAGCACCCGCACATCCAGGCACTCGGCCAGGCCATTACCCAGGCGCTGGAAACCCTGGTGACGCCGGAGCCGACGCTGTATCAACCGCTGCTGACGATTCAGACCGGGCAGCCGGGGCATGCGCCGATTTTCTGTGTGCCGGGGGCGGGTGACAGTGTCACCGGGTTCATTCACCTGACCGAGGCCATCGGCCCGGAATGGCCGATCATCGGTCTGCAACCTCGCGGGCTGGACGGCGTCAGTGTGCCGCACAGCGCGGTCGAAGCCGCTGCCGCGTTCTACCTGCAGGCCATCGAGCAGATTCACCCGCAAGGGCCGTTGCACCTGATCGGCCATTCGTTCGGCGGCTGGGTGGCGCACGCCATGGCCGCGCAGTTGCAGATGGCCGGGCGCGAGGTGGCATCGCTGACGTTGATCGACAGCGAGGCACCCGGTGGTGACGGCACGGCGGGCAAGCCGTACACGGCCACTGCCGCGCTGCAACGGCTGATCGACACCCTGCAACTGTCCTGTGGCAAATCGCTGGGCATCGATCCTGCGACCTTCGCCAACGCCGATGACAGCACGCAACTGCGCCTGCTGCACGAAGGCATGGTGCGCGCCGGGGTGTTGTCGGAGCGGGCGGCGCCGAATGCGATGCACGGCCCGGTGCGGACCTTCGCCAGCGCCTTGCGCACGGTCTATCAACCGCGCCTGGCCTACACCGGGCCGGTGCGGCTGGTGCTGGTCGATGACCCGACGCTGGACGAGTGGGGCAATCAGCGCGAACAGGCCGCGGTGCTTGCAGGCTGGCAGCGGCAGGTCAGCGATCTGGCGGTGTGGTACGGGCCGGGCAACCACTTCACGATTCTCAAGGCGCCCAACGTCTTCAGTTTCGCCGCGTGGTGGCATGACGGTCTGTCGCTGGCGGTCGGCGAAGTGCTGTCCTGAGTGTTGTTTCTCTATCAAGACCCGGCCACTGGCCGGGTTCATCCCTGAACGGACTTGTGGTTATTTATGGAAAAGTCGAAGTTGCGCAAAGTCGGTATGGGGTTGGCGTTGGCGGCGGTGGTCGGGTTGGTGCTGTACACGGTGCAGGCACCCGCCGAAGCGCCGAAATACCAGACGGCACCGGTTGAACGCTCGGATATCGAAAACACCGTGCTTGCCACCGGTTTGCTCGAAGGCGTCAAGCAGGTGGACGTCGGCGCTCAGGTGTCGGGGCAGTTGAAGTCGCTCAAGGTCAAGGTCGGCGACAAGGTGAAGAAGGGCCAGTGGCTGGCCGAAATTGATCCGCTGGTGCTGCAGAACACCCTGCGTCAGGCGCAGGTCGATGAGGAAAACCTGCAGGCGCAAAAGCGTGCCACGCAAGCCCAGCTCAAGCAGACCAAAGCGATTTACGAGCGTTATCAGAATCTGCAGGAAGACGCCTCGATCTCGCGTCAGGATTTCGAGACCGCGCAATCGAACTACGAGGTGCAGCAGGCCAATCTGCTGTCGCTGGACGCGCAGATCAAAAGCGCGCACATCCAGATCGATACCGCCAAGGTCAACCTCGCGTATACGCGGATCGTCGCGCCGATCGACGGCGATGTGGTCGGCATCGTCACCCAGGAAGGCCAGACCGTGATTGCCAATCAGCTGGCACCCGTGCTGCTGAAACTGGCGGATCTGGACACTATGACCATCAAGGCCCAAGTGTCGGAAGCCGACGTGATTCACATTGCGCCGGGGCAGGAGGTGTATTTCACCATTCTCGGCGAGGACAAACGCTATTACGGCAAGCTGCGCGGCACCGAGCCGGCACCGCAGAACTTCCTCGAAACGCCGCCGGCCGGTACGCCGAAACAAAACACCGCGGTGTTCTACAACGCGCTGTTCGAGGTGCCCAACCCCGACCACCGCTTGCGTATCTCGATGACCGCGCAGGTGCGCATCGTCCTCGATACCGCGCAATCGGTGCTGACCGTGCCGGTGGCCGCGCTCGGGCCGCGCAACGCCGATGGCAGCTTTCCGGTGCGGGTGCTCGACGCCAAGGGCCAGGCGCAGTCGCGCAACGTACAGACCGGGATCAACAACAACGTCAAAGTGCAGATCAATCAGGGCCTCAGCGAAGGCGAGCGGGTGGTGATCGGTGATCCGTTGCCCGCCGTGGCGGGGGCTTGAGCATGACGCAGCCGTTACTGCAACTGACTGGCATCACCCGCAGTTTTACCGCCGGCGACCGTGAATTTCTCGCGCTGAAGGACATCAACCTGACGATCAATGCCGGAGAAATGGTGGCGATCATCGGCGCCTCCGGCTCCGGCAAATCAACCCTGATGAACATCCTCGGCTGCCTCGATTACGCCACCGCCGGCAGCTACAGGATCAACGGCCAGGAGACCCGCGACCTCGATGATCAGGCGCTGGCTGAGCTGCGCCGCGATTACTTCGGTTTCATCTTCCAGCGCTATCACTTGCTGCCGCATTTGAGCGCGATGCACAACGTCGAGATGCCGGCGATTTACGCTGGCATCCCCGCGCCGCAACGCCACGCCCGCGCCCGGGAATTGCTGGCGCGGCTGGGCCTTGATGGGCACCTGACTCACCGCCCGAGCCAGCTCTCCGGCGGTCAGCAGCAACGGGTGAGTATCGCCCGGGCCTTGATGAATGGCGGGGAAGTGATCCTCGCCGACGAACCCACCGGCGCCCTCGACACCGCCAGCGGCAAGGAAGTGATGCGCATCCTGCTGGAGCTGCACGCGGCCGGGCACACGGTGATTCTGGTGACCCACGACCCGAAAGTCGCGGCCAACGCCGAGCGCATCATCGAAGTCAGCGACGGTGAAATCCTCAGCGACCGCCGCAACCAGCGCGATACCGGGCAACTGCCGGGTGAAGACGTGCCGCCAAAACCCCCGGCGACCCGCCGCCTGGTGGCCAGCCTCGGGCTGTTCAAGGAAGCCTTCAACATGGCCTGGGTGGCGCTGATTTCACACCGCATGCGCACCTTGCTGACCATGCTCGGGATCGTCATCGGCATCACTTCGGTGGTGTCGATTTCGGCGATCGGCGAGGGCGCGAAAAACTACGTGCTCAAGGATATTTCGGCGATCGGCAGCAACACCATCGACATCTATTCCGGAACCAGTTTCGGCGACAAGCGCGCCGCCTCGATCGAGACACTGGTGCCGGCGGATGTCACCGCGCTGAATCAACTGTATTACGTCGACAGCGCCACCCCGGTGGTCGGCCGCAGCATGCTCCTGCGCTATCGCAACATCGACCTCGACGCGCAGATCAACGGCGTCAGCGAGCAGTATTTTCAGGTGCGCGGAATCAAACTGGAGGCGGGCATCACCTTCAGCGAGAGTGATGCACGGCGCCAGGCGCAGGTGGTGGTGATCGACTACAACACCCGGCATCGGCTGTTCGCCGAGGGCGTCGATCCGCTGGGCCAGGTGATCCTGATCGGCAACCTGCCGTGCACGGTGATCGGCGTGGCAGCCGAGAACAAAAACCTGTTTGCCTCAGGCAAGACCCTCAACGTCTGGGTGCCGTACGAAACCGCTGCCGGGCGCCTGCTCGGCCAGCGCTTCCTCGACAGCATCAGCGTGCGGATCAAGGACGGCCAGTCGAGCAAAGTCGTGGAAAATCACGTCACCCAATTGATGCTGCAACGCCACGGCATCAAGGACTTCTACACCAACAACCTCGACAGCGTGATGCAGACCGTGCAGAAAACCAGCCGCTCGCTGGCCTTGCTGCTGTCGCTGATCGCGGTGATTTCGCTGGTGGTCGGCGGCATCGGCGTGATGAACATCATGCTGGTGTCGGTCACTGAGCGCACGCGCGAGATCGGCATTCGCATGGCGGTCGGCGCACGGCAGTCGGACATTCGTCAGCAGTTTCTGGTGGAGGCGGTGATGGTCTGCCTGCTCGGCGGGGCCATCGGCATTTCCCTGTCGTATGCCATCGGCCATCTGTTTTCGCTGTTCATCAAGGAGTGGGAGATGGTCTTCTCCATGGCCTCGGTGGTGACGGCGGTGATCTGCTCGACGCTGATCGGCATCGTCTTCGGCTTCGTCCCCGCGCGTAATGCATCGCGCCTGGACCCGATCGAGGCGCTGGCGCGGGACTGATTGCCGAAGCTGATTGGCCGGGCTCGTGCCTGAAGTGCACAAATCGAAAGGGACGGGTGATGAACCCGTCCCTGTTTTTCGCTTTCCAACTGTGGGAGCTGGCTTGCCAGCGATGGCGGTCTACCAGCCGACCAACCTCCCACCTGAATGCACGCATTCCAACTGTGGGAGCGAGCCTGCTCGCGAAAGCGGCCTCACAGTCGACCAGTCCCTGACTGAATGCACTCGATCAAATGGTGGGAGCTGGCTTGCCAGCGATGGCGGCCTCCCAGCCGACCAACCTCCCACCTGAATGCGCGCATTCCAACTGTGGGAGCGAGCCTGCTCGCGAAAGCGGCCTCACAGCTGACCAATCCCCAACTGAATACACTCGGTCAAATGGTGGGAGCTGGCTTGCCAGCGATGACGGCTCACAAGCCGACCAACCTCCCACCTGAATGCACGCATTCCAACTGTGGGAGCGAGCTTGCTCGCGAAAGCGGCCTCACAGTCGACCAATCCTTGACTGAATGCACTCGGTCAGATGGTGGGAGCTGGCTTGCCAGCGATGACGGCCTACCAGCCGACCAATTCCCACCTGAATGCACTCAATCCAACTGTGGGAGCGAGCTTGCTCGCGAAAGCGGTCTGCCAGACGACATCAAAACTACAGGAGCAATCCCGGTTCTCCACACACACCATAAACGCATCTCTGCAGCCACGTTTAAAGTACACGAACCGTTACGCCATACAGGCTACAACGCCTTGCGCCGTTACCTACGCGTACGCCAGAATCCGCCGGCTTACACGACTATGGGTCGGGCTATATCGTTTCCCTGTCACTGAAAATCAGTGATCGGGTTTGGTAGCCCGTTTCTAAGTGTGATGGCGACACCGTGTGCAGTCCCTTTTCAGGGGCTCGATTTTATGGTGGCCATGCGTGGGGCTCCTTCGGGAGCGCCGGGTTTTCCTGCTTAGACCGGTCTACCAACCCGCGTATGGCCACCACCCTCGTTTGGTAGCGAGAGTGATGGCTCCTTACTTTTGCTAAGCAGGAGCTTCATCCATGTTCAAAGCCACACCCAACCCCCCAGACACCTCGATCCCATACGACCCAGCCCTCGACCCGCAGAAGATAAAAGCGGCAACTGACCGTGCCATCAACTTCTACCTCAACCCCGGCGCCCTGAAGATCTCGATCCCTTCAACCTCGTCATGCAAGGCGAACAGAATCTTCCTCATCGACCCCACCGTGGACGAAGAAACCTTGCTCGTCGAAGCCTGCGAGTCATTAGCCGCCGCCAGTGACATGGCCCGTGATATCGGCGACACCGTCGACCACTCGCAACGCCGGGCCATGCTGATGCTGCATCAGGTGATCATGCTCAGTGAACTGATGGTCAACCGGGTACTGGACGGCCGCCGCGTGCCGAGCTAACTGCCCGGTCCCCTGTAGGAGCTGCCGAAGGCTGCGATCTTTTGATTTTGTTTTTCAAGATCAAGATCAAAAGATCGCAGCCTGCGGCAGCTCCTACAGGTCATCATTCATTCAAAGTACGTCGATCGGAGTTCCATCTGATGCCCGAACCCAAGCCCAATCCGCCGGCCACAGACTCGGTATCACCCTACGAATCCCTCAACTCCAGAAAACTCCACGAAGCCGCCGAACGCGCCCTCGACCATTACCTCGCACCCGCGCAAATCATGGCAACGCCATACACCCCCAGCAGCATGTTCCTCGTCAATCCACAAACCGACACCGAATCCCTGCTGGCCAACGCTTGCGAATCTCTGGCGTCGGCCACGGTCATGCTCGGCGATTTCGCCGGGACGCTGGAGGGGCCGAGTCGTAATACGGTGTTGGGCATTGCGCAGGTAGTGATGCTGGGGGAGTTGGCGGTGAATCAGGCGCTGGATAATGTTGTGCCCAAGGAATAGGCGCTGACAGTTCTGGCCTCTTCGCGAGCAAGCCCGCTCCCACAGTGGATTTGCGTTGGTCACATGTTATGTGCCCGGTAACAATCCCTTGCAGGTGTGAGCCTGCTCGCGATTGTCATTAAATAAATCCTTCTCTGAGCCCCGTTATCCAGGCGCCTACCCATCAGGGAGAGGCGCTTGGTGTGGCTTGCGGTTTTTTCGTTTCAAACAAATCGCAGTTCGAAAGTACCGTACACCTCGGTAGGGTTCCCGTCGGGGTAGACAACGAAAGTATAAATATTTCGGGAGTTAATCCTGACGGCAGGATGATCGGTTGGACCGACAGTCAATGGTTTCCCTGCGGTGACTGGTCTCCATATAAAAGAGTAAGTGTTATTGGGACCGCCAGCCCCCCGCATTAATATAAAATTTACTCTTCGTATCGATTTAGAGAAGGTTGTGACGATAGAAATCGTTTTGTCACGATAAGCCTCAAAGCTCAAGGTTGCGCCGGATGTGTGCTGTTGCCGGTCCGTTCCGTCGAGCCGCTGTGTGTACAGCGCGTGGGAAAGAATCACGCTTGTGGATTTGATCGTGTAGGTGCGCACAGGGAAGGCCACCGCCTCATTCTCATTCGTGCTCTTGCCGAACGCCGCCTTGAATTCCATCGTCAGCGTGCTGCCATCCTTGAGGTTTCTCAAGCCTGCAAGGGCGATGCTCCGCTCGTAATAACCTTGATCGAGCCACTTGTCGCTGACCATTGAGGCCGGTGCCGTATGGATCTGCAGGTTGTAGTCGCTGCCATCAGCGTTCGTCCCTTTCAGGCGCAGCCAGACATATTGGCCTGTGGCAATCAACGGCCAGACGCCCATGCGATAGGTGGCATTGGCGGTCAGATTCCCTACGTTGAACTCCGGGCCCTCGCCATTATCGTCGGCGTCCTTGATGATCGGTTTGAGCAGTTCATTCTGCGGCATGCTCAACACAGTCAAATCAAAGACGAGGGACGGCAGAGGCTTGCCGTCGCGGATGACGACGTAGGACACCTTCACATCTTTGTTCAGGTTGAACGCGACCACGCTATTTGGAATCACAAACTCCCGGTTGCTGCCCAGCGGCCGAGGATCAGAGGTGTGCGAACCGCCTGCGGGCGTACCCTGTGCGCCAGTCCAGGTGGCGATGATTTCATCAGTTGGCCGCAACGCGCTGTTGTCCGGCACCACGATGGTCAAGGTGTCCCTGACCAGCAGCGGGTTGAGTGTGCTGTCGCCGTTGTTCTCCTTGATCGAGGGGGCGAGCAGTTCCAGCGCGACGCCCACGGTGAACACCAATGGATTCGAAAGGCTGGTCTCATCTGTGGCATGGCGCCAGAGCTGGTAGCGGACGGTGATCTTGCTGCCGCGGTTCGGTTCGATGTGTTGGGCGACGAAGGCGGCGTCCAGGTTGATGACCCAGTCTTGCTGGGCGGTTACGGCATTGAATGTGCGGGACCCGGATTCCTCGCCGGAGATGTCGCCCACCCACTTCCAGGTGGCCTCGTCGTTGGCTACCCATGGCTTCACCACAGGCCTGGGGATGGTCAGTCTACTGGTACCGCCGGGCAGTGTGGCCGGGTCGAGGAAGCCGTTCTGCACTCCGAGGACAATCGGGGCGTCCAGCTCGAATTTCGGTTCACCCACATTGAGCAATTTCGTGTGCAGCGACTCGCGTCTGAGGATCTCGTCGCCCTCGGCTATCAGCAGGTCGTACCACCCCTTCAGGGTTCCGCCGTCAAGGAGCTTGAGGTTGTAGTCAGCGACGGTGATGACAAAACCTTCGGGATTCTCGACTTCATCCTCCTCCGGAATGTGCCACTCCAACTCAGGCAGGAAGGTGCTGCCGTCCGGGCGTTTACCCAGCAGGAACAGCTCAATGCCCATGCCGTACTTGATGGCCGGATCGAACGGAATGCGGACGTTGATGGGTGTCTTCGTGGGATCGATGAAGTCTCCCTCGGCTTCCTCGATGATCGGTGCGGCCAGGCGGTGGGCTGCGCCGGTGACGTGTACAAACTGCCCTTTTGAGCGTAACGGGTCACTGCTGCCGCTGCGTTCCAGCCGATAGAAGAAACTGACCTGGGTATTGACCAGTTTACGCACGGCCGCAATGGACAGCTTGAACTCGTAGTTATGCGGGATATTGTCGACGGTCTGGGGCAGGGCGGTGACTTCGACTTTTTCGCCCTCCGTGGTGGTGCCGAGCATGGTCAAATGAATGATGTCATCCATCTCGAAGTCTGGCCGGGTGGCCGTGACATGCACCGTGATGTCGTTATCGCCCTGTTTATCGGCGTCGAGCTTGTTGTTGACGGCTTCTTGAACAATCGGTGCGGCCAGCAGGTCGATGCCGGTGGTGACGACGATGCGGGTTTCCTTGCACCAGTCTTCCGATTCATTGCCGACGATGTCGCGCACCTTGAAGGTGACCGCCAGACCGGCGAGGTCGGTATCACCAGCCCGTTCAATAGTGGCTTTGGAGACCGTGATTAATATCGGGTTTGCCGCTGGATCGTCGATCTGCGCCTGGGTCACCGGTGTGGAATACTCAAAAAAGCCACCCCAACTGAGATGAATGACGTCGCCCTCCGCGATGTCGGGGTAAGGCAAGCCGCTGCCGGACTCGGACCTGATGACAATCGGCACTCCCGCTTCGGCAACGTCTTTGTCCACACCGCCGTTGACGATTTCCGGGGGAATGTACATGTACAGGTTGGAGTGACCAGGGCCCGGGTCGATGTCCTGGCCACCGGGGAGTTCCAGTTTGACGAAGAGGTTGAGGGGCTTGTCCGGACGCTCTTCTTTTTGATTGGGCTGTTTGATTTCGTAGGTGAGTTCGTAAGAACCGGTCTGCAGATGACGGGGAGCCACCCACAAGAGGGTCGGTTGCTTGAGCTCGGCCTCGTCAATGATGGGACGCCCGTCGACCTCACGGCCATTGAGCAGCAGCTTGACGGAATCTCCGACAGCCTTGCTGGCCCAGACGGGGATGACGACAAGCAGGCCGAGGTCGGGAAAAGTGAACACCGCCGCCCGGTTGATTCCCCACTGGCCGGAAGGCAGGAGGCGTCCGAGCACTATCGGGTCCAGCAATGAATGGGGGGCAGAGATTTTCATCCTGGGCTGAACGAGCATGGTCGGAACTCCAAGCGAACTGTCGGGAGACAAAGGGCGTGGAGTTATTCAGCGCTGAAGATAACGTCTCTGGCTACTGTCAGAAATTACAGGTACGAGGCCTTTTCGGATGAGCGGTAAGACACGGCCCGACGGATAAAAAAGACGCTGCCCGGCATCCCTTGGCGCCTTCTGTGCCCGTCGCGGGCAGTGCCTGCAGGGCTTGAATGAGAGGGTTGCCAGCCGTACCGGCCTCTTCGCGAGCAAGCCCGCTCCCACAGTTTTAGCCGGGTGTTGCCGTAACCATTGGCTCAGCGCATACCAATGTGGGAGCGGGCTTGCTCGCGAATGCGGTGTGCCAGCCAACACCTTAAGTGCCTGATACGGCCTCTTCGCGAGCAAGCCCGCTCCCACAGTTTTAACCGGGTGTTGCTGTAACCATCGGCTCAGCGCATTTCGATGTGGGAGCGGGCTTGCTCGCAGCGGCAGTTCCTGCAGATCGGGCACCATCAAGCGGCGTGGGGTGAGCCGGGCAGGGTGGCGGTATGTTCAGGCGAATACATCCAGCGCATCAGTGAATGCCGGCCGCTGATCCCCAGTTTGATCGCCGCGCGCTTGAGATAGCTTTCCACCGTGTTGACCTTCAACTGCAACTGCTCGGCCAGCTCCGGCGCGGTACGCCCGGCGAGCAGGCCGATGCACACTTCGGTTTCGCGACTGGACAGGCTCAGGCCCAGTTGCTGTAAACGCTCGTTGAAACGCAGCCGCAGGTTTTCCAGGCCCTGTTGCGCGCCATCAGCGCTGGGCAACGGGTCTTCGGTGTTGGTCTGCTGGGGTTGCAGGGCGTGAATGTGTTTTTCCACCATCGGCAACAGCACCGGAGATATGTCCTGCAACAAACTCTGCTCCTGAGCCGAGAACCGTTGCGACTGGTCGTTGCGATACACCGAAATCACGTAGCGGTAGCCGTCCTTGCGCCGGGTCAGGTGCAATTGTGAGGCGTCGGCGCTGGCCGTGGCTGGCGGGTCCATTGGCTCGCTCGAGCGTGCGGCAATCTGTTCGCAGAATACCGTTTCAGCCTGCTGGGCCGAGTCTTTGCCGGTTTCCGGCGGGTGGCGATGGGCGGGGCGGCCCACCGGCTCGACGCGCATCTGGCGAATGTGTGTGGCGTCCACCGCCAGTTGAGTCTGGATCAGGTCATGCAGCATCCGCGGAAAGTGCCGGCTGCCGGTGCTGGCGATGACTTTACCGATGTGGGGAAACAGGTGTGAGTTCATAAACATCATCCATGAGTTGCAGGTGAAACAGTCCCATTCCTGACCTGCGTCGCGCATGTTCCCTGGTCGGCGCAATGTCAGGATGTGGATCCTATCCTAGTACAACGTTTGAAAGACGGTTTAATGAAGGTGTTATTAGCTCATAACTTCATCCACAGGATTGTGAGGTGAACCCAGAATGGCGGCCTGTCGAGATCCAGTGTGGGAGCGGGCTTGCTCGCGAAAGCGGTGTGTCAGCCATTTGAGATGTTGCCTGGAATGAACCCTTCGCGGGCAAGCCCGCTCCCACAGGGTTATGGGGCACCGCCTACCCGTAAGGCCTCAACTTGATTGGCGCAACGGTGGAGAGGGTCCTGAACCGGGCACCGTACAGTTTGATGATCGCCAAACCAATTCCCGAGACGGATTGAGTTGGAGGCTGGCAAGCCTGTGTTGTGTCGCCAGGATTGTCCGCTTCAAGTTGACAGTGAAACCCTTTTCAACCGATTTATCGGTTCCGGTTGTGTCAGTAATCTGTGCCCATGTTCAACGCAACGCCCACTACCTCAACCAAGAAAAGGGATTCAAACATGAGCACTGCAACCTACAACCGCCTCAACAAAGACGACGCCGTAGTCCTGCTGGTCGACCACCAGACCGGTCTGATTTCTCTGGTTCAGGACTTCTCGCCCAACGAGTTCAAGAACAATGTCCTGGCGCTGGCCGACCTGGCGAAATTCTTCAACCTGCCGACCATCCTCACCACCAGTTTCGAACAAGGCCCCAACGGCCCGCTGGTTCCGGAACTGAAAGAAATGTTCCCCGACGCGCCGTACATTGCCCGCCCGGGCCAGATCAACGCCTGGGACAACGAAGACTTCGTCAAGGCGATCAAGGCCACCGGCCGCAAGCAGATCATCATCGCCGGTGTCGTGACCGACGTCTGCGTCGCTTTCCCGACCCTGTCGGCACTGGCCGAAGGCTTCGATGTGTTCGTCGTCACCGACGCCTCCGGCACCTTCAACACCACCGTCCAGCAAGCCGCCTGGAGCCGCATGACCCAGGCCGGCGCACAAATGATGAACTGGTTCTCGGTCGCCTGTGAGCTGCACCGCGACTGGCGCAACGATATCGAAGGGCTGGGCAATCTGTTGTCGCAGCGGATTCCGAACTACCGGAACCTGATGAACAGTTACTCGGCATTGACCGCGCAGCAGAAGTGACTGCAGCGTTGTTAACGTGAAGGCCTGCCCTGAAAAGCAGGCTTTCTTTGTTTGCGCCGCTGCATCAGCGTTGCTAACCGTTGCAGTGAACCGAGCGCTGGCTTCTGCGGTTTTTTGATCAGACTCAGCTGGGTATTCCCTGACGTTTACGGCTAATCTGCGCACTCGCTGACGACAACAAGACAAAAACAGGAGTCACTGATGCAACCGATCCGTCTCGGTCTGGTGGGCTACGGCAAGATTGCCCAGGATCAACATGTGCCGGCGATCAACGCCAATCCCGGGTTTCACCTGGTGGCGGTCGCCACGCAAGGTAAACCCTGTGTCGGGGTGGAGAACTTTCACTCGTTGAGCGAGTTGCTGGAACACGGCCCCGAGGTGGATGCGATTGCGTTTTGTACGCCGCCGCAAGGTCGGTTCGCACTGGTGCAGCAGGCGCTGGCCGCCGGCAAACATGTGTTGGTGGAAAAACCGCCGTGCGCCACTCTGGGCGAGGCGCTGGCCCTGGTCAGTCAGGCGCAGCAACAGGGTGTCAGTGCGTTGTTCGCTTGGCATTCGCGCTACGCCCCCGGCATTGAAGCCGCCCGCGACTGGCTCGCCGGCCGCACGTTGCAAAGCGTGCAGATCGACTGGAAGGAAGACGTGCGCAAGTGGCATCCCGGTCAGACGTGGATCTGGCAACCCGGTGGTCTGGGCGTTTTCGATCCGGGCATCAATGCCTTGTCGATTGTCACCCGTTTGCTGGCGCAGCCATTGTTTGTCGAAGCCGCCGAACTGCGCGTACCGGACAACTGCCAGTCGCCGATTGCCGCGTCGATCAAGATGTCCGACGCGAACCGGCTCGACGTGCAGGCGGAGTTCGATTTCGACCACGGTCACGACGAACTCTGGAGCATCGAGATGCGCTGCGCCGAAGGGCTGCTGCGCCTGGACAACGGCGGGGCGCTGCTGAGCATCGACGGCGTGCGCCAGGCGGTGTCGGAAGAGGGCGAGTACACGGCGGTGTATCGACACTTTCAGCAACTGATTGGCGATCGTGCCAGCGACGTCGATCTGCAGCCGCTGCGGCTGGTGGCTGACAGTTTCTTCGTCGGCAGCCGAGTGGCAGTCGAGCCGTTTTATGACCCGGCACGTTGATCAGTTGAAGCGGGAGAGCTGTTGCGCGATGACTGCGAACCTGAGCGTCAGGCCTAAGCTAATGCAAAAAGGGTATTTGTTCGTCGTTTTTAAGATCGTTTAGTTTTGTCTCACGACGAATCAAACGCATCAAACCGATAGACCCCCGATTGCCATGACGGCACACGCTGAATCGATCAAAGGCTCTTCAGGTTTGGTTCACACGGGAGTGAATCATGCCGCATACCCTCGATATCACTACGCTGCCGACGCTGGATCTTTCGTTGTTCGAAGGCACCGCGCAACAGCGTTATGCATTTCTTGAAAACCTGCGTCACGCCGCGCGTGACGTCGGCTTTTTCTATCTCACCGGCCATGGCATCGACAGCCAACTGCTCAAGCAGGTGCAAGATCACGCCCGGCAGTTTTTCGGCTTGTCCGAGCAGGAAAAGGCCGCCGTCGGCATGATCAATTCGCCGCACTTTCGCGGGTACAACCGTGCCGCTTCCGAGATCACCCGTGGTCAACCCGACTGGCGTGAACAGTTCGATCTCGGCGCCGAGCGTGAAGCGTTGCCGCTGGACGCGGACAGCCCGTTGTGGGCGCGCTTGCAGGGGCCCAACCAATGGCCGGCGGCGCTGCCAGAACTAAAACCGCTACTGCTCGAATGGCAACAGGCGATGACGCGTATGGCGTTGCGTCTGCTGCGTGCCTTTGCCCAGGCGCTGTCGCTGCGGGCGGACGCGTTCGATCAGTTGTACGGCGACAAGCCCAACGAACACATCAAGTTGATGCGCTATCCAGGCCAGGCCGCCAACGCGAGCCAGCAAGGCGTCGGCGCGCACAAGGATTCGGGGTTCCTGAGCTTTCTGCTGCAAGACCAGCAGGCCGGTCTGCAAGTGGAGGTCGAGGAAGGGCACTGGATCGATGCGCTGCCCCGCGACAACACGCTGGTGGTGAACATCGGCGAACTGCTGGAGCTGGCCACCAACGGTTATCTGCGCGCCACAGTGCATCGGGTGGTGTCGCCGCCCGCAGGCAGCGAACGCTTGTCCATCGCCTTCTTCCTCGGCGCGCAACTCGATGCCGTGGTGCCGCTGTATCCGTTGCCCACCGTGCTGTTGCGTGAAGCGCGTGGCCCGGCGAGTGATCCGCTCAATCCGTTATTTCGCGATGTCGGCTGGAACTACCTCAAGGGTCGGTTGCGTTCGCACCCCGACGTCGCCCGGCGCTTCTATGCCGATGCGCTGATGCCCGCCGCACCGGCTCGCAAGACCGCCAACGCCTGATTCATCACTCGCTCAAGGACTCCGCTCATGTTGAAGAAAGCAGGTTTGACCCTGGCCGTGCTCGGCGCGCTGGTGACTTCGTTCGGCGCTCAGGCACTCGAGCCGTTGCGGGTGGCTGCCGACCCGGTGCCGCACGCGCAGATTCTCGCGTACATCCAGACAATCGATCCGCAACTCAAGCTCAAGGTCATCGAGATTCCCAACGGCGTGAACTCCAACGAACTGCTGGTGCATGGCGATGTCGATGCCAATTACTTCCAGCATCTGCCGTATCTGAAATCCCAGGAGCAAGCGCTGGGGCAGAAACTCGCGGTGGCCGCCACGGTGCATATCGAGCCGCTGGGCATCTATTCGCGCCGGCACAAAAGCTTCGCCGACGTGCCGGAAAAAGGCACCGTGGCGGTTCCCAACAACGTCACCAACCTGAGCCGTGCGCTGTACCTGTTACAGGACAACGGGTTGATCAAACTCAAGCCCGGTTTCAACGATCCGGCGGCCGATCAGGCCACGCCCAAGGACATCGCCGAGAACCCGAAACAGCTGAAGATCCTCGAAATCGAATCGCCCCAACTTCCCCGGGCGCTGGACGACGTCGATCTGGCGGTGATCAACGGCAACTACGCACTGGAAGCCGGACTGGTGCCGGCCAAGGACGCGCTGGGTCTGGAGAAGGCCGAGCACAATCCGTACGCCAACATTCTGGTGACCACGCCGAAACTGCAGAACGATCCGCGCATCGCGCAACTGGCCAAGGACCTGACCTCGCCGCAAGTGGCGAAATACATCACCGATAACTTCAAGGGTTCGGTGATCCCCGTGGTGGATGCCAAACCATGATCGTCGTCGAGCAGGTCAGCAAGACCTACCCGTCGGCGCCGACGCCGGCACTGGATCAGGTGTCGCTGAGCATTCCCGATGGTGCGATCTACGGCATCCTCGGGCGCAGCGGGGCGGGCAAGTCGACCCTGTTGCGCTGTCTCAATCTGCTCGAACGCCCGGACAGCGGGCGGATCCTGATCGACGGCGTGGACCTGCTGACGCTGTCTGCCAGCGACCTGCGCCGCCAGCGTCAGCGCATCGGCATGATCTTCCAGGGCTTCAATCTGCTGCACTCGCGCACCGTGTTCGACAACATCGCCGTGCCGCTGGAAATCGCCAACGTCGGTAAACCGTGGCGCCATGTGCGGGTGCGCGAGCTGCTGGAACTGGTCGGCTTGACTGAGAAGGCGCAAGCCTTTCCCTCGCAGTTGTCCGGTGGGCAAAAACAACGGGTGGGGATTGCCCGCGCCCTGGCCGCCGAGCCGGCGTATTTGCTGTCGGACGAAGCCACCAGCGCGCTCGATCCGGAAACCACCGCGTCGATTCTCGACCTGCTGCGCGATATCAATCGGCAACTGGGCGTGACCATCGTGCTGATCACCCATGAGCTGGAGGTGGTCAAGTCGATCTGCGATCACGCGGCGTGCATGGCTGACGGGCGTCTGGTCGAGTCCGGGCCGGTGCCGCGATTGCTCGCCGATCCGCAATCGAGTCTCGGCACTTCGTTGCGTCCCACCTGCGGCCTGCCGCTGGGCCACGACATTCCCGGTCTCAGCTTCCTCAAGCAATACGGCGTACGGGCGGCGCAGCCATGAACCGCAGCATCGACTGGAATGAAATCCTGCAACTGGTGTTCAACGCCACCGGCGAAACCCTGTACATGATCTTGCTCGCCGGGCTGTTCACGTTGCTGATCGGTTTGCCGCTCGGGGTGTTGCTGTTTGTCAGTCGGCGCGACGGACTGTGGCCGCTGCCACGCCTCAATGCCGCGCTGGGTTCGCTGGTCAATCTTGGGCGCTCGCTGCCCTTTGTGGTGATGTTGATTGCCCTGATTCCGCTGACGCGTCTGCTGGTCGGCACCACCCTCGGCAGCACCGCGGCGGTGGTGCCGATCACCATTGGCGCGTTTCCGTTTTTTGCGCGAATCGTTGAGAACGCGCTGGACGAAGTCGACAAGGGCCGGATCGAAGCGATCCTCGCCATGGGCGGCGACATCCGCCATGTGATTTTCAAAGTGCTGTTGCCCGAAGCGCTGCCCGCGTTGCTGGCGGGGATCACTCTGACGCTGGTGATGCTGATCGGTTTTTCTTCCATGGCCGGGGTGATTGGCGGTGGCGGCCTCGGTGATCTGGCGATCCGTTACGGCTATCAGCGTTTCAACAATGAAGTGATGGTCGCCACTGTGGTGGTGCTGGTCATTCTGGTGCAGGGCGTGCAGAGCCTGGGCGACCGGCTGGTACGTTCGCTGGCCCATCGACGTTAAGGAATTTTATGAGTGTCGTCGTGGCCCGCGCGCCGCTGATTCAGGTGCGCGAACTAAGCAAAACTTTTGGCTCGAACCGCGCACTGGATCGCGTCAGCCTGCAGATTCATCCCGCCGAAGTGGTGGCGTTGCTCGGTGCCAACGGTGCCGGCAAATCGACGCTGGTGAAGATACTCGCCGGCAGCCAGCGCGGCGATGGCGGCGAGATTTATGTCGACGGCCAGCCCCGGCAATTCAGCTCGCCGCTGTCGGCACGTCGGGTCGGGATTGTCGCGGTGCATCAGCAGATCAACGAGGGCATTGCGCCCGGTTTGAGCGTGGCGGAAAACCTGTTGCTCGATGAGTTGTGCAAGCCTGACGCGGACTTCTGGCTCAATCGCAAACGCTTGCTCGAACGCGCCGCGAGTATCGCGGCCGGGCTGGGTCTGGTGTTGCCGCTGGAGCAGCCGATTGAACACCTGGGTCAGGCCGAACGGCAATTGGTGGTGCTGGCGCGGGCCTTTGCCTTGCAGCCGCGTCTGCTGATTCTCGATGAACCGACGGCGGCGTTGTCGGATGCCGAGGCGCAGCGTCTGTTTGATCTGATCGATATCTTGCGCAGCCGTGGCGTGGCGATTGTTTACATCTCTCATCGCTTGTCCGATCTGCAACGGGTGGCGAATCGCGCCATTGTCTTGCGCGATGGGCGACTGGCCGGAGAATTCAGCGCGCGGCAGTTGCCCGAAGCGGTGCAGGCGATGCTCGGGCAGGCGCTGGACGGGCATGTCTACACGCCCGGCAGCGTGGGCCGAAAAGTCCTTGGTGTGCGCGGTTTGCAGATTTTGCCGCGCTCCAGGCGTTTCGATTTCGACCTGCACCAAGGCGAAGTGGTGGTGCTGACCGGGCTGCTCGGCGCCGGCAAAAGCGAGATCGCCGAAGTGCTGTTCGGCTTGCGCAAAGCCGTGGCCGGTAGCCTGCAACTCGATGGCGTGGAATGGCTGCCGGGTTCGCCAAGGGCGGCGATTCGCAGCGGTGTGTTTCTCGCAGCGGAGGATCGCGCCAGTCAGTCGCTGGTGCCGGATTTCTCCCTGCGCCGTACCCTGACGCTGCCGTTTCTGGAGCGCTTCACCCGTGCCGGTTTCATTCGCAACCGCGCCGAAGCCGCAGCGGTCGAGGCGCAAGTCGCGGCGCTGGGGATCAAGACCGCCGGCATCGAGGTGCCGATGAGCGCGCTGTCCGGCGGCAATCAACAGAAGGTCGTGCTTGGCCGCTGGCTGCTCGGAGAAGGGCGGGTGTTGATCCTCGACGAGCCGTTTCAGGGCGTCGACGTGCGCGCCCGCCGCGAGATCGGCCAACTGCTGCGCGACAGTGCCGGCGGCCGCGCGACCCTGGTGATTTGCGCCGATGTCGACGAAGCCCTGGAAATCGCCGACCGGATTCTGTTGGTGCGCGATCACGCGGTGGTCGCCGAATACCCGCGCGCCGGCCTTGAACACGCGACCCTGGTCGCCGCGCTGGCCGGCAGCGACGGTAGCGAAAATCCCTTTCACGCCACGCCAAGGAGCAGAGCGAGTGCCTGATTCGAGTTCATTGTTGTCGTCCGCTACGGCACCCGCCGAGCGCCTGTTGCACGCGCTGATCCGCTACGGCCTGTTGTGGCTGCTGGCGCTGATCGTGGTGTTTTTCAGCGTTGCGGAACCGGCGTTTTTGCGCGTCGGCAATCTGTTCAGCATCTTGCAATCGGTGTCGATCGTCGCGCTGCTGGCCCTCGGTGTGACGCTGACCATGGCCGTCGGCGGACTTGATCTGTCGATCGGTGCGGTGGCAGCGATGAGCCTGATGATCGCCAGTTACGTGATGGTGGTGCTCGGCTGGGGCGCGGTGCCGGCGGTGCTGATCAGTCTGGCCGGTGGCGCACTGGTCGGGCTGCTGAATGGCTGGCTGATCGTCAAGCTGCGGGTGCCGGATATTCTCGCGACGCTGGGCAGCATGTTTCTGGTGATCGGCGTGCAACTGATTCCCACCGGTGGGCGCTCGATTGCGGTGGGCATGACCTTGCCCAGTGGCGTGGAAACCGAGGGCTCGTTCAGTACGGCGTTTCTCGCCCTCGGCCGCGGTCGCTTGTGGGACGTGGTGCCGGTGCCGGTATTGATCACTGCGTTGGTGGCGCTGGCGGTGTGGCTGTTTCTCGAGCGTACGCGCGTCGGCCGATTGTTTTATGCGATTGGCGGTAACGAGCAGGCGGCACGATTGGCAGGCGCGCCGGTGCTGCGCTTCAAGCTGCTCGCGTATGTGCTCTCGGCATTGCTTGCCTCGCTTGGCGGATTGCTGTTGGCGGCGCGCCTGGGTCGGGGTGATGTCAGCTCCGGCAATGGTCTGGTGCTGGACGCCCTCGGCGCGGCGCTGATCGGTTTTGCCGTGCTCGGCGCGAAGAAGCCCAATGCCTTCGGCACGTTGGTCGGCGCACTGCTGGTGGCGTCGCTGCTCAATGGCCTGACCATGCTCAACGCGCCGTATTACGCGCAGGATTTCGTCAAGGGACTGGTGCTGGTGCTGGCCCTGATGTTCACCTTCGGCCTCGCGCATCGGGCGCGCTGAGCCGGTTCATTTGTCGCTGCAAGGAAGATGTATGCACGGTTCAATCAAGCAGTTCGCACGCCATTGCCTCGCCGGCGCGGTGCTCTCGGCATTGGCGTTGAGCGCTCAGGCCAAGGCATTGCCGGGTGCTCCGGCGCCGTTCGACAAGGGTCAGGTGCAGATCGCGCTGGTCGGTTATCTGTTTTCCGGGGACTTTCCCGAGGCCTATCTGCGCGGCGTGGAAAAACAGACCGAGGCGCTCGGGGCCAATCTACGAGTGTTCGATGCGCGGCAGCAGGCGGCGAGTCAGGGCGAGATGATCGATCAGGCGATCGACCTCGGCGTGGACGGGATCATCGTGCAACTGGGCCTGGCGGAAACCCTCAAGGGACCGATTGACCGGGCGATCGCCAAAGGCATCAAGGTGGTGGCGTTCGACGTCGATCTGAACAGCCCGCAAGTGACCCAGGTCGAGCAGGATCACCATGCACTGGCGCGACTGGCGCTGGATCAGGCGGTGAAGGACAACGGCACGCGGTTCGATGCCGGTTACGTGTACATCAGCGGCTTTACGCCGATGGAGCGCCGCGACGAGATCTGGAGTCAGGTTAAAAAAGCCAATCCGGGCATCATCGAGAAGGCGCGTTTCGGCACGCTCAACCCGCCGATTGCCAACTCGGTCGCGGATCAGGCCAGCGCGGTGTTGCGGGCCAATCCGGATATCAGCGTGATCTTCGCGCCATTCGACGAGTTCGCCAAAGGCGCGAAAATCGCTGTCGACGAGGCCGGGCTGGGGCGCAAGGTGAAGATCTACAGCGCCGACATTTCCACCGCCGACATTCAGATCATGAAAGAACCGGACAGCGCCTGGGCGGCGACCGCAGCGGTCAATCCGCAAGTGGCGGGGGCGATCAGCGTGCGCAGTCTGGCGATGTTGATTGCGGGCGAAAATCCTGGGCATCAAGTGCTGGTTCCACCGACCCTGATCACCCGTCAGCAGTTGCTCGATCTGGACGTGAAAAACGTCCGCGACCTAGCGCAGAAACTCCCGGCGTTCGGCGATACCGCCAATGTGGCGCGGGCCGAGTGGATTCCTGTGGCGAACTGAATGCAGCCGTTATCACCGGGTGACGCGTTTGGGAGTGAATATGCACAACAAAGCCATGCGCTTGCGCAACAGCCGCGCACCCAAGGCTGACCCGGCGCTTGGTCAACGCTTGCCGCCGGGGCAGGTGTTGACGGAGCGCTTCCCGATTCTCCACGAAGGCACGGTGCCGGAGTATGAATTGGCAACCTGGTCACTGCGCCTGTTCGGCAAGGTCGGACGTGTCGTCGAGTTGAGTTTTGCTGACCTGCAAAGGTTGCCGCAGCGCGAGCTGCAATGTGACATTCATTGCGTGACACGCTGGTCGAAGTTCGACACGCAATGGAGCGGGGTGCATCTGCAGGATCTGCTGAGCGAGTTCGGGATCCAGCCCGCTTCACGTTTTGTCATGGCCCACGCCGATCACGATTACCAGACCAACCTGTTGCTGGACGACCTGCTGCACCCGGACAGCCTGCTCGCCACCCACTACGCCGGCCAACCCTTGACCGCCCAGCACGGCTGGCCGCTGCGACTGGTGGTCGCCGGGCGCTACTTCTGGAAAAGTGCCAAATGGCTGCGCGGTCTGGAGTTTGTCGACGAAGAACAACCCGGGTTTTGGGAGCGCAACGGCTTTCACCTGCACGCTGATCCGTTTGCGGAACAACGCTTCAGTGCGCAGGCCCTGGACATCGCCGCGGATGCCTGGCTGGAAAAGGAATTCGACTGAGGTTTTGTGCTTGTCTGCAGGCAACATCTCGAGTGATTGGACTGGCCTCTTCGCGAGCAAGCCCGCTCCCACATTGGATCTGCGGTGGATGAAAGCAATGCGTTCACCCCGATCAACCTGTGGGAGCGGGCTTGCTCGCGAAGGGGCCAGCCCAGTCGATATTTTCGGCGACTGAACGATAGCTTTCGCGAGCAAGCCCGCTCCCACAAGGTGCAACATTCATGCTTGAGTTAGTTGCTGCTTAGTTGAGCTACTGTTGTTCTGGCAACACTTGTGTTGGACTAAATACAGTTAATCAGCCCGATCTAACCTAAGTGTTATTGGTTCTTTTACGGCAAGCCTCAGCCCGTCTAGCATCGGTGTTCAAGGGGAAATAACTAACTTTGGGGATTCTGCGCTTAACCAACTCAAAACGTTTAACCAGCCTTCACCGCCTTCCTGATTTCTAAAACTACAGCAGACATTGCCGTGCATTGATTGCCGAACCCTTATTGTCGGCGACGGCCGGGTATTAGCTGCGATAAAGGAGCTGTCCCATGTATCAGCGTTCCCGTTCATTACTGGCCATCGCGGTGGTCGGTGCGATCTGGCAACTTCCGGCGCAAGCCGAAGACGCTTCCTCACGCGTTGACGATGACACACGGTTGGGTACCGTGCTGGTCACCGGCACCCGTGGCACTGCTCGCACGGTGCTGGATTCTCCGGTGCCGGTTGACGTGTTGACCGCCGCCGACCTCAAGTCCACCGGCGCGGCCGACGGTGAGTTGGGTCAGGCGCTGCAAACGTTGCTGCCATCGTTCAGCATGCCGCGTCAGTCCAACTCCGGTGGAGCCGACCATGTGCGCGCCGCACAGTTGCGCGGCATGAGTCCGGACCAGGTGCTGGTGCTGGTCAACGGCAAGCGTCGCCACACTTCAGCGGTGGTCAACGACTCGTCGAAAATCGGTCGCGGCACGGCACCAGTGGACTTCAACTCGATCCCCATCAGTGCGATCAAACGCATCGAAGTGCTGCGCGATGGCGCCGGCGCGCAATACGGTTCCGACGCGATTGCCGGGGTGATCAACATCATCCTCGACGACGCGCCCGAGGGCGGCGAAGTGTCCACCAGCTACGGCGCGTTTCACACCCATCAGGACGCCATCGGCAGAACCACCACCGACGGCCAGAACAGCGTGACCACTGCCAAGATCGGCACGCGCCTGGGCGAAGAGGGCGGGTTCATTCGTGGCGGCACCGAGTACAAAAATCGCAACCCGACCAACCGCGCCGGTTTCGATGGCTTTGCCGATACCCCCGACCAGCGCAACTATGTGATGGGCGATGGCTTGGCGCGGGACGTCAATCTGTGGTTCAACAGCGAGCTGCCGCTGGCCGGCGGCAAAGCCTACAGCTTCGGCACTTACAACCAGCGCCACACCACTGGCGCCGAGTTCTATCGCTACCCCTACGAGCAACCGCAGTTCTACCCCAACGGCTACCTGCCGCAGTCGCTGGGCGACAACAAGGACATTTCCGCCACCGCCGGCTTCAAAGGAATGATCGGCGAAGACTGGGACTTCGACAGCAGCGTTACCCATGGCCGTAACCGCTTCGACGGATCCACCCGCCGCACCCTCAACGTCAGCCTCGGCGAGGACTCGCCGACCAAGTTCGACACCGGCGATTACGAGCTGCGCCAGACCACCACCAACCTCGATTTCAGCCGCGAGCTGCGCTTGGGCGGACGCTCGTTCGTGCTGGCGCTGGGCGGCGAATATCGCTACGAAAACTACCTGACCTACGCGGGTGACGAGGCCTCCTACATTGGCTCCGGCGCTGATGGCGCCAACGGTCTGCGCCCCAGCGAAGAGTCGGACCTGGACCGCAACGTGTTCGCGACTTACGCCGAGTTGTCGGGCGATCTCACCGAGCGCTTCTTCGTCGACGCCGCCACCCGCTGGGAACATTACGACGATGCCGGCAGCAAACTCACCGGCAAGCTCAGTGGTCGCTACAAACTGACCGAGCAGTGGGCGCTGCGCGGTGCGGTGTCGAACAACTTCCGCGCGCCGTCGCTGGCGCAGAGCGGGTTCCAGAACACCACCAGCAACTTTGGCGAAGGCGGCACGCTCACCGATATTCGCGTGCTTTCGGTCAACGACCCGATCGCGCGTGCGCTGGGTGCGCAAAAGCTCGATCCGGAAACCTCGAAGAACTTCAGCCTCGGCCTGACCTTTCAGCTCAACGAACGCTTCGATGCCTCGCTCGATGTGTTCCGCATCGACGTCAAGGACCGCATCACCCTGTCGCAGCGCATCGGCAGCGACGCCATGGAGCAATACATCAACGACAACTTCGGCGTGGCCGGAGTGCATGACGTGAACTTCTTCACCAACGCCGCTGACACCAGCACCCACGGCGCCGAACTGGTGCTCAACTATCACCAGCCACTGTATGAAGGGACGTTGGGCCTGACCACCGCGTACACCTACAACCACACCAAAGTCACCAGTACCAAAGGCACGCCATCGCAACTGACGGCGTTGGGTATCGGCAACGATGCACTGGTCGGCGTTGAAGAAACCAACACCCTGACCGATGCCGCACCCAAGGATCGTTTCGTGTTTTCCGCCAACTGGGCCAGCGAACATTGGGGTCTGCTCGGGCGTCTGACCCGTCAGGGCGAAACTACTCGGGTGTTCGATTTCGGCGACTCGCAACCGGAGCAGACCTACGGCGCGGTGTGGCAACTGGACGCCGAGGTGACCTACAAATTCACCCCGAAATTCAGCGTCGCCCTGGGCGGCAACAACCTCACCGACAATTACCCGGAACGCTCCGGCTCGGCGATCAACTACGGCGGCAACCTGCCGTATGACGTGCTGTCGCCGATCGGCACCAACGGCGCGTACTACTACGCCAGCGCCACCTACGGCTTCTGAGCCGATCCGCCACGGATGGCGGACTTTTTGCGGAACTCTCCATGAATCACTCCAACGGCCCCAAGCGCCATCTGCCGGTGCTGCAGGCGTTGCTGATCACGCTGGGCATGGTGATCACCACCGACATCCTGAAAACCGCGCCGACCGTGGCGCTGAACGTCGGGCCGGAATATTTCTATTGGGTCTGGGTGCTCGGCGGTCTCGCGTCGATGAGCGGGGCCTTGTGTTTCGCCGAAATGGCCAGCGCATTTCCGCACCCGGGCGGCGACTATCACTTTCTGCGCACGGCCTATGGCGAGCGCATGGGCTTCCTGTTTGCCTGGTCGCGCTTCTCGGTGATGCATACCGGCTGGATCGCCTTGTCGGCGTTCATGTTTGCCGATTACGTCAACGCCGTGGTGCCGCTCGGTCGATACGGCTCGGGGCTGTTTGCCGGCGGGGTGATCGCCGCGCTGGTGCTGCTCAATCTCACCGGCAAGCACATCGGTTTCATCACTCAGACCTTATTGGTGGGCCTGTTGGCGCTGGGCTTTTTGAGCATTGCCAGCGCCGGTGTGTGGCTGGCGTGGCAGGGGATTGAAGCACCGCCACCGAGCGTTTCGGTCACGCCGGAAAACACCGGTATGGCCGGATTTTCCGCAGCGATGATTTTCGTGTTTCTGGCGTTCGGCGGCTGGAGCGATGCGGCGACCTTGTCGGCGGAAGTGCGCGATGGTCGACGTGGAATATTCATCGCCATGCTCGGTGCGCTGACGCTGCTGATGGCGATTTATCTGGCGCTGAACTGGGCGTTCGTTCGAGGCCTGGGTTTCGCTGGACTGGCAGCGAGCAACGCACCGGCCGTGGAACTGTTGAACCGTGCATTCGGTGCGCCGGGGGTGCTGCTGATTCTGCTGATGGTCGGCATCGCGGCCATCGCCAGCATCAACTCGACCTTGCTGGTCGGCGCGCGCACCACTTACGCCGCGGCCCGCGATGTGCCGCAGTTGCGTCGTTTCGGCGAGTGGGACGAACGCGACGGCGTGCCGCGCAAGGCCTTGCTGGCGGAGGGCGCGGTGGCATTGTTGCTGGTGCTGTTCGGCAGTTTCACCCAGAGCGGCTTCAACACCATGGTCGAGTACCTGACCCCGGTGTACTGGCTGTTTCTGAGCTTCAGCAGCCTGGCGTTGATCATCCTGCGCCGGCGCTTTCCCAAGGTGCCGAGGCCGGTGAAGGTGCCGTTGTATCCGCTGTTGCCGCTGCTGTTTTTCGGGCTGTGCCTGTACATGCTCTATTCGAGCGTGACGGTGGTGGGGTGGGGCGCATTTCTGGGGATTGGCGTGTTGCTGGTCGGCGCGCTGCTGCTGGCGGGATCGAGCCGCCTGGCGTCGACGCCTCGGCAAGCTCTCGGACAGATGAACGATTAGAACGATATGTCGGCCGGTTGCGACAGACGCAGCACCGACAGATCCCCGGTAATGCGTTTGTACGCCAGACGAATCGCCTCGATGTTACCGGCGTTCTGCGGATTGTTCTCGTGCAGGATCACGATCACCTTGGTGCTCAGCCGCTCAGGCTCTTTCGCCCCATGATCACGCCACTGTCCGTAGGCATCGAACACGGTGAAACCGTCGGGAAACCGCGACGTCACTTCCGTGTCGAGAAACTCGCGCCAGCGCGCCGGGCTGACTGCGCCTTCCTTGCCATCCACGGTGCCCACCGAGAAGTACAGCTCGGTGCGGATCCACTGCGCCTGCGCCGGTCGTGTGGCATCGCCTAGCAGGGTCGAACTGGCGGGGTCTTTGGTATGCACCGAAACAGCAGGAGGACTGGCGCACCCGGCGACAGCGACAAACAGTGCAGCCAGTAAAAGGCGTCTTTGCATGGAACATCCCTTTTTATGAGTTAAGTGCAGACGCGCAATTATAAGGGGCGAGCTTAATAGCGATAAAAGATTAAAAAGTGGTTTGTTGGTTGATTAATGGAATAAGAAACCAACGAGTCCTGGATGCTCAATGTACCGCCGCCTTCGCGGGCAAGCCCGGCTCCCACAGGTTTTGCGGTGTAAACAGATCCGCTGATCGACACCATCCACTGTGGGAGCGGGCTTGCCCGCGAAAGCGCCGGTTCAGTCAACAAAGATGTTGGATCTACCAACGCCATCGCTGGCAGGCCAGCTCCCACAGGTTTTTGCGCTGTGCACAGATCCGTTGATCGACACCATCCACTGTGGGAGCGGGCTTGCCCGCGAAAGCGCCGGTTCAGTCAATGAAGATGTTGGATCTACCAACGTCATCGCTGGCAAGCCAGCTCCCACAGGTTTTTGCGGTGTGCACAAATCCGCTGATCGACACCATCCACTGTGGGAGCGGGCTTGCCCGCGAAAGCGCCGGTTCAGTCGATAAAGACGTTGGATGTACCAACGCCATCGCTGGCAAGCCAGCTCCCACAGGTTTTTGCGGTGTGCACAGATCCGCTGATCGACACCATCCACTGTGGGAGCGGGCTTGCCCGCGAAAGCGCCGGTTCAGTCAACGAAGATGTTGGATGTACCAACGTCATCGCTGGCAAGCCAGCTCCCACAGGTTTTGCGGTGTGCACAGATCCGCTGATCGACACCATCCACTGTGGGAGCGGGCTTGCCCGCGAAAGCGCCGGTTCAGTCAACGAAGATGTTGGATGTACCAACGTCATCGCTGGCAAGCCAGCTTGTATGCTGGGACTTGAAGGGAGGAGGAGGGACAAAGCCAGATTCTGACTGTTGACGCAGTACAGATCCGTGGGAGATTTCGCTCCTCCTCCTTTCACCCAAGCGCCGATAAAGAATGCTTCTGGCTAGACCGACGATAGGAACAAGCCTGCGCCCCTGGGTGATCCCTTCAAGTGTTCAAAACCATATCTCGGGGGGTGTTCAATGGCAATGTCGGTTTCTGTTTCCAAGCCAATCGTGGGCGTGGATGTCGCCAAGAATGAGCTGGTCATCTATCAGGCCGAGCTGGATCTGTTCGAGACTATTTCCAATGACAAGGCAGCGATAGAGAAATGGCTGAAAGCCTTGCCTGCACCGGTTGATCTGGCCATCGAATCGACCAATATCTATCACTTGGCGTTCGCCGATCTGGCCCATGAAGCCGGGTGCACGATTTACATGGTCGGTGGCTACGAGCTGAGTCATTACCGCAAAGGAGTGAATGTTCGCGCTAAAACCGACGCGCTGGACGCAAAACTGCTCGCCCGTTATCTGAAAAATGAATACGAAGAACTGCATCCCTGGATTCCGCCATCGCCGCTGTATCGCGGACTCTTGAGCCTTTTTCGTCGTCGCGCAGCGCTGGTTCAGGCGCGCGTTGGCTTGGTGCAAAGTTGGAAAAATGAGCCGCTGCTTAAAAGCGCGTTTGCCGAGCAAGTGGCCTCAATGCAGAGGCTTGAGACATTGGTCGAGAAGATGATCAACGAGCAGTTGAAAGAAGCCGGTTTGCTTGCCCAACTGAAGCGATGCACGAAAGTCGAAGGCGTTGGTTTTCTGACTGGAGCCCGTTTGATTGTTGCGTTTCAACGGGGTGATTTCAGGAATGCAGATGCATTCATCGCGTTTTTGGGGATGGATTTGCGAGTGTCACAGTCGGGGCAGAAGGATGGTCGCCGAAGCCTGACCAAGCGTGGAGATCCGGAAGCTCGTCGACTGCTGCATAACGCAGCCATGTCGGCCAGTCGTACGCCAGCCTGGAAAGGCTTCTACGAGGAGCAAAGAGCCCGAGGCTTCAGCACGACACAGGCACTGGTGATACTGGCTCGAAAGCTTGCGCGGGTGGTATTCGCTCTGCTCAAGGGGCAAAGCGAATATCAACCGAAGGCCGGTTGAGGGCTATCCCTCAACCATAGAATCTCCCACAGGTTTGGTGGCGTGCACTGATCCCTTGATCGACTCTGAAAAACGCGCCATCAAGGCATAAATAAATATGCCGCTCAGCGCCCTTCATGCTGCTTGCGATAAGCTCCCGGTTGCACCCCCACCGACTTGGCAAACGCCCGGGTAAACGCGGCGATCGACTGATAGCCCACCGCCGCGCACACCTGCTCCACCGTGTGATTGGCCCGTAGCAACTGGCAGGCATGCCGCATGCGCAACGCCAGCAGCACTTGCCCCGGCGACTGCCCGGCCAGCTCATTGAAGCGTTTGAAAAACGCCGAGCGCGACAGGCCGATACTCGCCGCCATGCTCTCCAGCGACCACGGCAATTGCGGTTGTTCGATCAACTGATCCAGCAACGGCGCGAACTGCGGATTGCGCGCCAATGCCACCAGGCCGCCGAGGCTCTGGTTGTCGGCCATCTGCTGGCGCAACACGTACAAAAACAGCAGATGACTCAGGCGTTCGAGCAGCGCCGAGGAGGGCGCCGGCAGGCGTTCGCACTCTTGCAGGATCAACTCGAACAAGGCTCGCGCCGCGCTCGAAGAAGGATCGCCCGCGCGCAGGATGATCCAGTCCGGCAAGCCTTCGATGATCAGCGATGACAATCCCGACTTGAAATGAAAGAACCCGCAAACCAGCCCGACACCGTCCTGCGCCTGACTGTCGAGCGCGGTCATGGCCATGCGCGGCAGCGTCTGGGCGATGCTCGCCTCTTCGGCGCTGGAGAGGCGGTAATTCAGATCCCGCAGCAGGAACACTGCATCCCCGGTGTTCAGCGGAATTGGCTGCTCCTGCCCGTCAATGTGCAGCCAGCAGCGGCCCTGCACGATCAAGTGAAAACTTGCGCGCGCCAGCCCATGGGTGCTGGCGTGCCAACCACCGCAATAGCGGCCGACGTGAAACAGACTGGCGTCGAGTTCGAGGCTTTCTAATAACCAATCAACCAGTGGGCTGGACGAAATCATCTAATGGAAACACTCAGGAGCAAGTAATCGCTACTTTAGAATATGGAACGAAATTTTTATAACCAACAGACTGGCCGGACACTCAACAGCAGGAGTCCACTCCATGTCGCGTCTTACTCTACACACCGTGCAAAGCGCTCCCGAAGCCGCTAAACCGTTTCTGGAAAATGCGCAGAAAAACTCCGGATTCATTCCGAACCTGCTGGCCGTGCTGGCCAATGCCCCGGCCGCGCTGGAAACCTACGTTACGGTATCGGCGCTCAATGGCAAGTCCGAACTCAGCCTCGCCGAGCGCGAAGTGGTGCAACTGATTGCGGCGACCCACCATGGTTGCGATTTCTGTGTCGCAGGTCATACCGCTGTCGCGCTGAATAAGGCAAAACTGCCGCCGGAAGTGGTCAGTGCGCTGCGTGAAAAAGCCACTGTCCCCGTGGAAAAACTGGAAACCCTGGCCGCGTTTGCCCGCGAAGTGATTGCCACCCGGGGCAAGGTCAGCGATCAGACCTTCAACCAGTTCAAGGCCGCGGGCTACACCGAAGGCAATGCGCTGGAAGTGATTCTCGGCATCAGCCTGGCGACCCTGTGCAACTTCGCCAACGTATTCGCCGACACGCCGCTCAACCCCGAGCTGGCCCCATATCGCGCGTAATCGGCCAGCGGTTCCGGCAGCGTCGTCTATGGTTGATGCGGCTGCGTAAAAAGGAGAAAAACGACATGCTCAATCCGGCATTGATTCAATGGCTGGAACACAACGCCCAGGCACTGGATGTGGGCGACGGCGATCCGCAGCAGGTGCTGACGCAATTGGCGCAGGCTCAGGTGCTGCGCGTCGGCATCAACCCGGCGCTGGGCGGCAGCGGCGGTCACGTCAGTGATGCCGTGGAAACCCTGGCCGCTGTCGCCAGCCATTCACTGGCGGCGGCGTTTGTGTTCTGGGGCCAACGGGCCTTTATCGAATACCTGCTGCACAGTCCCAACGCTGCGCTGAGGGAAAAACTGCTGCCGTCACTGCTCAGTGGAGAGCTGGCCGGAGCCACCGGTTTGTCCAACGCGATGAAGTACCTGTCCGGCATCGAGGCATTGCAAGTGCGCGCCGCCCACACCGCAGACGGCTGGACCTTGAACGGGCGCCTGCACTGGGTCACCAATCTGCGCAAAAGCGGTTTTGTGGTGGCAGCGGCAATCGAGCACGAGGAGGGCGGCTCGCCGTTCGTGCTGGCGATTGCGGATGACGCTGCTGGTGTGCAACGTTCCGCCGACCTGCAACTGATGGGGCTGCAATCGAGTAACACGGCTGCGATCGATTTCGCGCAAGTGGCGGTCGGACGCGAATGGTTGCTGCATGAAGATGCACGCAAGTTTCTGCCGGCGGTACGCCCGGCGTTTCTCGGTCTGCAATGCGGTATGGCGATCGGTCTGGCGCGACGGGCACTGACCGAGGTCGAAGGACATTTGCAGGACGGGCGCTCGATCCTGCTGGAGCCGTTGCAGGAACAACGCGAGCTACTGGCGCAGACCGTCGATGCGCTCAAGCAGGGCCTGCACGACGGACGTTTCCTGACCCAGCCGGGTGCGTTATTCCAGATCCGCATCGCGCTGGCCGAATCCGCCGCCAACGCCGTGCAACTGGAACTGCAATCCAGCGGCGGCAAAGCCTATCTGACCGAGCACGGCAGCGGTTTCGCCCGGCGCTGGCGCGAGTCGGCGTTCGTGCCGATTGTCACCCCAAGCCTGGTGCAACTGCGCGCCGAATTGCAGCGGCAGAAACGGGAAGCGACGGCATGACTGCGCCGCTGCTGGAGGCGCACGGCATCAGCCTCGGCTACCCGCGAGAGCAGGACTGGCACACCGTGCTGGAACACTTCGACCTGCAATTGCAGCCCGGTGAAGTGGTGACCATTCTCGGCCCCAGCGGTGTCGGCAAATCCAGTCTGCTGCGAGTGCTGGCGGGTTTGCAGGCGCCGCAACAGGGCCGGGTGAGCCTGCTTGGCGAGCCACTGACCGGCGCGCATCCACGGGTGGCGGTGGCGTTTCAGGACCCGAGCCTGTTGCCGTGGCTGACTCTGGAAAAGAACGTCGCCTTCGGCCTCGACTTCGCCCGCCAGCCGCACCTGACGGCCGAGCAGCGCAAGGCGCGGATCGACCACGCAATTGCCGCGGTTGGCCTAGAACATGCGCGGTCGCAGCACCCGGCGCAGTTGTCCGGCGGCATGGCCCAACGCACCGCGTTGGCCCGCTGTCTGGCGCGGCAGCCGCAGGTGCTGTTGCTCGATGAACCGTTCGGCGCGCTGGATGAAATCACCCGCGCTGACATGCAGCAGTTGCTCCTGCAACTGATTGCCGAGCACCACACCGCAGCCGTGTTGATCACCCACGACATCGACGAAGCCCTGCTGCTTTCCGAGCGGATTCTGCTACTGGGTAACAGCCCGGCGCACATCCTCGGCGAGTGGCGCATCGACCTGCCTCAGCCGCGTGCCGAGCTGGTCGAAGAACTGGGCGCGCTGCGCATCGACATCCTCAAAACCCTTCGGCGGGCGAGCCGCAACTCCCTCACTCAACCTGTGCCCGCTACGTCGGAGATTGACCATGTGCCTGGACGACTTCACTCACACACGTCGTGACTTCCTCAAACTCAGCGCGCTGCTGACTGCCGGCGGTGCGTTGCCGCTGCTCAACAGCCTCAGCGCGCGCGCCGCTGCCGAGCCGAACGCGCCAGTGCGCATCGGTTATCTGCCGATCACCGACGCCACGCCGTTGCTGGTCGCACACAACAATGGCCTGTTCGAGGCCGAAGGTATTCAGGCTGAACGCCCGGTGCTGCTGCGCAGTTGGGCGCAGGTGATCGAGGCGTTCATTTCCGGACAGGTCAACGTGATTCACCTGCTGTCGCCGATGACGGTGTGGGCGCGCTACGGCAGCAAGGTGCCGGCCAAGGTCGTGGCGTGGAACCACGTTGGTGGCTCGGGTCTGACCGTGGCGCCGGGCATCACCGAGGTCAAGCAACTCGGTGGGCAATCGGTGGCGATACCGTTCTGGTACTCGATTCATAACGTGGTGGTGCAGCAACTGTTCCGCGACCACGGACTGGTGCCGGTGAGCAAATCGGCGAGCGCCGCGCTGGCGCCGAACGAAGTCAATCTGCTGGTGCTGCCGCCGTCGGATATGCCGCCGGCCCTGGCGAGCAAACGCATCGCCGGCTACATCGTCGCCGAGCCGTTCAACGCCCTGGCCGAGGAGCTCAAGGTCGGCCGCGTGCAGCGCTTTACCGGCGACGTCTGGCGCAATCACGCCTGCTGCGTGGTGTTCATGCATGAGCAGGATCTGAACAACCGTCCCGAGTGGTCGCAGAAAGTGGTCAACGCGATCGTCAAGGCGCAGGTCTGGACCCGCGACAACCGCGCCGAGGCGGCGAAACTACTGTCCAAGGACGGCGCCAATCGCTACACCCCGCACGCGCAACCGGTGCTCGACCGGGTGCTGTCGCCGGCCACCAGCGACCGCGAGCAATACCTGGCCAGCGGCGCGATCCAGCACAGCCAGTGGGACGAGCAGCGCATCGACTTTCAGCCGTACCCGTTCCCCAGCTACACCGAAGAACTGGTCAAACGTCTGAAGGACACCTTGATCGAGGGTGATAAAGGCTTCCTCGCCAGCCTTGATCCGCAGCAAACCGCTAAAGATCTGGTGGACGATCGCTTTGTGCGCAACGCCATTGCGGCGGTGGGTGGCATGCAGACCTTCGGCCTGCCGGAAAGCTTCGAACGCAGCGAGGAGTTCAGCCTCTGATGCGTCAACGATCTTCATCGACCGTGCACGGTTTGTTGGGCGTAGCAGGGCTGTTGTGCCTGTTGCTGCTGTGGTGGCTGGGCGTGCATCTGCTCGGTGGCAACGACAGCCTGGCGCTGCGCTTTTCACCCGAGGCGACGCTGGCCAGCCTCGGCGAACTGCTGCTGCGCCCGGAGCTGTACGAGCATGTGCTGGTCAGCCTGAAACGGATTGTGGTCGGCCTGCTGCTGGCGTTGCTGATCGGCGTGCCGCTGGGCCTGATGATCGGCAGCTACCGACATCTGGAGGCGGCGACCACGCCGGCGTTTCAGTTTCTGCGGATGATCTCACCGTTGTCGTGGATGCCGGTGGTGGTGATGCTGCTGGGCGTCGGTGATCAGCCGATCTACTTCCTGCTGACCTTCGCTGCGGTATGGCCGATCCTGCTCAACACCGTGGCCGGCGTGCGCCAGCTCGACCCGCGCTGGCTGCAACTCAGTCGCAGCCTCAGCGCCACTCGTTGGGAAACCCTGCGCAAAGTGATCCTGCCCGGCGTACTCGGCCATGTGCTGACCGGAGTGCGGCTGTCGATCGGCATTCTGTGGATCGTGCTGGTGCCGTGCGAAATGCTCGGAGTCAGCGCGGGGTTGGGCTACTTCATTCTCGATACGCGAGATCGACTGGCGTATTCGGAGTTGATGGCGATGGTGCTGCTGATTGGCGTGCTGGGCTTTGCCCTGGATGCGTTTGCGCGGTGGCTACATCGGCGCTGGGCGCCGGCCTGAGGCGCTGAATGCAGCGAGCAAATAGTCACGCACGTAAAGCAGGCTCGGGCTTTTCATCACGCTTTTGCTCCACACCAGATAGAGCACATTGACCGGTGCCTCGCTGGGCGGTGTCGGTGAAATCAGCCGACCGTCAGCGATGGCGTCGGCGCACTGGTAGTCCGGCAGCACGCTCCAGCCGTGGCCGCCGAGCACCAGCTCCTTGATGATCCGCAGGTCGGGAATCGTCAGCGCCGCTTGCAGTTGCGGAGCGACCTGAAACATTGAAGTCCACAGTGGCCGAACCAGCGCCAGATCCTCATCGAAAGCGATCAGCGGGACTTGCTTGAGTTGTGCTTGATTCGGGTCTTTGCCGAGGCGATCCAGGAGGCTCGGTGCATACACCAGCAACAGGCGTTCGGTGAGCAAATGGGCGTAACCGTGGGATTGTTCGTTGGGCATGGAGGCCGTGATCGCGAAGTCGGTCTGCTTCGCTTCGAGCATCTCGTAAATGCGCTTTTTGGCACCGGTGTGAAAACGCAGGGTGAAGCCTTCGTCCATCAGCGGTGCGAGGCGAGCGGCGACTAGCGCATGGAGGAAGTCGGAGGGGCCGACCAGATGCACTGTGCCGCCCTTGATCAGGCCCGGACGCAGCGACGCGATCTTGTTTTCCAGACCATCGAGAAACGGTGCCACCGAACGCGCCAGTTCATCCGCCGCTTCGGTGGGTTCCACCCCCCGAGGCAAACGCTGAAACAGCGGTTTGCCGACCAGCGCCTCCAGCGCCTGCACATGCATCGACGCCGCCGGTTGGGTGATGCCCAAATGGTCCGCCGCCCTGGAGAACGACTTGGTGCGGTACGCTTCGAGGAATGTGCGCAGGTGGGTGAGGTGGCTCATGGTGCTTCGGCGCCCGTGAAAATGTAGGTTGGCTTACAGATTATCAGCCGTGCGATAGCGCGGCGTAGCGAACATTTGACTTAACACCAGAAGCAGCCCCAGCGCCGAGACTGCCGCACCTGTCAGCCCGACATGACTGAGGCCCACCTGGCTGATCGTCACGCCACCTAGCACCGAACCCAGCGCGATCCCCGAGTTGAACCCGGCAATGTTCAGCCCGGCCGCAACGCCATGTGCGTGCGGCGCATGTCGTTCGGCGATTCCCAGCAGCCGGGCCTGCAAGGCCGGCACTGCAGCAAAGCTGAACATCCCCAACAAGCCGACGAGCAAGCCCATCATCCACGGCGAACCGGAAAAGCCCCACATGCCCGCTGTCACCCCTACGATCCCGGCAATCAATGTGGCGCTGGCGCGATCCACTCCCCAGGCATCGGTCAGTTTGCCGCCCAGTACATTGCCGATGGCTGCCATCGCGCCGTACAACAACATGAACACGCCGACAGTGGCGGCCGTGGTATGAGTGACTTCAGTCAGCATTGGCGCGATGTAGGTGTAGGCGACGAACGAACCGGCGTAGCCGAGCACAGTGACCAAGGCGCCGGCCAGCAACTTGCCGTTGAGCAGCGCTTTAAGGCTGTGTAACGCCGAGCTGCCGTCGGAAGCAGTCGGTAGCGGATCGCGCATGCCGAACAGCAAACCGAAGAAACCTATCGCTCCGAACACGGCAATCGCCGCCAGCACCACGCGCCACGACATTACGCCACCCAGATAGGTGCTGACAGGCACGCCAATCGCCATCGCCAGGGTAAACCCGCCAAACACCACTGCCACTGCGCTCCCTGCGCGACCCGGCCCGGCCAGACGCGCCGCGGTGCTTGAAGCCACCGCCAGGAACAGGCCATGTCCCATGCCGGCGATGAATCGCGCTACCAGCATCAAGGTCAGCGAGGTTGCAAACGCCGCGGCGAGACTGCCGACGGTGAATACCAGAGCGGTCACCAGCATTACGTTCTTGCGCGACCAACTTGCGGTCAATGCACTGAAGACCGGTGCTGAGAAAGTGGCGCCCAAGGCATACGCAGTGATGGTTGCCCCGGTCGCCTCGACGTCGACGCCGAGACTGCGAGCCATGACGTCGGTGAGGCCGATCGGAACGAATTCGGCCAGACCCAAGGCAAAGGCGCTGAGGGTAAAGATGTAGATGACAAAGGGCATGGGAGCCTCGCTCAAGAAGGAATTTGGCGAGAGGCTAGGGATTGGTGACGCATAAGTGAAATTGGCGATTTCGCGTACTGGCATAAATAAATTCATACCTTGCCAGAATCCATATGCGGCACAAAAGCCTGCAGGCTCAGTCGATTGCAACGAGGCTGTGATCTTTTGATGTTTGGATTCAAGATCGACAGATCGCAGCGTGCCGCAACTCTTGCAAGGAGGATTACGTCGCTGACGGTTTCGCCAACGCAATCCCCGCATCCCCCAACCGCTTGAGTATCTCGAACAACAGATCACTCTTGGTCCCGCCAACTATCCGCGGGCTGCCGACGTAGCCTGTTACCGTCAAGGTGATGCCATCCGGCGAGAGTTTGCTGAAGCGCACGTACGACGCCGGTTTGTCGAGGATGTTTTCGTTTTCGCGGTAGGTGTTCAGCAGCAGTTCCTTGACCTGTTCGGGGTCGATGTCCAGCGGGAACATCAGCTCCAGGCTTGCCACCCCTTGGGCGCTGCCGCCGAGGGTGACGTTGCGCAGGTTCTGCGAGATCAGTTGCGAGTTGGGCACGATGACGATGGAGCGGTCGCTGAGTTGGATTTCCGTGGCGCGCACATTGATTCGGCGGATGTCGCCTTCGACGCCGCTGATGCTGATCAGGTCGCCGACCTTCACCGGGCGCTCGGTGAGCAGGATCAGCCCGGAAACGAAGTTCTTGACGATCTCCTGCAGGCCGAAGCCGATCCCCACCGACAGCGCACTGACGATCCACGCCAGATTGGTCCAGCGCACGCCCAGCGACGACAGCGTCAGGAGGATGACCGTGGCATAACCGATGTTGGAAAACAGCGTACTCAGCGACGCGCACATGCCCGGGTCCATGTCGGTCTTGGGCAGGAATTCGTTGTCGAGCCAGCGGCGCAGGGCGCGGATCAGGTAGATGCCGATCAGCAGTGCCAGCACCGCATTGATCAAATGCGCGGGGACGATGTTCAGCTTGCGCAACCCGGCGCCGCCAAGGATGCCGAGGACATTGCTGGTCAACTGCCCAAACGTGGTGCCGATGCCGCCGACGAAGAGGGTAATCACCGCCAGCAACAGCAGCCCGGCGCGGCTGGCACCGGACAGCACAATCGAAATCTGCTCCAGCCGCCGGTCGCCCAAGCCCAGGGTCTGCTTGATGGTCTTGCCGGCCGAGTAGCGTGGCGAGAACAGATATTCGCAGGCGTCCTTGACCACCTGCACCAGCAAATAGAACCCGGCCAACACGATATAGGCCCAGACCAATTCATAGGTGACGAAACGAGCCAGCGACACATAGCCGGTGAGCAGAGCCAGCGCCGACACGCACATGCACACCGTGGCGATGCTGTAGATCGCCCCGGCAAATGTGCTGCCGGCCTCCGGTTCATTGGCGCTGATCAACGCCTTGCGCACTCTGCCGACGCGCAACAGCAGCGGCACCAGAATCACGATCACCACGATGGCAATCACCCCACGTTGAGCGATCACGATCTGGCTGCTCATACCGGTGGCATTGCTGACCTGCACCAGCGTCACCAACACTAGGAGGATGGCCGCGAGAATCCTTGGATAGGGTCTCAGGGCCAGCGCCACCGGGTCGGCAATCGCCGGCAGCCGCCACGAGGGATGTTTGGTCGACAGCAGTGCGCGGCTCAACGCGGTGATCAGGACGCAGGCATAGACTGCTTTTTCGAATTCCTCGGAAAAAGTCTGCAGCACCGGCGTCAGCGGTTCGTGGCGGGTGCAGGCGTAAAACAGCAGGTGCAGGGCGATGGCCGTGGTGCCAAGGGTCGCCAGCGCCGAAGCGAACGCCAGCGCGCTGCGGCGCAGGCGCCCCTCCGGCATGCGGTGGATGCACAGCCAGGTCAGGCCGCGCTCGGCGAGTCGGCGGCCGAGCGTCCAGAAAGCCAGCGCCAGCAGCACCAGCACACAGGTGAAAAACCGCTGGCCGGGCGCCCAGACCGTGGCCCAGGTGAGGTTCACCTGATTGATGAAAAAATTCAGGCGCTGACGGTCATCCGGCTCTGGCGACACCAATGGCGACCAGAAGTCCGGGCTCAGTATGCTGTCGGTGCGCAGGGTCAATTCGCTTTCAAGCAGCGTGCGGCGGATGCCGGCGATTTGCGTGATCAGATCAGCCGCGCTTTGTTTGAGCGCGGCAAGGCTTTTGAGCGTGGCGTCGACCTTGTTTTTCTGTTCGCTGAGCATCGCCCGTTGTGCGGCGATTTCCGCTTGTTCGGCGGCGATCTGCGTATCCGGCGCTGCGCCGAGCACCCCCAGTTGCACCGTCAATTGAGCTTGCTGCGGCAACAACGCCGCCGATAACCGATCAATGTCCAGAATGAACGTCTGTACCCGGTCTTGCGGGCCTTCGAGCTGGTTGTAGTTGTTGGCGGCGGAAATCTGCTGCTTCAGCCCGTCGAGGCGCATTTGCAGGGCTTGCAGATCACTTTGTGAGACTTCCACCAGCGGTGCCGCAGTGGTCGCTGTGGGCGCCGGTAAATCCGCCGCCCACAGCGCCGAACCGCCCGGAACAAGCACGGTCAGCGCGACAAAAAACAATGACTTCAATGTGTTGCGCATGAGAGGGGCCGGTTCTCGTTGATCACACAATCTATGAGGTTAGGTGATCGAACCGGGCACGGCGGAAAATTTCCGGGGAGCAGGGCGGGCCGGTGAATCGGTCGCGTCGTGTACACCCTCAGTCTCAGCTAAGTATTGGCTCGTATCTTCCCCTCAGCGCAAGTTCGGCGCTGGACAGGAGAGGCGATCCACACATGAATCCCGCTAAAGCCGGATGGCTTAATAAAGTCCCCGAAGTGACACTGGCCTTCTGGGTGATCAAGATTCTCTCGACGACCGTGGGGGAAACCGGCGCCGACTTCCTTGCGGTGGATGCCGGTTTCGGCGCTGGCTGGACCAGCATCGGCATGGCGCTGTTACTCGGGTGCGCGCTGTTCTTTCAAATGCGTAAAACCGCGTATACGCCCTGGATCTACTGGTTGACCGTGGTGCTGGTGAGCATCGTCGGCACGCAGATCACCGACATCATGACCGACATGCTCGACATCAGCCTGTACGTCAGCACCGCGGTGTTCTCGGTGTTGCTGGCCGTGAATTTCCTGATCTGGTTTACGGTGGAGGACAACCTGTCGATCCGCGAAATCAACACACCGCGGCGCGAGCTTTTTTACTGGTCCACGGTGTTGTGCACCTTCGCCCTGGGCACTGCCGCCGGGGACTTGGCAACGGAAGCGCTGGGGCTGGGCTTCACCGTCGGTGCGGTGATATTCGGCGCGCTGATTGCGGCGACGCTGCTGGCCTGGCGGATGGGAGCCAAAGTGGTGCTGACCTTCTGGATCGCCTACATCCTGACTCGTCCGTTCGGCGCCTCTCTCGGTGACTTGCTGACTCAGGCCAAGACCTACGGTGGCCTGGGCATGGGCGCTGCCTGGACCAGTGCAATCTTCCTCAGCGTCATCGTGCTGCTGGTCGCGGTCGCACAGATCAGCCTTGGCAATCGCAAAACCCTCACTCAATAAACGTTTGGATACTCCCTCAAGGAATCAACATGCACGCCTTCAAAACCGCTTTTCGCCACGTCGCGATCATCTCGTCTCTGGTACTGCTCGGCAGCCTCGCCGGCTGCTCGAAACCCGCTGACAAACCCGCTGCCGCTACGCCGACCAGCTCCTTGAGCGCGCCGCCGCAATCGGGCTCGAAGCTGGGTGACCTGAGCGAGTTCCGCAACATCGCCACCGACGTCAGCGCGCTGGTCGAGAAAAATGACCTGCCCGGCGCCAGGACCCGGATCAAGGATCTGGAGACCTCCTGGGACTCCGCCGAAGCCGGCATCAAGCCACGTGCCGCTGCTGACTGGCATGTGCTGGACAAGGCCATTGACCGCGCGCTGGATGCCCTGCGCGCCAGCTCGCCGAAGCAGGCTGACTGCAAGGCGGCCATGGACGACCTGCTCAAGGCTTTCGATTCGGTGAATGGCAAGCAGTGATCGCAGCGCTGAACCGGCGGCGGACAAACGTCGGTTCAAGTGCTTCAATACAGGCGCGATGGCAGTGACCGTCGCGCCTTTTTCTGTCGGAGCGCTGCATGCGAATTCTGCTGGTCGAAGATGACCTGATGATTGGCGAGGCCATCGAGGCGGCGCTCAAGGAGGCCAGCTACGCCACCGACTGGGTGAAAAACGGCCTCACCGCGCTGGCGGCGCTGGACACCCAGACCTACGATCTGGTGTTGCTCGACCTCGGCCTGCCCGGCAAGGACGGGCTCGATGTGCTGGATGCCATTCGCGCGCGCAACAACCCCGTGCCGCTGCTGATTATCACCGCCCGCGATGGCCTCGATGACCGGCTGCGCGGCCTCGATGGCGGCGCGGATGACTTCCTGCTCAAACCGTTCGCCATGGCTGAGTTGCTGGCACGCATGCGCGCGGTATTGCGCCGTCGCGGCGGTAACGCGCAGTCGTTGCTGGATAACGGCGAGGTGTCGTTGAACCTGATTTCGAAACAGGCCTCCACCGCGCAAGTCGCCGATGTGCAGCTTTCCAGCCGCGAGTTTGCGCTGTTGCAGGCACTGTTGATCCGCCCGGGTGCGATTCTCTCGCGCAGCGAACTTGAGGACCGGATTTACGGCTGGGGCAACGAAGTGGAAAGCAACGCGGTAGAGTTTTTGATCCATTCGCTGCGGCGCAAACTGGGCAACCATGTCATCAGGAATGTCAGGGGGATGGGATGGATGGTTTCAAAAGGCGTTTGAGCGACTCGGTACAGTCACGGCTATCCATCGCGCTGTCACTGGCGATTCTCCTCGTCGCCTTGCTCGCCGGTGCATTCGCGTTTATCTCGGCACTCGACGAAGCGCACGAAATGCAGGACGAAAGCCTGCGTCAGGTGGCGCTGCTGTTCGATCGGCAGCACATGACCCTGGGTTATCCCGCTGCCGGGCAGGTCGTTGGTGATGACGAAGACTCGCGGATCACCGTGCAATATCTGGCCGACAGCAGCAAAGCCGTCGGCACTGATGACGCGAGCATCCCGTTGCCCTTTCCCCTGACCCTGGCCGATGGTCTGGCGACGCTGAATATCGCCGGTGAAAACTATCGTGTGCTGGTCAGAACCACCTCGGCAGGCGAACGCATTGCGGTCGCGCAGGAAGCCGACGTGCGCGACAAGGAGGCGCGGGAAAGCGCCTGGCGCAGTCTGCTGCCATTTCTGATTCTGTTTCCGGTGCTGCTGTTGGTGGTGGGGGATCTGGTGCGCAAGCTGTTCCGGCCCATCGCGACGCTCTCGGCGGAAATCGATCAGCGTGACCAGCAGGCGCTGCATCCGATCGATGAGCAGCACCTGCCGAGCGAGATCCGGCCTTTCGTTGTGGCGATCAATCGATTGCTCAAACGTGTGGCGCAGGCCATGGAAACGCAACGACGGTTTATCGCCGATGCCGCCCATGAACTGCGCTCGCCGATGACGGCGTTGTCCCTGCAGGCTGAGCGATTGGCCGCTACGCCCCTGTCGGCCGACTCTCGGCAGAACTTTTTGCCATTGGTTCAGGGGATCGAGCGCAGTCGCAAGCTGATCGAGCAATTGCTCGCTCTGGCCGCCGCGCAATCAATCGCGCAACGCGCCGAGGCCGCCGTGTCGGTGCATGCAGTGTTTCGCCGAGTGCTGGAAGACTTGCTGCCACTGGCAGAGAACAAAGCCATCGATATCGGCGTTGACAGCGTTGAGGACGTGCAGGTCGTCATCAACGAACTGGACCTGTTCATCCTGATCAAGAACCTGGTGGATAACGCCATCCGCTATACCCCGGCGGGCGGACGAGTCGACCTCAGCGTCGAACGGACGGAGCAGGGCGCACTCATCGAAATCAAGGACTCGGGGCCGGGCATTCGCGCCGCAGAACAGGCGTTGGTGTTCGATCCGTTTTACCGCAGCCTGGGCACCGGGGAGGCCGGGTCCGGGTTGGGGCTGTCGATTGTCAGGGCGATCGCCGAACGCACGGGGGTTCGGGTGGGGTTGAGTTTTGTCGATGAAGTGGCGCAGCGTGGCTTGCGTGTTTCGCTGTGGTTGTCCTCATAATGCCGCCCATCTCCAATCATCCATCCAAGTTCGACAGCCATGCCTGAAGAGTTCGAAGTCCCTAGCCCCCACGAGCAACATATCGAGCACACCACCCATCATGCCCATGCACAGGGCGATCGCTTTGCCAGCAAGATTGCGGTGATGACGGCGATCATGGCGACCGTCGGCGCCCTGATGAGTTATCAGGCCGGCTCGACGGAAAGTGAAGCGGCCATGGACAAAAACAACGCCGCTATCCAGAAGACCGAAGCCGCCAACGAATGGAACTACTACCAGGCCAAGTCCAGCCGGCAGAACCTGTCGGATCTGGCCAGCCATCTGCCGGGGCTGGATTCCGCCCACTATGCTGCCGAGGCGCGACGCTACGGGGAGCAGAAAGAGGAGGCGCGCAAGAAAGCCGAAGTACTTGAGCAACAGGCGCGCGAGTGGGAGGAAAAATCTGAGCAGGTGCTGCACCAGCATCACCGCTGGGCCCAGGCCATGACGGCGATTCAAATCGCCATTTCACTGGCAGCCATTACCTTGCTGACGCGCAAGGAATGGCTGAGGCGCGTCTCGTTTGGCGCCGCCGGTGTCGGCGTCATGCTGGGATCGCTGGCCTGGCTGCACATTTGAGCGCCTTGGACTCCGGCACGGGGTAGCGGTTATCGCGGGATTAATCGCCCCGGATTCCATGCTTCATCAAAAAACCACCCGGCCGGAAATACAGTGCTGAACGGCTCCGCCCACCCAGACGGTGCCGTCAACGCTTTCGATGTGCAGTCGGCCGCGGCGGCCCAGGGTGGTGCCCTGGCTGACGGTGTAGCGCTCGCTGAGGATGCCCGCGCCGATCAGCCACTGAGCCAGGCTTGCATTGAGGCTGCCAGTGACGGCGTCCTCGGTGCATTCCTCGCCGATGAAGGCTCTGACCTCCACGTCCGTTTCAGCTTCGGCCCCTGCCCACGGCGCAATAACGCCGACATTCAGCCCCTGCAGCGCCGCGTAATCAGGCTTGATCGCCAGCACTTCTTCGCGACTCGCCAGCAACACGCCCGCCCAACCCGGGCCGTTGTCTACCCATTGGCTCGCGCGGATCTGCCCGGCGGCGAGGCCAAGCCCTTGTTCGATCAGGCGTAGTGTCACTGCCTCCAGCGGTCCGCTGCGCACCAGCGGTGGCGCGGAGAAAGCCAGTTGCGGGCCCTGCTTGCGTATCCGAATCAAACCGGTCGAGCATTCCTGAATAATCTCGACATGCTCAGGGTTGTCGTTGTGGGCTAGCCACACTTTGCAGCTGCCCAGGGTGGGGTGGCCAGCGAAGGGCAGTTCTCGCAGCGGGGTAAAAATGCGTACGCGGTAATGCGCTCCCGGCGTTTCGGGCTTCAGCAGAAACGTGGTCTCACTGAGTTGCGTCCAGCGGGCAAACGCTTGCATCTGCTCGGTTGTCAGCTCATCGGCATTCACCACCACTGCCAGTGCATTGCCTTCGTAGGGTTGATCGGCGAATACATCGACTTGTTCGAATTGCAGAGCGCGTGGCATTGAATGTCCTTATAGGTTGAATCAGGGAAGATCTTTTTCACGGATGGATTCGAATCACGGCCGCTGTTGTCAGATGCCCGATTTCTCATAGAGCTTCTGCGCCAAAGTATTTGTGCGAAAAGCGCCCAATTGCAAGGGCACCTGGCGGGCAGCGGCTTGCAGCTGGAGCTTCTTTAGAATGCGCGAGCCGACGCCCTTGCTTTGGAGGATTACCTGGTCACTATCCGTGGCGGGGCGTACGGTCATGCTGGTCTCTGATTTGTGCTTTTGGCTTGGTGAGGCTAGTGGCTGCAACAATAAACGGCAATTCGGATCGATATGCCGCGCAGCATCTGACGGCCCCAAATACACTCAAAGCTCGACCCGCTGCAGAAACTTCCTGACCTCCAGCGAATACGCCGCCGGATGCGAGAATCTGAACATATGCCCGGTTCTCGGCATGACGACTTCCTGCGCGCCTTTTATGCCCTTCAGCAGAATCCCTGCAGCCTCTTTGCCGATCAGCTTGTCTTCCTCGGGCTTCAGGATCAGCGTCGGCACCTGCGCCGCACGACCGACGTGCCTTTCCGCCCAAAGCGCTTCAAGCACCACCAGAAGATTGAGGTCGAAACGCGTCAGGTCCAGCGGCTTCATGGGGTACTGGCCTTTTCATCATTCGATGCACGTAACTGTCCTACAGGCGTGGGCTGAAAGCTACAGCGCCCCTCGGCTACAGCTGAAAATGTAGCCATGACAATTTTTTGATTGTCGTGATTCTCTGCTCTTACGATGCAGCATCGTCCATCAAGCTCGAGGCTCATCATGCACATCGCCATCCTGACCTTTGAAGGTTTCAACGAGCTGGATTCGCTGATCGCGTTCAGTATTCTCAACCGGGTCCAACAGCCCGGTTGGCGCGTGTCTGTCGCCAGTCCCACGGACAAGGTGCGCTCGATGAATGGCCTGTTGATTGAGGCACAGGCGTCATTGGAGGAGGCGTGCGACGCGGACGCGGTATTGGTGGGAAGCGGGCGGATGACCCGGGACGTGGTGGCGAATGCCGAATTGATGTCGCGTCTGCAGCTTGATCCGGCTCGCCAATTGTTGGGTGCCCAGTGCTCCGGCACGTTGATTCTGGCGAAGCTCGGCCTGCTCAGCGAGGTACCGGCCTGTACGGATCTGATCACCAAACCCTGGGTGGAAGAGGCTGGCGTTGCCGTGCTCAACCAGCCGTTCGTGGCCAATGGCAATGTCGCCACCGCGGGCGGGTGCTTGTCTTCGCAGTACCTGGCGGCCTGGTTCATTGCCCGCCTTGCCGGTGTAGAGGCCGCACGCAGCGCGCTTCACTATGTGGCACCGGTTGGCGAGAAAGAACTCTACGTCACGCGGGCAATGAGCAATATTTCAGCGTTTTTATAAAGTGTTTTCGCCGGTCTCAACCGGTTCTGCCGCCGCTTCAGCCGCCATCTTCGCGCGGTCAGCCTTGCTGATGTACTTGGGCTTTTTCGGCGCCAGTTTGGCGCTGGCTTTTTTGGCCTTTTCCTTGAACAACTGCTGCAGTTTCTTTTGGCGGTTCATGTTTCTACTCGGTGAAGGGGAGCCGGGCATATGCCCATCAAGCGCGCATTAAAACCGGCTCGGAGCGATTTGGCGAGTCGCTTGCAGCGATGCAGGATCAAACGGCTGCCCGGATCATGGCTTCGACGTCGCCAGAAAATCGCTGATCAGCGCCACCACCTGCTGCTGGATCACTTCACGCGGTCGCGCATTGTCGCGATCCTGGCAAATGACGCCATCGCCCGGTGCGTCTTCCTCGAGCATCTCGATCGCGCCCGGTTTGCAGATCGACGTGAAGCTGAAGTGGGTGGCGTCGTTGATCTCGACATAACGCGTGGTGGCCGCTGGCAAGCGTTTGGCCAGATCGGCGGACTCCAGTTGCGCCGGAAGATCTTCGGAAGGTGCGCCGGCGGCAATCACCAGTGCCGGTACGGGGAGCGCCGCGAGGCTTGCGTCGGTCATGCCGCGTGACAGGCCCAGGTCCAGCGAAACGATGGCGCTGACCTGTTCGTAGCGCCGGTCGGCAGCGAGGTCGGCTTTGGCTTGCGCTGTGCTGGCGGGGTTCATCTTTTTGTAGACGTTGCAACTGGCGAGCTGCGCATGGGCTTTGCAGTCCTCGGCAAAGCGCTCGGGGTCGAAGCGTGCACCGGCGATCTCCAGAGCCGTCCAGCCACCGAGCGAATGACCGACGACGGCAATCCGCTGCGGCGCCACTGCGCCAAATTTTCCCGGCTGCGCCACAACGGCTTCGATGACCCGCCGCAGATCAACTGGCCGCTGCCACAACTGCGCCGCTGCTTGCGGACTGCGATCATGGGTGGTGCTGCCGGGATGGTTGACCGCCGCGACGATGTAACCTTGATCCGCCAAGGCACTGGCCAGCCACATCTGGTTGCTCCAGTTGCCCCGATAACCATGGGAAAGCACCACCAGCGGGTGCTCGCCGGCAGTCGGCGGCGCATCGCGCACGGCAGAGGCACTGACGAACACCGGACTGTCGTCGATCACTTGCGCGGTTGCATGGGTCGTCGCCGGGTACCAGACAACCATTTCCAGCGGCCGCTGCGGGTCTGGCAGGGTTGTGCTGTGGAAGCCGATGGGGTGGGAATCCGCGAGTGCGCTGGTGGAGAGGCCAATCAGAAGGAGGGCGCCGAGAGCTGTTTTCAAGGTTGATGTCTTCCATGAGTGCATTTGTTGTTTTGAGGTACGGCTGCGGGCAGGTTAGTAGACCGGTTGCAAAGAAGATAGCGGATGTCTCGCCCGTGCTGTAACAGGCCGAATCCGAACAAGACCGCGCTTGCCCGGATTTGAAATACCCACCATTGCCCGCTACAGTCGCGCCCCTTGTCCGGCCAGCAGCGCCGGCGATGGCTGGGGAAGAGGGCGGCAGTTGAACGAACACACATTGTCCATGCGTCTGGAGCGGGTGGCGGCGCATGTACCGGACGGCGCGCGGTTGGCGGATATCGGCTCGGATCACGGCTATCTGCCGGTGGCCCTGATGCGCCGTGGCGCCATCGTTGCGGCGGTGGCCGGTGAAGTGGCGTTGACGCCGTTCCATGCCGCGGTGCGCACGGTGCGCGACAACGATCTTCAGCAGCACATCAGCGTGCGTCTGGCCAGCGGTCTGGCGGCGATCGAGCCGTCCGACGGGATTACCGCGATCAGCCTCTGCGGCATGGGCGGCGAGACGATTCGCGACATCCTCGACAGCGGCAAGGCGCGCATGAGCGGGCACGAACGGCTGATCCTGCAACCCAACGGCGGCGAACAACCCCTGCGCCAATGGCTGATGGACAACGGCTACCGCATCCTCGACGAGGAAGTGCTGCAGGAAAACCGCTTCTTCTACGAAATCATCGTCGCCGAGCGCAGCGGCCCGCTGAGCTACAGCGCCGAACAGTTGTACTTCGGCCCGTTGCAGATGCAGGCGCGCAGCCCGGCATTCCTCGCCAAATGGCAGCGTTCGTTAAGGCAGAAACAGAAAACCCTGAACAGCTTCAAACAGGCGCGTCAGGCTGTGCCCGAGGAGAAGCTGGAAGAGGTTGCGCGACAGGTGCAGTGGATTACTGAGCTGTTGGCTTGATCTGCCGTGTTGGCTGTTGCACCCCTTCAGGTTTAAAGTCAGCTTCAAGGTTAACGTTCTTGCGGAGTCGGACATGAGAATCGGTGAACTGGCGAAAATCAGCGGGCTGGCGCCGTCGCGTATCCGTTTTTACGAGGCGAGCGGGTTGATCACTTCGGTCGCGCGCAAAGCCAACGGCTATCGCGATTACGCTCCCGACACCCAATGGGTATTGCAGATCATCACTGGTGCGCAGGCGGCGGGTTTCTCCCTGGAGGAAATCCGTCAGTTGATGCCGATGAACGCGAGTGGCTGGCAGCACGAGCAGTTGCTCAATGGCCTCAAGCAAAAGGTTGAAGAAATCGATGTTCTGCAGCAACGCCTGGCGCAGAACAAAGCGCAACTTCAGCTCGTCATCCAGGGCATTGAAGACAAGCCCATGGGCGTGGCGTGTGCGGACAATGCGCAAATGCTGATAAATCGTCTGCGCGAACAAGGTGTGGTGAGCGCAGCAGAGCGTCGCGATGTGGCGCTTTGAAGCGCGAATCAGCTAAAAAAGGCTATTGACCTTAAAGTTGCCTTCAATCTTATGGTGGCCTCATCTCCAGTTGAGGACTGCCCCATGAATGTGTTCGACCCCCTGACCTTACCCAACGGTTCGACCATCAAGAACCGCATCGCCAAAGCCGCCATGGAAGAAAACATGGCGGACGCCGACCAGGCGCCCTCCGCCGAACTGATGCGTCTGTATCAGGCATGGGCCGACGGTGGTGCCGGGCTGATCATCACCGGCAACGTGATGGTCGACGGCCGCGCCATGACCGGACCGGGGGGCGTGGTGTTGCAGGATGATCAGCAACTCGACAAGTTCAAGCGCTGGGCGCGGATTGGCCGTTCTGCCGGTGCGCAGTTCTGGTTGCAGATCAATCATCCGGGGCGCCAGATGCAGTCCAACCTCGGGCAGAAAACCTGGGCGCCATCCGCCGTGGCGCTGGAGCTGGGCAAACTGTCCAAGCGTTTCGCCACGCCCCACGCCATGACCGCCAGTGTGATCAAAGACGTCATCCAGCGCTTTGCGCACACCGCACGCCTGGGTGAACAGGCCGGCTTCACTGGCGTGGAAATCCACGCCGCCCACGGCTATCTGTTGAGCCAGTTTCTCTCGCCACTGACCAATCAAAGGACGGACGAGTGGGGTGGCTCACTGGAGAACCGCGCGCGGTTGTTGGTCGAGGTCGTCAAGGCAGTCAGGGCGGTGGTTTCTGCAGAGTTTGCCGTAGCGGTGAAACTTAATTCCGCCGATTTCCAGCGCGGCGGATTCACCTCTGACGATGCGAAAAAGGTCGTTGAACTGCTCAACGGTCTGGGCGTGGATCTGGTGGAACTGTCCGGCGGCAGCTACGAAGTCCCGGCCATGCAGGGTGAAGCGCGCGATGGTCGAACCTTGGCTCGCGAGGCCTATTTCGTCGAATTTGCTCGGGATATTCAGACCGTTGCGAAAATGCCGGTGATGGTCACCGGCGGCATCCGCCGTCGTCCAGTTGCCGAAAGCGTCGTGCAGAGTGGGGTGGACATGGTCGGCATCGGTACCGCGTTGGCTATCGATCCGCACCTGCCGCGCGACTGGCAGCAGGGTAAGGACAACGCCCCGCAATTGCCGCCGATCACCTGGAAAAACAAGGTCATCGCCGCGCTGGCGAACATGGCGGTGGTGAAGTTTCAGCTGGGTAAACTCAGTCGGGCGCAAAAGCCTGATCCGAGCGTGTCACCGTTGCGGGCGCTGATTTTGCAGCAGATCGCCATGGCGTTTCGCACCCGGCAATATCGGCGCTGGGTGGAAAAACGTTCGGCGTGAGTCGGTAGTTCTTTCAATCGTGACTTTAGCGGGACTCTTTGATGAGTTCCCGCCAAGTCAGCCAGTCAATTCGGCATCAGCACCGTATCGACCACGTGAATCACGCCATTGGATTGCATGACGTCAGCGATGGTAACGGCAGCTTTGCCGCCCTTGGCGTCCTGCACCCATAGCTTGCCGTCGTGCAGCATTACGGTCAGCGATTCGCCCTGGACGGTTTTCAGCATCACTTTGCCGCCGTGCATTTTGGCGTCGTCCATCAGCTGTTTGGCCGTGTGAGTGCCGGCGACGACGTGGTAAGTCAGGATCTTGGTCAGGTCCGCCTTGTGTTCAGGCTTGACCAATGTATCGACTGTGCCGGCGGGCAGTTTTGCGAAGGCTTCGTTGGTGGGGGCGAAGACGGTGAACGGTCCCTTGCTGTTGAGCGTATCCACCAGCCCGGCGGCCTTGACCGCAGCGACCAGTGTCGTGTGATCCTTGGAGTTGACTGCGTTTTCGACGATGGTCTTGGTCGGATACATGGCCGCGCCGCCAACCATCACGGTATCGGCGGCAAAGCTGGATCCGGCGCCGAGGCAGAGCAGGGTGAAGCAAGCGACAGCAAGGCGTTTGATGAGCATGTGCATGGTGCGTCTCCTTGATTCTTCGACCCTTCGAATGAGGGTGTTGAATGTACGGAGCAGGGAGTGAAACGGATGCAGAGCAGAGCGGAAAATTTTTTGCGGTGCACATATAAGGAATACGGCTGGTTGCGCAGGATGGCTTCACCTGTGCGCGGATTGGTCAGGGTCACATTCTCCAGTGCTCGGATGCGCCAAGCCGCCATGTCGTAAGCGTTCCAGGCTGCCTGGAATGCGCGGGGGGGGGGCGTCCTCGGTTCTTTTTTTATCTGAGTCATGGCCGGGCGCTAGCAGAGAGTTAGAATGCGCTTTTGAACATAAGAAACTCAGTATGGATGTACAAACGCTCGAAAGTAGCGACGTTTTATCGTTCACGTTGGATCAGGCGCATCGCTGTTTCGAAATGGTCGTCAGCCTGAATGACGGCTGTCGATGCAAACTGACGGCGTGGAATGTCGATGGCGCCGAGTTGACCATCAGACTCGGTGCTCTGCACATTCAAAATTCTCGCGTTCTCGGAGAGCTGGAAGGGGTCAGCTTTGTTGAAAACGTTCTATCTCTAGAGGGCGACTTTGGCGATATGACTATTGAGGCGAACACGGTTTTGGTCGAAAAGCTGAGTTAGGCTATGAGCGCAAAGGGAAGAATCGCCATATCGATAGACTGTTCCATTCAAATCGCTGTCAACGCGTGGCGCAATACATTCTGTGAGTAACCGGAGGTTCTGCCGGCGCGCTTGTTTCTAAACCTGATGCCAGCGTCTGATCAATTGTTTTTCCAAGGAGATCCCCATGACAACAGGGCAGTGTCTTTGCGCCGCAGTACGCTTTTCCCTAACCGTGGAACCGCGCTTTTTCTATCGCTGCCATTGCTCTCTGTGCCGTAAGCAAACCGGTGTCGGGTTCAACCTCGCCACGCTGGTCAACGCTCGGGATTTTTGCTGGGAGGCAGGGCAGGACGCGATCAGCAGTTGGGTCAAACCCAGCGGCTACAGGAACGACTTCTGCGCACAATGCGGCTCGACCGTGCCGAATCCACTTCGCGAATCGCCTTACGTGTGGATTCCGCTCGGACTGCTCGATGAGGATCTGAACGTGGAATGCGTGGGTGATTTCTGCGTGGACGATGCGATGTCGTGGGATACGCAGCGCTCGGCGCGGAGTCATCACGGTGCAGTGGAGTCACTGGAATTTCTTCTGCAAGAGCTCCGGGTCAACCCTGATTGACCCGAAGCCTGACCTGCAATCACTTCCGCAGATAAGCAAACATGTGCTGCACATAATCCGCCTTGCCCAGCGGCACGCCATTGTGGCGCAGGATGTTGTACGCGGTGATCAGGTGAAAGTAGAACTGCGGCATCGCCCAGTCCACGGCGTATTCGCGGCCGGTCAAATCGAAGGCGATGCCGTTTTGCAGTTCAAGGGCGATGTTCTTGTCCGCGCTTGCATCGATCTGCGCCGGATCTGCCGCCGCCAGCATCTCCAGTGTGCTGTCGATCAAGGCCTTGGCCGCCGCCATATTCTCAGGCGGTGTGAGCTTGGTCAGCGGTTGTTGTGTCAGCCGCTGCACGGCGTCCTGAGCCTGAGTGCAAGTGTATTGAACCTGCGTGGCGAGGTTGTGCATGTCCGGCGCCAGACGTGCGTCGAGCAGAACTTGCGCGTCGTAGCCGCGCTCAAGGGCATAAGCCTCGCTCTTGGACAGGATGGCCGCCAGCGAGCGCAACATCTGGGCGAAACGAGGAAGGGTCACTGCATGGATCGACATGGTTATTCCCTGTGTAGTCATTCAAAGGTGAAACCTCAGTGGCGAAGGGTAGTCGATTCGCTATCTAAAATAACCGCGACATCGCACTTTGCGAATGAGCCTCCCCACGGGATTTACCGTTCGGTAAACTGCTTCGACTTGCCCGCAAGGCGACCCAGACAATAAAAAAACCGAGGCCCCCCATGATCGATCTTTCCGTAGCACTCCTGTTCGCCGGCGCCTGTTTTGCGCTAGCCCTGACCCCCGGCCCGGACATGCTGCTGATCGCCTCTCGAAGCCTGAGCCAGGGCCGCGCCTCGGGCTTCGTCTCCCTCGCCGGCATTCAGGCTGGCACCTACTGCCACGCACTGGCAGCCGCCCTCGGGCTGTCGCAACTGGTCGCCACCGTGCCCGCCGCCTACGACATCATCCGCTTCGCCGGCGCCGCGTACCTGGCATTCCTGGCGTGGAAAGCCTTCACCAGCGATGTATCACCCTTGGCCACCAACGAAACCCTGCCAGCCACCCCGTTGTTGCGTATCTTCCGCCAAGGATTGGTGACCAATCTGCTCAATCCGAAAATGGCGCTGTTTGTGCTGGCGTTGTTTCCGCAGTTCATTGATCCGGGGAAAGGCTCGCTGGTGCTGCAGATGTTGGTGTTTGCGACAATCCTGAATGTGATCGGATTGCTGGTGAATGGGGCGGTGATTGTTTTGGCCAGCAAGGTTGGGAACAAGCTGGCGAGTAATGCGCGGATCGCGCGGCGGTTGAATCAGGTGTTGGGGGCGGTGTTTTTTGGCTTGGCTTGTCGGTTGGCATTGTTTTCCGGGCGGTAGGGTGGGGCTGCTTTCGGCCTGAAGCGGACGTCCAAGGCTAACTTTTTTCAACCCAAAGCGGTCATCATCATGTTCCAGTATTATTGCGCCGATGCTCGGACTGCTCATAGGTAGGTTGATGTATGGCCAGAAGCGTTAGGCTTCAACAGAAACTTCATTCAAAGTATCTCGTTGAGGTAGCGGGAGAGGTGGTGCTTGATGACTGCCTTGTTGAAAAGCTATGGGCGCTCAACAGAGGTGACAGGTTTGAGTTGAATTCACGTTCCTTCAGTTTTGGAACTGTTCAAAAATACCGCTTGGAATACGTGATAACGAGAGGACCGATTTCTGGGCATTGGCTTTACAAAGAATTTGACCCAAAGGAACTGACATTATTTTTTACGGCAAAAGACTTTGCCGGCATTTGCCATGGCTGGACCTTGTTTGACGAGTGACCACTCAGCGATAGCTTTCTGGGAGGCAGCTTCTGGCCGTCAGCGGTCGGGTGCGAACGTCCGCTTCTGGCCGAAATCCGCCGTTCGTAAATGTCCGTGACGAAAATGTCCCGCCACGGAGCAGTCACCTACTTCACCAACTCAACCCTATCTAGCGCCCGATTCACCGCTAGCTCCCCAAGCATCACCACCTGCGCAATCCCCAACAGCGTTTTGCGCATCGGTCCTTCCACCAGTGCAGCCACATCCCCGAGCATCACCGTCGCCGAGGCGAGTGATTCGCAGGCGTTGGCGAGAAGGGATTCGGTGTCGGTGTCGGGATTGACGAGAAACATGCTGCTGGTTTGGTAAGGGGTTGCCATGATCGCGGCGGAAGGGCTGAGGTAGTGGTCGAGGGCGCGTTCGGCGGCTTCGTGGAGTTTCTTTGAATCGAGAGATTCGTAGGGGGAGGCCGGATCGATGTCTGGCGGGTTTGGCGTTACTTTGACCATGTTCTTCTTTTTCCTGTTTGTTGGCGGCCACTCCGAGCTACTAAACAGGGGGTGGCAGCTGTGCGCAGGTTAGTAGACCGGGGAAAAGAAGAAAGCCGGCGCGCCCGAGGGCGCCCTACACACAGCCGCCATCAAGTGCAGGTAGGAAAATACCTGACTGACGGACGCGCATGCGCTTTCATTTACCACGGGCTACTAAACCCGATCACTGCGAATCAGTGATCGACCCAAGTTACCGATGGCTCTCCAGGCGCACAAGCCGGCGGATTCTGGCGTAGTCGTAGGCAACGGCGCAAGGCGTTGTAGCCTTCAGGACGTAACGCGGGGTGTCTATTAAACGCCAGGTAAAACCGTTAAACGCAGGATGGTGTGAAGTCGGCCCGCGCATGACGCTGACGTTGTGATTGAGTGCGTACAGGCACGTGAAGAAGGGGAGGCCAGAACGCATTGCCAGCCATCCACCGCGCTTTAGTTGAAAACGCGGTCGCCACGCCAGAAGCGGCGCCTCACACTTGAATTCCCCTTTCATTCATTGAGTTATGAGGTTTGGCACGGTCTGACTTCTTCGCTTTTCACTCTGGGAACACAAAGGGCTGATTACGTATTCAGCCTTTTCTCAAGTTCCTGATCAAATATCACGGCACCCGAATTCTTTTCGCCCAGCGAATCCTGTGGATTGAGTAGCGGGCATTCACCCATGGTCAGACAACCGCAGCCAATGCAGCCCTCCAGACTGGTCGACAGCTTTGTCAGTTGTTCGATGCGGCGCTTCAGGGAGGATGCCCAGTCTTTCGACACCGTCTCCCATTCCTTGGCAGAAGCCTTCCGGTCATGGGGGATGGGTTCAAGGGCAGTCTTGATTTCCGCCAGCGAAATCCCGCTGGCTTGCGCGATTCGAATGATCGCGATCCGGCGAAGCGTGCCGCGCGCATAAACCCTATGATTGCCGGCTGTGCGCTGAGACGCCAACAAGCCTTTCGACTCATAAAAATGAAGCGTGGAGACAGAGAGACCGCTTCGTTTTGCGACCTGGCCCACGCTCAGGTTTTGATGGTCAGTAATTCTTTCCTGCACGGCTGTTGACCTCAAGCATTCTTGAGGTTTTAGAGTGTAATCAGCGCAGAGAAAAAAACAACTTCAGACAAGTGGTCACCCGCCTGGCGGTTTCTCTGTGACTTACTCAGCATGGAGATTAGTTAGATGGTCAGTTGGGCATTTATTTTTGAAGCACCGGAAACCAACCCCGAAACCGATCGATTCGTCATCGACCGCGCGGGTCGGCGTAATACGATCGTCGCTGTACCCGAGCAACATGACGCTGTTCAAGTTGCCGTAGATTTGGTCAAGGATGGCGTTCAGTTCATAGAACTGTGCGGTGGCTTCGAGCCTGTCTGGGTCGGGAAAATCATTGAAGCGACGGGAGGAACCATTCCCGTCGGCAACGTGGGTTTTTCGGGCGGAGCATCGGTTGCCAGGCTTGTTGAAATCTTTGCTGAAGAAAAATAGTTGTGAACTGAAATCACGGTGGGGACTGTTTTCTTGCTCGAAATCAGTCTGTCTGATCGATTTTTAATCTTGCATAAAGACACCCACCGTTACTTCAGCAAAGCTACATCGCTTGTGCTCCGGGGAACTCAAGGGCACCTGCAATCAATCAGCTCGAGCCTGTCCTTCCAGAATCTCAAAGGCGTCGTCGAGGGGCGCGTACCCAACGGCTTTTCTGGTCCTATCAATCGAAAGGCGTTTGTAGCGGTTATCTGAAACCCCATGGACAATGTGGAATCCGATCAGATCGGCCTCAACGCAACGCCCAAGCAACGCGACGACATCCCGATAGCTGATAAATGCAGCTACGTCCCGAGGGCTGTGGGTTTCCCCAGGGTGAAATTCGGCTACGTTTGCAATACGGACTGCGATTGTTGTCATTTGCCCATCGTTGGCATACATCGAAGCCAGTGCCTCGCCAAACGCCTTGCTGACCCCGTAAAGGTTCCCGGGTCTGGGGGCCATCCATTCATGTACCTGGACATCCTTTGGATAACCTTCAATCGCCTGCGCACTGCTCGCAAATATGAAGCGTTTGCAGCCTTGAGTTTTTGCGGCAAACAGCATGTTGTAGGTGCCGACAATATTTACAGGCAGCAGTGAAGACGTGAATTCAGCGTCTGCGTTCGGATCAGCAGCGAGATGAATCACTGTGTCTATGCCTTCGCAGGCTTCAAGGCAACTGGCTTGATCCCTGATGTCGAGAGAGAAACGTTGGACCGAGTCAGGAAGTTTTGAAACGTCTATATCGGCCAGGCGCAGATCTGATTTATCGTCTCGCGCGATCCAAAAAGCTCTGCCGATATGGCCAGCAGCCCCGGTAACCAAAATTTTTTGCTTGCTCATTTCCGTATGTCCTTATGGTAAACGACACTCTAGCCTTTCAGCCTTGTGACCGATTCACAACTTCCATGAAGAGTGAAACGCTTAAATGCCAAATACTGGCAGACAAGAAGCAGCAATCACAGGCAGCAAGTAAGTTGATGGGCCGCTTCCGGCCAAAAGCGGACGCTGGAGAATGATCGCTTTCGACCCATAGCAGGCGCTCACGACAGAAGCCAGTTGGCCAAAAGCAGTCAGTCGCTCTAGTCTACGATATCGGCAACTACCTGTTCGCCAGCAGAAAAAGCAGCCCCTTCAATGTGGTAGACCCTCGGTTCTTCCGAAAAATATTCCTCCAGGCCCATCATGAATATCCGATGGTCTTCACTCTCTTCGAAGCCTGGCGTGTGATCTTCCAGTGAAGCCCAGCGCACTATCAGGTTGAACCGCTCGGGGCTTTCAATCCCTTTCGCCAGCAAGTGGCCGCCGTAACCCTTTGCACGGGTAAGCAGGGGAGCGACCTCGGCAAATGCACTTCTGAAATTTTCAATGCGTTCTTTGTGGACGGGGAGCAGAGCGATTTCATAAATCATGGAGTTCCTCTCATATAACTCGAACGGTTAAAAGTAAGCACTTACGAAATGAGCGATGGCTCGACTGCAATCGCGATTTTTCCTTGAATGCCGTTGTTGGGGCTTTCCAGCCGGGCGTGGGCGAGCGCCATGTCGGCGAGCGAATAGACAGCGCCAACGTGTGGCCGTAGCTGACCCCGCTCTACCAATGCGCTCAGCTCATCAAGTTTGCCCCGGTTCTGTCTGGTGAAAACGAAGTGATAACTCGCGTTCTTGCCCCAGGCCTGAACGAGGTTCTGCGGCTGGGCAATGTCCACAATCGAGACCACGCGGCCGAGTTGAGCGAGCACGTCGGGGCTTCGCGCCAACGTATTGCCGCCAATGGTGTCGAACACCACATCAACTCCGCGGCCATCCGTTTCCCGATTGATGACGTCGACGTAATCCTCCTTTTCATAGTCGATGACCACATCAGCCCCCATGCCTCGTGCAAACTCGAAGTTCGCTTCGCGCACGGTCGTGAAGACCCGCGCTCCAATGGCCTTAGCCACCTGGATCGCGATATGACCTACGCCTCCCGCGCCGCCGTGGATCAGGATGCTTTCTCCCACTCTGAGCGCTGCACGCCCGGTCAGTGCTTCCCACACCGTACCGCCAACCAGGGTCAGACTTGCTGCTTCGAGATGGCTCAGCGATGGCGGCTTCTTCCCGATAATGCTTTCGGCCGCAACGTGGTATTCGGCATAACTGCCTGGCCCTTCAAATATCTGCGGGGTGTACCAGACATTGTCTCCCGGAGCGAAGGATGTCACCCCCGGCCCGACTTCTTCGACAACCCCCGAGACGTCGTGTCCGGTAATGGCCGGCAGTTGCACTAGGTCGGAATAGTCGCCACGTCGAACCTGATAATCCAAGGGGTTGATGGAGGTTGCGTGTACCCGCACCAGGACTTGTCCCGCACCCGGCACTGGCTTGGGCACGTCGCAGAGTTCGAACGATTCCGGGCCGCCAAATGATTTAAGCATCAATGCTTTCATTGTGAATCCTTGTATCGATAAAAAGGAATATCGAGATATCTCGATATTGTGCGATAAAAAATTAGAGATCTGTCCCTATGATCTCGGCAAGCGCACTGATAGTGGCTTCATTGCGTTTGTAGTAAGTCCATTGACCGATGCGCTTGACCTCGACCAAGCCCACTCGTTGCAGCGTTGCAAGATAACCAGACACCGTTGACTGCGACAGCCCGATGCCTTCCTGAATACTACTTACGCAGACCCCCACCGTGAGAACGTCTCCTTCATCCTGCGGAGGGAAGTTCTTAACGGGGTCCTTCAGGCCTTTCAAGATTTCAAGGCGAGTAGGGTTGGAGAGGGCTTTGAATATTTCGAGTAATTCCATGAGCTGAGGATATCGAGATTTATCGATATGTCAATACGAGCGCCAAAATAGGAAGAAATAGGCAAGGTTATGATTTACCTCACATCTGAAAAACACCACGGCTACTACATTTGATCACTGCGAATCAGTGACCGCCCCAAGTTACCGACAGCCCTCCAGGCGCACAAGCCGACGGACTCTGGCGTAGTCGTAGGCAACGGCGTAAGGCGTTGTAGCCTTCAGAATGCAACGCAGGGTGTCTGTTAAACACCAGGCAAAAAATCTTTAAACGCAGGATGGCTTGAAGTGGGCCCGCGCTTGACGTTGACGTTATGATTGAGTGCGCGTAGGCACGTGAAGAGGGCAGAACGCATGCTGCCAACTGCGGGGTCGCGGTTCCTGCAGCCAGCACGACAATGTCGGCATCGAGCTCATTTGCCGCAGTGATCACGCCGGTGACCAGACCGTTCAAAATCTGGAAGCCAAGCACAGGAGTTTGTGTGAGAACCGTCGCGCCATGGTCTTGGGCACCGGCGATCAAGACGTGCGTTGCCTGCACGGCATCCAGCGCGCCTTCTTCGGCGGCAAGGAACGCGCGTTCTGGAGGATGTTTGAGATTGGGTTCAAGGTCGAGAATCTGCGCGCTACATACAGAAGGAGCCTGAAACCAGCCATCGCCGTAAGACAGCGCACCGGTCCAGCGCACCTTCAGTCCCGGCAGTTCGGATTCGAGTCGGCGGTATTCTGCGATGGCCGCTGCGCGCAGCGGCGCAACGGAGTCCGGACCGCCGTGCGAAGTGTTGATCCAGGCGAAGGAGCGGCCCGTTGCACCGGACGCGATTTCACCGGCCTCGATCACAACCACTTTTGCACCTTTCGCGGCGAGGTGATACGCCAGTGACGCGCCGACGATTCCCGCGCCGATGACGATGATTCGTTTGCTCATATCAACCTCCGTTGTCGATGCGCTGACGTTACTACATCGCGGCTCATGGGCGCAGACTTGCCTGGCCCAGAGATATAAGGGAAGCTGCGCCGAACCCGGTTATGGGTCAGTAGTTGAATTGTTCAGGGAAGCGTTGATGGTACTCAGGGTGTTGGTGGTTGGCGGGTATGGAAACTTTGGCAGTATCGTTTGTCGGCATCTGATCGACACGCCGGGCATCGAACTGGCGATCTCGGGGCGCGATCCTCAGAAGCTGGCGCGTAAAGTCGCTGAGCTGGGCGCGACCTGCGAGAGCTGGTGCGGCGATGCCATGGGTGCCGGGTTCGTCCCGGCTCTGCGCGCGATGAACATTCAGTGGGTGATTCACACCGGCGGCCCGTTTCAGGGGCAATCCTATGCGGTGGCCGAGAGCTGCATCGAGGCGGGCGTCAACTATTGCGATCTGGCGGATTGCCGGACATTCGTCAATGGCATCGGCGTGCTCGATGCCCGAGCCCGGCAGGCGGGTGTCGCCCTCCTCAGTGGCTGCAGTTCGGTGCCGACGCTGTCGTCGGCGATCATCGATGAGCAGCGCTATCGGTTCAAACGCATCGACTCCATCGAACACGGTATTTCCTCGTCAGCGAAGATGCCGGGGTTGTCGACGATCGAGGGTGTGCTCGCGTATGCGGGCAAACCGATTCGCCAGCTCAGAAATGGTCGTGTACATGAGGTGATGGGGTGGGAGGATCTGACTCTGCGCAAGCTGCAAAATCTTGGTACGCGTGCGTTGGCCAATGTTGATGTCCCGGACATGGATATTTTCGCCAGCCGGTTTGGTGCGCACACGTTGAGCTTCAAGGCCGGGGCTGGTCTGAAGCTCGGCGGCGTGGCCAATTATCTGTTTGCTCTGGCGATGAGGAAGGGGCTGGTGCGTGACCACATGGCGTGGGCCGCCCGGTTGCATCGCTGGGGGACGTGGTTCGAACGTTTCGGCGATGGCAAAAGTGCGATGTATATAGATGTGCAGGGTGTCGACCTGAATGACCAGCCGTTGTCGATGACGGCGCAATTGACCGCGCTGAATGACAAGGGGCCGGAGATCCCAAGCTGTGCCGCAGTCGCCCTGGCCGTGAAGATCGCCCGAGGTTACTTGCCCGAACCGGGTGCCCGTCCTTGCGTTGGCGAGATCAACGTCGACGAATACATGGCCGCGATCAACGATCCGCAGAACCTGAGCCTGGCGGTGCACTTTTCTGATGGGCAGCCCTGAGCATGCTCTATCTGGGCCTGAAGTACGTGCATGTCATTGCCGCGATTTTCCTGTTCGGTTTCGGCATGGGTTCCTATCTGTACCTGATCGCCGCCAGTCGCACGGCCAATCCGCAGGTGATTGCGCATGTGGCGCGAATGGTGGTGCGCTACGACGCCTGGATCACTACGCCGGCCGGTTTTATCCAGGTTGCGACAGGTTATTGGCTGACAAGGCTCACCGGGTTGCCCTTGACCGCGGATTGGGTGCTGATGTCGCTGATCCTCTTCTTTATAGTGGGCTCGCTTTGGCTGCCAGTGCTGGTGCTGCAGAAGCGCCTGCAGCGGATGGCGGTAAGTGCGGTCGAGCGTGGTACTCGTCTGGCGGACGAGTACCGGGCCGTTTATCGCCAGTGGTTCTGGATGGGCGTTTGCGGTTTTCTCGGTATGTTCGTGATTGTCTTGATGATGGTGACGAAGATGACGCCGGGGCAGTGGCTGCAACTGATGTTGTAGCGGGGCATTCACATTGGCGATTTGAGAAAGCGGCGTTCGTGATCGGGATTGGGCAACAGGCAGGTGTCGTACTTGCCGAAGATCCGGTAGCGGTTCAGTGCCACTCGGTCGTAGGCCCAATCCCTGAGTGCTCGCGGGAAAATTCGCAGAGGTCTGACCGGCCACCAGCGGGCAGGCAATTGCGCGACGACTTCGAAGAATGCCTCCGAGCGCACCCAGTAATGTTGGTCGCGAATCACCGCCATGGTGTCGAACTGATCCACCGGCAGACCGGCCCATGCCAGCAATGCCTGACCTTCCGGCGATTGCACCGCCGCCAGGCGTATCCGGTGCCGGTTGTCGTGGCGAATCAGAAAGCGCGCCCAGCCGTTGCACAGCTTGCAGACGCCGTCGAACAGAACCACGGTTTCGCCTGGATTGAGCAGGGGGGCAGGGGAAGGGCGAATTCGGGATCCAGGCATGGGGGATGATCTAAGAAGTGGGTCAGTCATTGCGAGGCATCATCCTTAGGCAAGAGGAGTTGTTGGGCAACATGCTGCGCATTCGCCGACACTGCGTCTATATATAAGCAGGCTTTTTCAGGGACTCGACAGAAAACTGAAATT
>NZ_CP146986.1:4515000-4710000 GCF_037126175.1 Pseudomonas sp. RSB 5.4
GAGCTGACGCCGCTGGCGGCGTTCCTCGGCCACGCTTCGCTGGAAGCCGGCGACACTCAGGCCGACGAACACGAAGACAGCATTCAATTGATGACCCTGCACAGCGCCAAGGGCCTGGAATTCCCTTACGTGTTCCTGGTGGGCATGGAAGAAGGTCTGTTCCCGCACAAGATGAGCCTGGAAGAACCGGGTCGCCTTGAAGAAGAACGTCGTCTGGCCTACGTCGGCATCACCCGCGCCATGCAGAACCTGGTGATGACCTATGCTGAAACCCGACGCCTGTACGGCAGCGAAACCTACAACAAGGTCTCGCGTTTCGTCCGTGAAGTGCCGAAGGGTCTGATTCAGGAAGTACGCCTGTCGAACAGCGTCAGCCGACCGTTCGGCGGCAACCAGTCGATGAGCGGCAGCAACCTGTTCAGCGGCAGCGAGATTCCGGAAACCGGCTTCAGCCTGGGTCAGGCGGTGCGTCACTCGATCTTCGGCGACGGCGTGATCCTCAACTTCGAAGGCGCCGGCGCGCAGGCGCGGGTGCAGGTGAACTTCAGCGAAGGCAGCAAGTGGCTGATGCTGGGGTACGCCAAGCTGGAAGCCATTTAACGCCTCGCTCGATTGCTTCTGTAGGAGTGAGCCTGCTCGCGATAGCGATTTATCATTCAATATCTTTGTTGTCTGACACGCCCTCATCGCGAGCAGGCTCACTCCTACAAGGCTTTGTATCGGCTGGTTGATCAAAGGACATTTGCATGGGCTCAGGCTTCTTTTCTTCCTGGACATTCTGGGCCCTGCTCTCGGCGACTTTCGCCGCGCTGACGGCGATCTTCGCCAAGATCGGCATCGAAAACGTCAATTCCGACTTCGCCACCCTGCTGCGCACCATCGTGGTCCTGGTCAGTCTGGCCTTGATTTTGTACGCGACGGGCCAATATCAGTCATTGGGATCGATTTCCGCCAAGAGCTATCTGTTCCTGCTGTTGTCCGGCCTGGGTACCGGCGCGTCGTGGCTGTGCTACTTCCGCGCGCTGAAAGTCGGCCCGGCCTCGCTGGTTGCGCCAGTGGACAAACTCAGCGTGGTACTGGTGGCGGTGCTCGGCGTGATCCTGCTGGGCGAGAAACTTGACCTGCGCCAATGGGGCGGCATCGGCCTGATCACCGCCGGTGTGGTGCTGCTGGCGTTGCGTCGATAAGCAAGTTTCCCGCTGAACCTATCCCATTTTCCTACAGACAAAAGTACATGGCCTTATTGCTTCGACGGAGCTGAACATAACCTGTCAGGCAAAAGCCCGAAACACTCTCTCGCTAGCCAGTAACACTTCAGCTGTGCAACATGGCGCGCGTGTCTCCACAAACGGGAATTCCCTTTATGAAACGTTTTCTTAGCATCGCCATGGCGTTGTGCATCGGCCTGACGATGAGCCTCGACGCCAACGCCAAGCGCTTTGGTGGTGGCAAAAGCGCCGGCGCTGCGCCGACGCACCAGACCAGCCAGATGGCTCCTTCTTCCCCAGGCATGGGCGGCGCAGCAGCGACCGCTGGTGCTGCCGGCGCTGCCGGTGCCGCGGCCAAGGCTGGCGGCGCTTCGAAATGGCTCGGCCCTCTGGCCGGTATCGCCGCCGGTGGCCTGCTCGCTTCCATGTTCATGGGCGGCGGCTTCCAGGGCATGCAGATCTTCGACATCCTGATCATGGCCGTGATCGCGTTCGTGATCTTCCGCTTCATCGCCGCTCGTCGACGCAAGCAGCAGGAGCACCTAGCTCCGGCCGGCGCGCCGATGCAGCGTGAAGTATTCGAGCAGAAGCCTGCTGCCATGGGTTCGATCTTCGGTGGTTCGGCCGCGCCGGTTGCCGCTCGTCCGGTGATCAACGCACCGGCCTGGTTCAACGAGCAGAACTTCCTTGCCGCCGCGCGCAGCCACTTCCAGGCGCTGCAGCAGCACTGGGACGCCAACGAAATGGACAAGATCGCCGAGTTCGTGACCCCGCAGATGCTCGACTTCCTCAAGCGTGAGCGTGCGGATCTGGGCGACGGCTTCCAGTCGACTTACATCGAAAACCTGCAGGTTCAGCTGGACGGCGTGGACGATCGCGCCGACAAGACCATCGCCACCCTGACCTTCAGCGGTGTGTCGAAGACCTCGCGTTTCGACCAGGGCGAAGTGTTCAGCGAAAGCTGGAACATGGAACGTCCACAGGGCGAAAACCAGCCTTGGCTGGTGGCCGGTATCCGCCAGAACGGCTGATCCCCATCGCGTTACGCATGTGGTAATAAAAACCCCGGCCTCGGCCGGGGTTTTCTATTTCACGGTTGCATCTATAGCGAGCTACTGTATAAACCGGCCCATATAAACCGCGCCATTCAAGCAAGAGGATCCCGGACGTGGAAGAAATCATCGAACAACTGCGCGAAGCCAACGAACCCGTACCGGTTCCACTGGAGTTACCCGACGAAGACCAATTGGTGGAGATCGAAGAAGAACTCTTCATCAACATCCCGTTCGTCTTCAAAGAGTTTCTGCTGACTGTCAGCGACGTGGTGTACGGCAGCCTGGAGCCGGTGACCGTCACCGACCCGCAATCGCACACCTATCTGCCGGACGTGGCGGCCAACGCCTGGGACATCGGCGTACCGCGCGACCTGATCCCGATCTGCCAGGACGGCGACAACTACTACTGCGTCGAAGAAGACGGCACCGTAGTGCTGTGGTCCGGCGAAGAAGAGCTGATCACCGAAGAATCCTGGGAATCGGTGTGGCACTGGGCGCGGGACGTCTGGCTGGAGAGCTGATTAGCCGGATGCCCGGGCCGGTCAGTGCCCCGACGACTCCTTGTGGTTGTCGAGGGTTTCCAGCAGGGCCACCTGCATCCGCGTGTGTACGCGGATGAACCAGCGCCAGAGCAGCGCCGCCACGGCGGCCGCGACCACGGCGACCAGCACCAGCAACTTGTTGGTCGGCAAGATACTGGCCGACAAGGCTGCCAACAGCAGGAAGATCACCAGCAGCGAGAGGATCGGGATCACTTCGGAGATCACCCGACGCACTCGCTGCGTGTGACGCCCGGCCATCTCCGGCTTCACGCCCATTTCTGCCAGCAGCATCGACAACGCCTTGAGCTTGCGATACGCCGCGATCAGGAATGGCAGTGACAGCAGCAGCGCACCGCCCCAGATCAACGCCTTCTGCCAGCTCGGATCACCGATCCAGTCCTGCATCCACACCGACAGCCGTCCGGCAAAGAACGCGCCGCTGAAGAAGATCGCGATCACCAGCGCCAGATTGACCCCGACCTGCAACAGGATCCGCCGGATCATCGCCGCCAGCATCGCGCCCTCGCCTTGCGGCTGAATGCTGCGCAGCCATTCGCCATACATGCCGAACACCCGGCCCAACCGCTTGGGCACCGCCGCCGAGAGCTTGATCGACAACGGGTCGGCCGCGCGAATCAGGTACGGCGTCAGTAGCGTGGTGATCACCGACACCGCCACCGCGACGGGATACAGAAAGTTGCTGGTGACCTGCAGCGTCATCCCGAGCGCGGCGATGATGAAGGAAAATTCGCCAATCTGTGACAGCCCCATCCCCACGCGCAGTGAGGTTCGTCCGTCATTGCCGGCGATAAACGCCCCGAGGCCGCAGGACAACATCTTGCCGAGCACCACCGCCACGGTAATTACTGCAATCGGCCACGCGTATTGCAGCAGGATCATAGGATCGAGCATCAGGCCGATGGCGACGAAGAAGATTGCACTGAACAGGTCGCGAACAGGCTCGATCAGCCGTTCGATCTTCAGCAGTTGCCGCGACTCGGCCATGATCGCGCCGATCAGGAAGGCGCCGAGCACCATGCTGTATTCGAGCTTGACCACCAGCAGGCAGAAGCCGAAACACAAGCCGAGCACGGTGATCAGCAGCATCTCGTTGCTTTCGAATTTGGCGACATAAGCCAACAGACGCGGCACCAGCAGAATGCCCACCACCAGCGCAACGATCATGAACAGCGACAGCTTGCCGACCGTGGAGAACACTTCGCCGGAGCTGACCGTGCCGCTGACCGCGATACTCGACAGCAAGGCGATGATGCCGATACCGAGGATGTCCTCGACGATCAGTACGCCGAAGATCAGCTGCGCAAAGCGCTCGTTCTTCATCTTCAGGTCGTTAAGCGCCTTGACGATGATGGTGGTTGAGGAGATGGCAAGGATCGCGCCGAGGAACAGCGAGTCCATGGTGTTCCAGTCGAACCAGCGGCCGATCTCGTAACCGATCCAGATCATCAGGACGATTTCGAGGAACGCCGCGATAAACGCCGTGGCGCCAACCTTGAACAACTTGCGCAGGCTGAATTCCAGCCCGAGGCAGAACATCAGGAAAATCACCCCCAGCTCGGCGAGGGTCTTGATGGTTTCTTCGTCGTGGATCAGGCCAAACGGCGGCGTGTGCGGCCCGATGATGAAACCGGCGACGATGTAGCCGAGCACCACCGGCTGCTTGAAGCGGTGAAACAGCACGGTGACCACACCTGCGACCAACATGATCACTGCCAGGTCCTGAATAAAGCTGATGGCATGCATGGTGTGGGCTCCTTGTATGACGTGACCCGCCGTCAGACATCAGAAAGGTCTGAGCGAGCTGGGTAAAAATCCGCTTTTCGTGTGGGAATTGCCCTTGGACAGGGCCTTTTGCAGGTTAACACCGCGACTTCCGGCTGGAAGGCGGTGCAATATAAGGAAACAGATCGGTCGCGGCGTGACGGCAGCCAGTCGTCTGGCGTCCCGATAACGGTGCTTTTGAAAAAGCCACCAGGCACCCGCAGAGGTGCGTCCAGCCATCCAGCCTTGATCCGTGAGAACGTTATGGAACCCGGAAACGCCCAACTGTCGATGACGGTATTGATGACCCCCGACATGGCCAACTTCTCTGGCAATGTCCACGGCGGTACCCTGCTCAAATACCTCGACGAAGTGGCCTACGCCTGCGCGAGCCGCTATGCCGGCCGCTACGTGGTAACGCTGTCGGTGGATCAGGTGATTTTCCGCGAGCCGATCCATGTCGGCGAACTGGTGACCTTCCTTGCGTCGGTCAACTACACCGGCAACACCTCGATGGAGGTCGGCATCAAAGTGGTGACCGAGAACATCCGCGAGCGTTCGGTACGCCACACCAATAGCTGCTTCTTCACCATGGTCGCGGTGGATGACCAGCGCAAACCTGCCGCCGTACCGCCACTGCAACCGCAGAACAGCGAAGACAAGCGTCGCTACATGCAGGCCCAGCAGCGCCGGCAGATTCGTCAGGAGCTGGAGAAGCGCTATCAGGAGATCAAGGGCGACGCCTGATCGATCCTTTGGAATGATGTTGCTTTATAGATAGCCTTCGCGAGCAAGCCCGCTCCCACCTTCAATCGCAGTCCTCCCATGAGAACGCGGTCGAAGGTGGGAGCGGGCTTGCTCGCGAATGGGTGTAACGCGGTTTTACAGACTGATCGCCGTCGCCTCGAATTTCACCCGCGGATGCGCGATCCGGTCCTGCGCCCGCACCAGTTGCAGCTCGTAACTGGCACACGCCTGGGTTTCCAGCAGCACTTCATGCACCGCCGCTGCGGTGAATTCAAACGCCGCCACCAGACTGTCACCGAGCAGCACCCGTGCCAGGAACAAACCGGACGTCAGATCGCCCACACCCACCGGTTGACGCGGAAACGCCAGCAGCGGACGGCGCAGGTGCCAGCTTTCGTCGGCGGTCACCAACAACATCTCGAAACCGTCCGCCGGTTTGCCCGGATAATCCAGGTGTTTGACCAGCACCGCTTTCGGGCCGCGTGCCAGCAGTGCCCGGGCCATCCCCAGGCAATCGAACAAGGACTGCGGCTTGCGCCCGGAGAAGCTGTCCAGCTCCAGCTGGTTCGGGCACATGATGTCCGCCACGGCTGCCGCTTCTTCCAGCAGGAAGTCGCTGACTTCGGTCGGCACACTGCAGCCTTTCTCCGGATGACCCATTACCGGGTCGCACAGGTACAACGCCTTCGGATTGACCGATTTGATGCGCTCGACACCGCTGAGAATCGCCCGGCCCTGCGCCGCGCTGCCCAGATAACCGGAGAGCACGGCGTCGCAGTTGCCCAGCTCGCCAATGGCGGCAATGCCTTCGACCAGTTCGGGGATCTGGTGCGGCGACAGCACTTCACCGGCCCACTGCCCGTACTGGGTGTGGTTGGAAAACTGCACGGTGTTGAGCGGCCAGACGTTCACCCCGACCCGCTGCATCGGAAAAACCGCGGCGCTATTGCCGGCATGGCCGAAGACCACATGGGACTGAATGGCGAGCAGATGAGGCGTACGTTTCATTCGGGTTATTCCGTAAAACGATTGAAATTCAAGCCGCGCAGTATGCGACGAAACACAGCCTGTACGACAGACCGGCGACGCAGTTAAGCTGAGCTTATCTTTTGGAGTTTCCTGCTGATGCTGACCCTCGAAAACATCTTTGTGCTGATGCTGTTCGCCGCTGCCGGCGCATGGCTTTGGCACAACCACGGCTTGCGCGAGCGGGCGCTGGAGCGGGTCAAGCAGCATTGCATCAACGTTGGCGTCGAACTGCTGGACGGTAACGTCGCGTTGAAAAAAATCGGTTTGATCAAGGATGCCAGCGGCCGGCGGCGCTTGGCCCGGGTCTACAACTTCGAGTTCACCGTGACCGGCGAAACCCGGCACAACGGCACCATCACCCAGTTTGGCGCACACAGCGCTTCGATCGAATTGGCGCCCTACCCCGCACCGTTCGACGACACGCCACCCGTGGTCGAGGTCACCCGCCCACGGGCCGAAGTGATCGAGCTGAGCCAGTGGCGTCAGGATCACAACAAGTGGAAGCCTTGAGCTAATCCGCCTGAACCCGGCATTGCGCCAGGCCTGCCTGCAAATTATCGACATTTTGCGCATCGGCAAAGATCAGCTCGATACGTGAATCCCGGCGCCACTCACTGGGTTGCCAATTCAGTTCCGCGTTATCCAGGGCATTGGCTGAAACCCAACCCTGTGCGCTGTGGATAACCAGTTTCGCCCGTCGCCAGTCCAGGCTTTGCAGCCATTGGCTCAGGCGTTGCGTATCGAACCTCTGCCCCGGGTGCCAGCGCCAGCCGATGCTCCAACCGCCCTCCTGTGCCTGACTCAGGCAAATCGGCGATTGCGGATCGCTCCAGATCGCCGGAATCGACGCCAATCCCTGCGGCACGATGAGGTTATCCACACCTGCAATTGCTTGCGCCGCCACACCCGGCAACTCGCGCAACGGTAGTTGCGCCTGCTGCGTCCAGATCAGTTTGACTGCCGGCAAACGCTCGGCGATGGTCTGCCGAACAGCCTCATCCAGACTTTCTGCCTTGTTCAGTAACAGCAGACCGGCGCTGCCCAAAGCCTCCTGCTGAGCGGGCGGCAGCGCTTTCCCGGCTGCCAGCGCCTGGGCATCCAGCACTGACACACAGAGCTGTACCGCCAGTACACCACGCCACGGCGCTTCGCTTAACTGCTTGAGCAACTGCACCGGATGGCCCAGCCCGGATGGCTCAATGAACAGCCGATCCGGCCGGGCCTTACGCAGCAAACGGCCGAGGCCGATTTGAAACGGCGCACCATTCACGCAACACAGACACCCTCCGGCGACTTCGCCCAGTGCGATACCATCGGCGTCGCGGGTCAGCAACGCGGCATCGAGGCCGATCTGGCCGAACTCATTGATCAGCACCGCCCAGCGCTCGCCTTCCGGCCGCTGGGCCATGAGCTGGCGGATCAGACTGGTCTTGCCGGCGCCCAAAGGGCCGGCGATGACATGGGTAGGAATGTTCTGCAACATGACTGGGAGTTTTCTGAGGGGATTGGGCATGCGTTGGATGGGATGGTCGTTGCTGTTGATGCTGCTGTCGAGCGAAGCCTGGGCCCAGGCCTGCGTGGTGCACAGCCAGGGTGAGCGACTTGACGTTAAAGTCTGCCAGCAAAACCGCAGTATTCCCGAGAAACTGTTCAGCGACGGCTTCTGCCAACCGACGCTGGCCGGGCAGAAAGTCGAGGTGCAGTACGTCGATCAATGCCCGAGCGGCGCGTTCGGCGTGTGCAGCAACGCGCAAGTTGCCAATATGCCCTATCGCCAGGATATCCACTATTACGGTGTCGCCTCCGACGCGGCATATTTGCAGCCGTACTGCGAAGGCCAGAGCCAGGGCCAGTGGCTCAAGCCGTGAGCTGTCAGCCGAGCCAGTCGAGGGTCAGCAGCAGCCGTCGCTCACCTGGCGCCGGTTGCGGGGAGCGATGAATCAGGCCAAAGCCTTCATTGCCGAGCCACTTCTCGCCCTTCAATAGCGCCACATCACCCCGTTTGAGTTGCTGGATTTGGCTCATGCCTTGTGGCTCGGCGTTGGCCTGACCCAGTTGCTCGCGATCCATCACGCCCTCCTTGAGCCATTGGCTGCCAATCCCCGCAAAGGTTGTGATCAAGCGCACCGGCACATGATCGACATGGAAACGTGGGCACATGGCTTTATCCAACACCCGCAGGCGCAAACCGATACGCCGTGCCCCCAGCAGACAGGCGAAGGCACTCACCAGCCATTGCAGGTCAGCGATGAAGGCTTCGTAGCCTTGCAAATCACGGAACCCGGCGGCCAGTCCTTGCAGATCAGGGTCGGCGTCTTCATCCGGCAGTTCGATGCACAGCGATTCCGCCAAAGGCTCGTTGAGCGACAGCAGCAATTCTGCAAAATCGGCGATGTGCAGCGGCAGTTGACGCTGCCAGACCGCAAGATTGACGTCGTCTTCGAGGATTCGCGTCAGCGTTTTCGGCGTCGCTCCCTGATGCTGATGGCGCGCCCGGTTTTGCTGCAACTTGAGCGCGAGCATCAGGCGGCCTCTTCGTGCCAAGGGCCGAACGGATCCGGCAGCCGGCGCCAACCGTCTACGCCAATGGCCATTTCTTCGTCAGTCAGCAGGCAGGCATCGAGCTCCGACTTGAGCTGTACGAAGTCGATGTTCTGGCCGATGAATACCAGCTCCTGACGACAATCTCCGACGCTCGGCGTCCAGTTTTCCATGATCGCTGCGGTACTTTCCTGATCCTGCGGCCATTGGTTTTTCGGCACGAAACGCCACCAGCGACCGGCGAAACCATGGCGCATCAAACCGCCGGCCTGCGACCAACTGCCTGCGTCGGAGGGTTTGCTGGCGAGCCAGAAGAAGCCTTTGGAGCGCAGCAGTTTGCCGTTCGGCCATGGGCGATCGATGAAGTCGAAGAAACGCTGCGGATGGAACGGGCTGCGTGCGCGGTAGGCCGTCGAAGCGATGCCGTATTCCGTGGTTTCCGGCACGTGCTCACCGCGCAATTCCTGCAACCAGCCCGGGGCCTGAGCGGCTTTCTCGAAGTCGAATCGGCCCGTGTTGAGGATTTTCTCCAGCGGCACCTCACCCATCACCATTGCAATGATCTCCGCCTGGGCATTGAGGCGCTTGAGGATTGCCATCAGCTCTTCGCGCTCCTGGCGGCTGATGAGGTCTATTTTGCTGATCAGCAGTACGTCGGCGAACTCGATTTGTTCGATCAGCAGATCGGTGATCGAGCGCTCGTCTTCATCGCCCAGGGTCTCGCCTCGGGAAGCCAGACTCTCGGCGGCCTGATAGTCGAGGAGGAAATTCACGCCGTCGACTACCGTCACCATGGTGTCGAGGCGCGCGACGTCGGCGAGGCTCAGGCCCTGCTCGTCACGGAAGGTGAACGTTTCGGCGACCGGTAGCGGCTCGGAAATACCGGTGGATTCGATGAGCAGGTAATCGAATCGTCCTTCGCGGGCGAGCTTGCTGACTTCTTCGAGCAGGTCCTCGCGTAACGTACAGCAGATACAACCGTTACTCATCTCCACCAGTTTTTCTTCAGCACGGTTCAAGCTGACATCACGCTGAACTTCGCTACCATCAATATTGATCTCGCTCATATCGTTAACGATAACAGCAACGCGCAAGCCTTCTCGATTACGTAGTACGTAATTTAAAAGTGTACTTTTTCCGGCACCGAGAAAGCCCGAAAGAACGGTCACGGGAAGCGGAGATGACATTGGATAATCCTCATCAGATGGCGGCCGATGTGCACTTTGGCCTGGTTTGGCGTAGCGCACCGCGTTCTATGGCTTCAAAACAGCGATCTGGTAGAAGCAGACGCTTGAAATTGGCGAACTCAGACTCAATACAAATTAATGTTATAGTATAACAATATGAATAAGCCAGCCCCGCTCTTGCCCAAACCGATAAAGAGCAGGAAGCTGCACGCAATCTGCCCATTGGGAACCGAGATGAAAACTGCTTTGAAATGCTCGCTGCTGAGTCTCGCGTTGCTGTCGTGGGCCGACGCTTGGGGGCAAATTCCGGCACTCGCCAACTGCACACGCAGCGCCAATCTACTGGCCTGCATCGACGCGCAAGGCAATGCCTACAGCGTGAACACGGTGGGCAGCACAATTTATCTGCGGGGCTTTGAAAAGGACGGCAACCGCTACTGGGCGCAAACCAACAGCCGTTTCGGCCAACTGACGTTCTTTACCGGGATCGCCTCTGACGGGGAAGCCTGGGTGGGCTACACCCGTCGCGTCGGCTGGACGACGATCAATCGTTTTTCCAGCTCTGGCGGCAGTAGCGCGAAGTTCACCTGCAGCCGGATCACTGGCTGCTAAACCCGCGCGTTTTGCTGCTCCTGCTGCCAGGCGATATAGCTGTCGACGGGTGGATTCTTCTGAAAGTAACGCTGTAGCCCTTCGAACAAGCCATTCGCCACGGCTTGCTGATGCCGAGGCGTGACCAGTCGCTGGCTGTCTCGGGCGTTCGAAATGAAGCCGGTTTCCACCAGAATCGACGGCACGTCCGGCGACTTCAACACGGCAAATTCTGCCTGTTCCACGCGCTTCTGATGCAGCGTGGTAATGCCTGCCAGACTGCCGAGAACGGTGCTGCCGAGTTGCAGACTGGCGGCGATGGTGGCGTTCATCGACATATCGAGGATCACTCCTGCGAGCATCGGATCCTTGTCCTTGAGGTTGAGCAGACTGGTCGCACCGAGCAGATCCGCGCCATTCTCCCGCTGCGCCATGAAGCGCGCAGTCGCAGACGTCGCGCCACCCTCGGACAAGCAATACACAGACGCTCCCGACGCCGTCAGACGTGGCGCCGCATCGGCATGCACTGAGATAAACATGTCGGCCTTGTGCTGGCGCGCTATATCCACACGCTTGCGAAGCGGCACAAAGAAGTCGTCATTGCGAACCAGTTTCACGTCGAAACCTCTCTCCCTCTTCAGACGTTTGGCGAGTAACCGGGCGATGGACAGCACCACATCTTTTTCCCGTTCACCTTTGGCACCAACCGCGCCCGGGTCTTTTCCGCCGTGCCCGGGGTCGACGACGACGATGATGTCGCGCTTGGGGTGAGCTTTATTCAAGGGTGTTTCACGTGGAACCATTGCCGCACTTGATGCCTGTTTGGCGTTCACCAGATCAAGCACCAAGCGGTGTCCTTGGCCATCTTCGGGCGCCAAAAGGAAGCTGTTCAACAGCACTGGATGGTTCAGGTCGAGAACAATCCGTGTATCACCCTGACCAAAGTGACCTGATCGAATGGAGCGAATAGCGGTATCGGCAAGCACCAACTGGCTGAAATCACCGCTCAAACTCGCCCCTGAAAGGTCAATGATCAGGCGTTCCGGAGCGCTCAGGGAGAAAGTTTTGTAGCGCACCGGACCGCTCAGGTCGAACACCAATCGCAGCTTTTCATCCGAACGCCACAGCCGCGCATTGCGAATCTGTGTAGCCGAGACACTGAAGGGGAAAGCCAAGGCCGTACTGGCCAGCAGCAGATTGAGCAGATGACGTCTGTGCATATGAAAGCCCGTTCATGAAAAAGCTATCGTGATTTGTATTGTTATAATGTAACATCCAATTCAATCAACACGATGGTTCCGAACATGAATTCGCTGACACTTCCGGATATAGCGACTCAAGTCGCTCGCCAGGCGTTACCGCTTGACTGGGTGGGTATGTGCGGTATCGCTCTGCCTGTTCTGTTGGAAGGCCAACGTCTGAGCGCAAAAGCAGATGCAGGCGTCAGTCTCGATGATGGCGAGGCGCGCGGTATTCACATGTCGCGGCTGTATCTGGCGCTGGCGGCGCTTGAACGGCACAACCTCTCTCCCGCCTTATTGCGCGAGGTACTCGATGATTTTCTGGTCAGTCACGAAGGTTTATCCGATAGCGCCTACCTGAACATCCATTGCGAAGTACTACTGAAAAGACCTGCGCTAGTCAGCCCTCTGGCCGGTTGGAAGAGCTATCCAGTGAGTATTTGTGCGAGCCTGAAAAGCAAAGTGTTCCACGTGGAACTGAAAATCGAAGTGCCTTACTCCTCAACTTGCCCCTGCTCAGCAGCGTTGGCGCGGCAGTTGATTCAGCAGCAATTCATCGATGATTTCGCCAACAAGCCACTGCAACATGCCGAAGTGTTGGCCTGGCTTGGATCGAGCCAAGGCATTGTCGCCACCCCGCACAGCCAACGCAGCACCGCGCAACTGCATATGCATCTGGACGAGTTCATCGACGAGCTACCCCTGAGCGTCATCATCAATGATGCCGAAGCGGCACTCGGCACCGCCGTACAAACCGCCGTGAAACGCGCCGACGAACAAGCCTTCGCTCTGGCCAATGGGCAAAACCTGATGTTCTGCGAAGACGCCGCGCGACGACTCAATCTGGCCCTGCGCCGCTCCCCCGGCGTCAGTGGTTTCCACCTGCGGGTAATCCACGCCGAAAGCCTGCACGCCCACGACGCTGTCGCCGAAAGCCACTGGCACCGAGAACTCGCATGATCCGTTGCCAAACCGTGACTTGGGGCGCACCCGGCCAACCACTGACTTCGCCACTGACGCTTTCGCTGGAACACGGCAGCCTCAGCGCCATCATCGGCGCCAACGGCTGCGGTAAAAGCAGCCTGCTGAAAGTCATCGCCGGATTACAGAAGCCTTTATCCGGAAAAGTCGCACTGGGTGTTCCACGTCAGGGCGGCTTGGCGTTCCTGCCGCAGCAGCAACACCTCGACCGACAGTTCCCCATCAGCCTCGAAGAACTGGTGGCCGCGGGTTTCTGGGGCCGCCGATTGTCGACGCAACTGCGCGCGCAACGACTCGCCAGCGCACTGGAAAACTGGCACTTGAGCGGATTGGAAAAGCGTCCGCTGATGGCCCTTTCCGGCGGCGAATTACAACGCGCGCTGCTCGCCCGTTTGAGTCTGGCCGACGCCCCGTTACTACTCCTCGACGAACCCCACGCTGCCCTCGATGAGCTGGGCCAGCAGTTACTCTGGCAACACCTCCACGCCTGGCATGCCGAAGGGCGAACACTGCTGGTGGTCTGCCACGACCTCGCCGCGGTACGCCAACACATCCCGCAGACGTTGCTGATCAAAAATCGTCAGTGCGTGTTCGGCCCCAGTGCCGAACTGATCCAGCAAACACCCAACACGCAGGTGGCCTGATGCTCACCGTCAGCCATCTCTGGCAACCGTTCATCGAGTTCGTGTTCATGCGCCGCGCACTGCTCGGCGGTCTGGTACTGGCCTGCAGCACGGCTCCGCTTGGCGTGTTTCTGATCCTGCGGCGCATGAGCCTGATTGGTGACGCCGTCGCCCACGGCATTCTCCCCGGTGCGGCGCTGGGCTTCTGGTTCGCCGGTCTCAGTCTGCCGGCACTGACACTCGGCGGCCTCGGCGCCGGCCTGGGCATGGCCGGTCTCGCCGCCTGGATCACCCGTCGCACCGGTCTGCGCGAAGACGCCAGCCTCGCCGCGATCTATCCGATCTCGCTCGCCAGCGGCGTGTTGATTCTCGGCATCGCCGGCAAGCGTCTCGACCTGTTGCATTTGCTGTTCGGCTCGGCACTCGCCGTCGACGGTCCGACCCTCAACGGCATGTTGTGGGTGTCGGGGCTGAGCCTGATCGCCATGACTCTGATCTACAAACCGCTGCTGCTGGACACCCTCGACCCGCTATTCCTGCAAACCGTCAGCCGTCTCGGTCCACTCGCCCACGGCGTGTTCCTGACCTTGGTGGTGCTCAATCTGGTGATCGGTTTCCAGGCCATCGGCGCCTTGATGGTGGTGGGTCTGATGATGCTGCCCGCCGCCGCTTCACGATTCTGGAGTCGGCGCCTGCCGAGCCTGATTGCCATCTCGGCGCTCATTGGCTGCCTCTCGGTGGGGTGCGGATTGTTGATCTCGTTCTACTACTCGCTGCCGAGCGGTCCGGCGATCGTGCTGGTCGCCGGCATCGGTTATCTGCTGTCCGTGGTGTTCGGACCGGTGCACGGTTTGCTGCGCCGCCCGCCTTTGCTCACATCCCAATGAGGTGTTTCCCGATGCGTGCTCTACTCGTGTTGTTCAGCCTGATGCTGTCGATGTCGTTGTCGGCGGCGGAAAAATTGCCGGTGGTCACCAGCTTCAGCATCCTCGCCGACATGGTTCATCAGGTGGGGGGCGAGCATATTCAGATCACCAACATGGTCGGCCCGGACGCCGATGCCCACACGTATGAACCGACGCCCGATGACGCCAAAGCGCTGCTCAAGGCCAGGCTGATCATCAAGAACGGCCTCGGTTTCGAACCATGGCTCGATCGCCTGGTCACCAGCACCGAGACCAAAGCCCCTGTCATCAGTGCCAGTCACGGCGTGATTCCACGCTCGCTGGATGAAGACGGCGAGAGCGTTCCCGACCCGCACGCCTGGCACAATCTGGCGAACACCGAGTTGTACATCGCCAACATCACCAAGGCGCTGATTGCCGCCGATCCGGCGAACAAGGCCGACTACCAGCGCAACAGCCAGGCCTATCTGAAACAGATCTACGCCCTGCTCGCCGAAGCCAAGGTCAAGCTCGGTTCACTGCCGCCGGGCAATCGCAAGATCGTCACCAGTCACGATGCCTTCGGTTATCTCGGTCAGGCCTACGGCATCGACTTCATGGCGCCGCAAGGTCTGTCCACCGAACGCGAGCCATCGGCCGCCGAAGTCGCCGCGTTGATTACCCAGATTCGTCAGGCCAAGGTCAAAGCGGTGTTCATGGAAAACATCAAGGACGCGCGCCTGCTCAAGCAGATCGCTGATGAGAGCGGCGCGCATATCGGCGGTACGTTGTACTCCGATGCCCTCGCGGCCAGCGGCCCGGCCAGCACCTTTACCGGGCTGTTCGAATACAACCTCAACACCCTTTACGACGCACTGAGCCAGCCATGATCCGCAAGAATCCTTCAGGCGATCTGCCGCAAATTGCCGAGTCGGCCTACGTCGACAAAACCGCGATCATCTGTGGCAAGGTGATCATCGGCGAGAACGTTTTCGTCGGCCCCTACGCGGTGATCCGCGCCGACGAAGTCGATGCTTCGGGAGCGATGGAGCCGATCACCATCGGTGCCAATTCGAATATTCAGGACGGCGTGGTGATCCACTCCAAATCCGGGGCGGCAGTGACCATCGGCGAGTTCAGCTCGATCGCTCACCGCTCGATCGTGCACGGTCCGTGCGTGGTTGGCGACCGCGTGTTCATCGGCTTCAACAGTGTGTTGTTCAATTGCGTGGTCGGTAATGGCTGCGTGGTGCGGCACAACTCGGTGGTCGATGGCCGCGATTTGCCGGCCGCGTTCTACGTGCCGTCCACTACCCGCATCGGCCCCAACACCGACCTCTCGCAGTTCCCGCCGGTGAGTGTCAGCGCCTCGGAGTTTTCCGAAGACGTGGCACGCACCAACGTCGATCTGGTGCGCGGTTACAAAGCCTTGCAGAACGAGTTCTGAACCATGAGCAGCGTGCTGATTCGCAACGCCAGACTGGTCAACGAAGGACGCGAGTTCGACGGCGATCTGTTGGTCAGCCATGGCCGGATCGTCAAGATCGCGCGCAGCATCGATGGTGAAACTGCGCGGGTGGAAATTGACGCCAACGGCCAATGGCTGTTGCCGGGGATGATCGATGACCAAGTGCATTTTCGCGAACCGGGGGCGCCGGACAAGGGCTGCATTCACACCGAATCTCGAGCAGCGGTGGCGGGCGGCATCACCAGTTTCATGGACATGCCCAATACCCAACCGGCCACCCTCACCCTCGAAGCGCTGATGGATAAAAAGCGTCGTGCGGCGATCAACTCTGTGGCCAACTACGGCTTTCACTTCGGTGTGAGCCGGGACAACCTCGACACCGTTGCCGCGCTCAACCCCTGCGAAGTGGCCGGGGTCAAAGTGTTCATGGGTGCCTCCACCGGCAACATGTTGGTAGATGACCCGCAGATTCTCGAACGTCTTTTCACCGAAGTGCCAACGATCCTGCTGGCCCACTGCGAACACACACCGAGCATTGAGGCCAATGCAGCCAGAATGCGTGAACGTCGCTGCGAACACCTGCCGGCCAATATCCATGCCTTGATTCGCGATGCCGAGGCTTGCTACCGCTCTTCTTCACTGGCGGTGGAACTGGCCAGACGTCACGGCACCCGCCTGCACGTTTTACACCTGACCACCGCCCGCGAGCTGGCGTTGTTCGAAGACAAACCACTCGCGCAAAAACACATCACTGCTGAAGTCTGCCTGCATCACCTGCTGTTCGATGAAAGCGACTATCCAGCCCTCGGCAACCTGATCAAATGCAACCCGGCGATCAAGACCCGAGCCGACCGCGATGCTTTGCGCGCGGCGCTGCTGAGCAATCGACTGGATGTGATCGGCAGCGATCACGCGCCACATACCTGGGCGGAAAAACAGCGCCCATATGCCGAAGCGCCGTCCGGTTTGCCACTGGTGCAACACGCTTTGCCGGCGCTACTGGAGCTGGTGGCCGATGGCGTGCTGCCGATCACCACGCTGGTGGCGAAGACCAGCCATCGGGTGGCGGATCTGTTTGCGATTCCGGATCGAGGTTATTTGCGGGAGGGGTATTGGGCGGATCTGGTGCTGGTTGAGCCAGCGGCTCTGGAGGTGTCGCGGCAACCGATTATGTCGCAGTGCGGGTGGACGCCGTTTGCTGACAAGACTTTCCGCTATCGGGTGAATACGACGTTGGTGTCGGGGCAGATTGCCTGGCGCGAGCAGCGTATTAACGAAGGATGTCAGGGCCTGCCGCTGCGGTTTATGCGCTGAATGATCAGGTGTCTGACAGGACGTCTTCGCGAGCAGGCTCGCTCCCACAAGGAATCGCACTGACCCTGTGGGAGCGAGCTTGCTCGCGAAGCTTTTAAGCTCTTGGCTTCACAGTGCCGCAATCCTGACCCAACCACACCGCACGGGTTTCCAGACTGCCCTTCTGGTTGATCCCGATCGCATTGAACGTGCCGTTGGCCACCGTGGTGAACTCACGATCACTGAGGAACGTAGCAACCCCGGTGCCTTGCGCTTTCGGGCAACTGAAGCGGAATTTCCACTGGTTACCGGTGCGTTCGGTGATCTGCTGTTTGCAACCCGACTGGGGATCGGCCAGCGGAATATCGTTGGTCGCCACTTGCTGCGGTGTCAGGCAGGCACGGATGCCCTTGCCACCGATGTTGATTCCGTTCTTTTCCAGCGCCGCGCGCTGTTGCGGCGTCATCTGGCCTTGCAACTGACCGAGGATCGACTGCACATCCATTGGCTGGTCATCGACCTTGACGTTGCTCGAGGTCATTTCCCATAGCCCCGGCTGCAGCATTTGTGCCTGCGCAATCACTGGCATTGCCAAACCCAGGCCCAGTGCCAAACCCAGCAGACGAACGTTCATCGAAAAACTCCTGATCAGTAGTGGCCGTTAGACGCCGGCCGATTGCTTCGGTTCATGCGCCAATTAAATAGCGACAATCGCCTCGGAACATGGTCTGTTACGCATTGAATCTTCAGGAGCAAGGTTGCCCCATGGATTATTTTGGACCGCACATTTTCGGTTATCTGATCGCTCTTATACATAGCCTCGGCTTGATCGCCGCGATCCACGCGGTGCTGACGGTACGCACCGCCCAAGGCTCGATCGCCTGGGCATTGTCGCTTATTTTCATTCCTTATCTGACCCTCATCCCCTACCTGGTGTTCGGCCGCAGCACTTTCGACGGTTACATCAAGGCGCGCCGTCAGGCCAACGAACAGATGCGCCAGGCGATATCCGAGCTGAACTGGCGCCCGTGGGTGGAAGAAGCGCTCACCGCCCGCGCGTCGAAAGCCTATGCCTCGCTACGCGCCATGCCCAAGCTGGGGCGCATGCCGTGCCTGGCAAACAACGAAGTGCAGCTGCTGGTGAATGGACACGCCACCTTCGAGGCGATTTTCCAGGCAATCGATCAAGCGCGCGAAGCCGTGCTGATCCAGTTTTTCATCATCCATGACGACCGCCTCGGGCAGCGTCTGCGCGATCTGTTGCTGAAGAAAGCGGCTGAGGGCGTGGCGATTCATCTGCTCTACGACCGGATCGGCAGCCACGCCCTGCCCTACAGTTATGTGCAGGCGTTGCGCGATGCCGGTATCGAGGTCAAAGCCTTCGCCACGCGCAGCGGCTGGCTCAATCGCTTCCAGGTAAATTTCCGTAACCACCGCAAAATCGTCGTGGTCGATGGCGTACTCGGCTTTGTCGGCGGGCATAACGTCGGCGATGAATACATGGGCGAGAAGCCGCCACTGGCGCCATGGCGCGACACCCACGTGCAAGTGCGTGGGCCGGTGGTAGCTTGCATGCAGGAGTCGTTTGCCGAGGATTGGTTCTGGGCCGCGCGCACGTTGCCGCCGCTGATCCTGCCGGACGTATACCCGGAGGACGGCGTGCTCTGCCAGTTGCTGGCAAGCGGCCCGGCCGATGCCTACGAAACCTGTTCGCTGTTCTTCGTCGAAGCAATCCACGCCGCGACCGAGCGGGTGTGGATCACCAGTCCTTACTTCATTCCCGATGAGGCCGTCTTCGCCGCGTTGCGCCTGGCGGTGCTGCGCGGCGTCGATGTGCGCCTGCTGCTGCCATCGCGCCCCGATCACCGCATCGTCTACGCCGCTTCCAGCCTCTATGCGTTCGAAGCGGTGCGCGCCGGCGTGCGGGTGTTCCGCTACGAGCCGGGGTTCCTGCATCAGAAAGTGGTATTGATCGACAGCGAGATCAGCGCCATCGGCAGCGCCAATCTGGACAACCGCTCATTCCGGCTGAATTTCGAAGTGATGCTGCTGACCGTCGACTGCGAGTTCGCTGCCAGCGTAGAGCAGATGCTCAACGATGACTTCGAGCAGGCTTACGAAGTCGCCAAAGAAGAGAGCCGGGAAGTCCACCGCCTGCAACAGCTCGGCATGCGAATCGCCCGGCTCATTTCACCGATTCTCTAGCAAGCCCCATCACCCTCTCCGAGCGAGAGGGCATGGTTCAGGCATCAAGGGTGGTAGATGTCGTCGCGAGTCCAGGGCAGTTCATGGCTGCCATCCGGATGTGCCTTCACCGCAAGAATCTGGTGCAGGTTGATCCAGCCACGCGCGAACGCGTAGGCACATCCGGCCAGATACAGCCGCCAGATACGCAGCGCCTGATCCGGCACCAGTTTCCCGGCGGCTTCGAGGTTGTCCTCCAGGCGCTCGCTCCAATGGTCGAGTGTGCGCGCGTAGTGCAATCGCAGGCTTTCGACGTCGACGATCTCCAGCCCGGCTTCGCTGATCTCGGCCGAGATCATCGCCAGGTGCGGCAGCTCGCCGTTGGGGAACACGTATTTCTCGATGAAGTCGCCAGCACCGCGTCCCACCGGACGGCCATCGGTGTGTTTGGCGGTGATGCCGTGGTTCATCACCAGACCGCCCTCCTTCACCGCGCCGAACAGGACCTTGCAGTATTCAGCGAGGTTGGCGTGGCCGACGTGTTCGAACATGCCGACGCTGACCACCTTGTCGAAACGCCCGTCCTGCGGCAGATCGCGATAGTCGAGCAATTGCAGTTCGACCTGATCTTCCAGGCCCTCGGCCTTGACGCGCTCGCGAGCCAGTTCCAGCTGTTCCTTGCTCAGGGTGATGCCGAACACCTTGGCGCCGAATTCACGCGCCGCGTAACGGGCCAGACCGCCCCAGCCACAACCCACGTCCAGCAGGTAATCGCCCGGCTGCAAACGCAGCTTGCGACACAGATGCCGGAACTTGGCTTGTTGTGCCTGTTCGAGGGTTTCACTGCCGGTTTCGAAATACGCGCAGGAATACGCCATGTCGCTGTCCAGCCACAACTGGTAGAACGCGTTGGACAGGTCGTAGTGATAGGAAATGGCCTTGGCGTCGGTTTCCTTGTCGTGCACCGAACGCACAGGCTGTGCATCGTCATCCTCATCGAGCAAGGCGCTGCTCAATTCGTCGCAGACCCGGATGACCTCGCTGATCGAGCCTTCCAGCTCAAGCTTGCCTTCGACAAACGCCGCCCCCAGCGCGTCAAGACTTGGATGCGTAAACTGGGTGACCATCGTCGGGTCCTTGACCACGATGGTTACGCTGGGCGCCGGGCCCAAATTGAATTCATGGCCGTCCCAGAGCCGCAGGCGAAGCGGAAGCTGCAGATTCTGTAAGGCTGGTGGAAGTTGCGCGAGCATGGAAAATCCCCCTTGTTTCAGACGTCAGATCTGAGGGTAGACCATCCTTGAAAAATAGCAGGCTATCGATTTAATTAGCCGACACTATCGTCCCAGACGCTCCAACATGCCGCCATGCACCCACGTTTCAGCCCAGGTAACGGCAAAGAAGTGTGCGCCCTCTTCCATAGATGACTGTCTATTCGGCGCACAGTTCGATGAACTTCGCTTCAGTGATCATCCTTGAGCTTGAGCAATGGCTCCTGAAACCGCAGCAGACGCCCGGCATTGCCCAACACCAGCAGCGTACTGAGGTTGTGCAATAGCGCGGCAATCATTGCCCCCGCCGCGCCGAGCCAGCCGAATGCCGCGAACACCACGATCGCCAGGGTCCAGCCCAGACCGATGATCACATTGACCTGCAAGGTCCGCCGGCACTGACGACTGAGCCGCACACAGGTGCCGAGGCGGCGCAGGTCGCTGCCGATCAATACGATATCCGCCGAGGCCAACGCGATGTCGGCACCGCCGGCGCCCATCGCTACACCGACCACACCGGCCTTGAGCGCCAGCGAATCATTGATGCCGTCACCCACCACCATCGGCCGGAAACCGTTGTCGATTTCCTTGAGCACGCGGTTGAGTTTGTCCTCGGGCAGCGCCTGGGCTTCCACCTCATGCAGGCCGACTTCGCGGGCCAGTGTCTGGGCGACACTCTGGCGATCGCCGGTCAGCAGCAACTGGCGACCCAGACCCAGTTCACGCAATTCATTGAGGGCAAAGCGCGCTTCCGGTTTGACGCTATCGGCCAACAACAACCAGGCAACAAACTCGCCATTCAGCGCCAACCCGGCGATCGGCCCATCGTGCTCGGGAACGGTCGTCGTGACGATGCCCAGTTGCGCGAACAGTTCGGGACGCCCCAGCGCCGCCTCGCCTTGCGCGGTCATGGCCACGACCCCGAGGCCCTGACGCTCGTGAATGTCCGTCAGCGGCAGGCTCTGCTCCTGACTGACCAGCCCCGCCAGTGCCCGGCTGACCGGGTGACTGCTGGCCGCGCCAAGACTGGCCGCCAACGCCATGACCGCGGACTGTTGCAGACGCGGGCTGTTGATCGATTGCAGACGCAAGGTGCCGTAAGTCAGGGTGCCGGTCTTGTCGACCACCAACGAGGTGAGGTCCGCCAGTTCTTCGAGAAACGCCGAACTGCGGATCAGAATGCCGTGGCGCGCCGCCACCGCCACTCCGGCAATCGCCGTGGCCGGTGCCGACAGCACCAAGGCACAGGGACAGGCCGCCACCAGCACCGCGAGCATCGCTTGCGCGTCATTAGTGACAAACCAGGTCACCGCCGCCAACAGCAACACCAGCACCATGTAGCTGCCGGCATAACGTTCAAGCAGGCGGGTGATCGGTGGCTTCGAGCGTTCGGCGTTCTGCATCAGCGCGATGACTTTGCCCAGCGTCGATTGATCGCCGGTACGGGTCACCTCAATGCGCAGCAAGCCGTCGAGGTTGATCGCCCCGCCGAACACCGTCATGCCCACCGCCGCTTCCACCGGCACCGACTCGCCGGTGATCGATGCCGTATCGAGGCTGGCCTGACCGAACAGCACTCGGCCATCCGCCGGCACCCGATCTCCTGCACGCACCTCGACCGTGTCGCCGGGTTTGAGCGTGCCGTTATCGACTTCGATGATCGAGCCGTCCGCCTGAATCTTGCGCGCGTGGCTGCGGGTCAATTGGCCGAGAGCGTGAATCGCTTCCTGCGAGCCGATCACGCTGCGCTCCTCCAGCACGTGGCCGAAGATCATGATGATTGGCAGCAACGCGGCGGTCAGCAGATCGCCGGTCGCCCAGGCACCGAGCATCGCCAGGGCAATCAGTTGATCGGTGATGCCGTGCAGGCTTGGATAACGCAGGCTGTACCACGCCGAGCGCATCACCGGCACCGCCACTAATAAGGAGGCGAAACCCAGCAGCAACTGACTGACACCGGTTTGCTCCGGCACCAGCCAACGCCAGATCAGACCGAGGCCGAGCAAGCCAAGGGCGAGCATCGCCAGGGTCAATTGCCGTGCAGCGCGGCGCTGTTCGGCCGAGGACAACAGGCTCGGTGCGGCAGTGGTCGCGGTCATTTACTGGCTCCCTGAATGATCAGGCGGGAATCGTCTTTCGGATCGACCGTGGTCACCGAACCGGCCTGACCAAGAATTTTCGGCATTCGTTCGCGGTATAGCCGCAGCAGCATCTGCGGGTCGGTGCCCTGTTGTTGCGCCTTGGCCAGGCTCATCACCGTGGCGGTGTCGGCAGAGGCTTTTGCCAGCCGCTCCCCGGCCTGCGCATGGGCCACTTGCAGGGTACGGTCGGCTTTTTCGTTGGCGGTTTGGGTGAGTTTTTCCGCCTCGGTGCGTGCATTGGCGACGGCTTTGTCGGCCTGCTGACTGGCGGTCAACACCGCATTAAAGGCACTGACCGCCGGATCCGGCAGACTCGACTGAACGTCGACCCGCGCCACTTCGATGCCGATGCCCTGCCCGCTCGCCTTCAATTCAGCCAGACGCTTGTTGATGCCTTGCACCAGATCACCGCGCAAGCGTTCGCGGCGTTCAGCGGCTTGATTGTCGGCACCGATCAACTCCGGTCGAGCGACCAGAATCGTATCCAGATCCCGTGCGGCGGTCAGGGCCACAGCGCTGCGGGTGACCAGCCGATCCAGTGCCGGCAGCACATGATCACCCTGCAGGACGAAGTCATAGGGATCGGTGACTTTGTAAAACACCCGCACATCCAGTTGCACCACGCCGGCGTCGCCGGTCAGCAAATAGCCGGAGCCGGCCAGCGCATCACTCAAGGGTGTGGCGAAAGTCGCAACACGATCAGCCTTGATCGCCTCACTGCTGCGCAGCAGATTCTCCACTCGGCGCTCAATCACCCGATCCGCCGCTGGCAGCAAAACCACTTGCTCGAACGGCTGCGGCCAGGCCAACAACAGGCCGGCATTCTGGATGCGCTGCAGTGCGCCAAAGTGCAGAACCACCGCGCGATTCTGCGGATCAATCTGCCGCACATTGGAAAACGCCCACGCCAACGCGGCCAATACGGTCACTGCGTACAAGGCGAAAAACGCCAGGCGTCCGGCCTGAATCCACGGACTGCTCAGCGAATGTGTTCCACGTGGAACTTCATCACTCATGGCTGCGATCCGGATTTGTTTTCAACATTCGGCGGACCGTCCACCAGCACACGGAATGGCGCGGCATCGGTGCGCAGGATCAGCTTGGTATCCGGCGTCACGATGGTGCCCAACGTATCGAGCGAGCGCAGCAGGTTGTACAGCTGCGGCGAGCCAGCGTAGGCACGGCCATAGATTTGCGCGGCTTCGACCCGGGATTGCGCTTCGATTTCTGCCGCGTTCACCGTGGCATCGGCCTGCACAATTCGCGCATCGCGCTCGGCGGCGGAACGAATCTGCGCGGCTTCACGCTTGCCGATGGCGGTACGCTCAGTGGCGATTGTTTCACGCTCGGCGCGCATCCGATCAACCGTGGCCGTGAGGGTTACCGAAGGCAAGGTCAGGCGTTCGATGCCCACCTGCACCACGCGCACACCGTAAGTGGCGAGCAACTGTTGGTCGATTTGCTGACGCAGTTGCGCTTCGAAATCGGCAATACGCACTTTGCTGGCATCGGTGTTCACCAGATCCGCCAGGTCGAAACTGCTGGCGGTGGTCTCCAGCGCCGAGCCGACAAAGGTGCGAATCTGCCGTGCCGCTTCGTCCGGCTGGTTCTGCACCGCGCGCATGAAACGCTGCACATTGTCCGGGTCGCCCTGCACCTGCCACGCCACGTAGGCCTGAATGATGATGCGCAAACCATCGCGGGTGCCGACATCCTGCAAACCACTGGAGGTGGTACGCAGGCGCAGGTCCACCGGGATCGCCGCTTCGAACGGTGCGGGCCAGCGCCAGCTCAAACCGGGATCAAGCAACACTCGCGACGGATTGCCGAAACGGGTGATAACGGTCGCCTCGCCCGAGCGCACCTGCACCAGGCTTGCCGCAGCGATGGCAAACGCCACCAGCAACAGCGCCCAGCCCATCCGCCGCCACGGGAACGGCCCGGCCTCTTCCGGCGCACCGTGGTGATGGTGATGATGCCCAGGATGATGGTGGCCGGCATGACCGTGATCGTGGCCGCTGTGGTCATGGGAATCGTGAGTGTGCGACTGGCTCAAGGGGCAACTCCTGGTTGAGCGGGGGTGCGCGCGGGCGTCGGATCAGCCGGCAGCGTGAACGTACGCAGGTCGATGGTCGGCGCATTGCTGCTGCCGCCTAAACGGTGGTCGAGTACCAGCAGTTTGGCCTTGCTCAGGCCGAGGCTGAGCTGACTCAGATATTGTTCCAGCACGAATGCCTGGCCGGCGCTGGCGTAGGCTTTCTGTTCAGCGCTGAACTTCAGATCCGCCGCCTGCGCTGTGGCGGTGATTTCACGGGCGCTGGCACTGGCCTGATCGCGGGCGAGACTGGCCTGCAATTGCGCCTGATTACTGGCTTCGGCCGCCGCGCCACGCTCACGGGAGATCAACGCCTGCGCACCAATCTGCGCCGCTTGCACGCTGTGGTAAGCATTGGCAGCACCGGCGGGCGGATGAATCGCTTCGACCACCGTGGCGAGAATTTCCACGCCGCTGTTGAGTTGCCGCAGATCGTTTTGCACCGCGTGGCCGATTTCCTCGCCCAGCCCTACCCGGTCGGCACCGAGCAAACCGTCGAGGGTGCGCGAGGCGAAATCATGAACCAGAATCCGGCTCGCGGTGCTGCGGATCAGCGTCGGTACATCGGCATTGTTGTAGGTAGCCGCCAAGGCATCCTGATCCCGCAGGCCGATGCGATAGACGAAGCGCACGTCCATGTTGACGATCTGAAAGCTCTGCTGATCGCCACGGCTGCTGGCGATCACCTGGGATTTGTCGTTGACGTGGCTGGCATCCCACAAGCGGTTGGCGGTCATCGGCGCCGGGCCTTCGGCAGGCTCGGCCTGGGTCGGCGCGGTCGCATCGCCGACGCTGGTTGCCAATTCGTGCACCACGCCGTTCTCGACGCTCAATACACGGCCCAGCGGCCACGGCAACCCAGCATGCAATCCGGGGCCGAACACTTGCACCGGTTTGCCGAAGCGCTCGTAGATACCGCGCCCTTGCAGCGGTATTTCGTGGATCCCGGTCAGCATCCAGCCAACGGCAGCGACCAGCGCCAGCACCGGCAGAAAGGCGCGGCGCATGTAACTGAACGCCCAGATCTGGCGCAGATCGATGCCGAAACGATTGTGCAATTCGTGCTGCAAGGCCAGCAGCGGCTGCGGCGGCCAGCGCAGCATGTCAGCGACAAAACTGCGCGCCAGCAGGGTCGGTTCGAGCTGCTCGCGACGGGGGCTGAACACCGACAGGACTGCGCGCAATAGCAACTCGATCGCGACCAGTCCCGGCAAGATTCCAATCAATACCGCAAGGCGCACGGGCCACACCGAAGCATCGCTGGCGAACAGCAGGCACAACGCGCCCAGCACCAGACTGATGATCGCCACCCTCGCCAATTGTGCGAGGTTTCCGGCTTCCGGCCATTGCGCCGGGTTTTCCTGAGCCAGTTGCCGCTCCAGCACCAGCAAGCCGAAACCCAACAGCAACATCAGCGCTGCGCCCACCGTGGCCGATAAACCGACGGTCGCGGCCGGCAACGCGAGATTCCACACCTGTTCGATGCTGAGCACTATCAGCACTGACCAGCCACCCAGCCACAACGCGGCCGCGCCGATCTGACCGAGCAGGTGCAGGCCGCGCTGACCCAAACGCTCCAGCAGCCGTTCGTACCAGCCATCAGGGGCCGTTTGCTCGACCTCGTTCAGCGGTTCCTGCGCCACCGGGTGCATGACCCGCGCACGCCATTGCGTCACCCACCACGCCGACTGCAGGCCAGCGACCAGCACCAGCAACGCCGCGCCCAGATTCATCAGCAACGCCGGCCATATCGATTGCGCGGCAAACAGCTCGACAAACAGCGCCAGCACCCACCCTGCCCCGGCCAACGCGCCGAGACCGATGGCCAGACGACGCAATCGCCGCCCCTGCGTGGCCGCTTGTTGAAAGCGCGGCAACCCGGTCACTTGCGTGCCATCGACATCCAGATCGACTTGCATATCACCCCAAAGCCATTGGTTCATTCGCCCATTCGTTACGATATAACGAAAAGCGTGAAATATTCGTACACAAATGCACTTATCTAAAGATGTCCAACCTGTCGCTTGCCTGAAGCCTTGACCGAAATGTCCGGAAATGCACATATTACGCTCGTAATTTTATTCGACTACTACTTTTAGCGATCCGCATTCCCAACCAGGAGTAACAGCATGAGCAACTATGACGTGGTGATTCTGGGCGGCGGCCCGGGTGGTTATAACGCGGCGATCCGCGCCGGCCAGTTGGGCCTGAAGGCGGCTTGCGTGGAAGGCCGCGCCACCCTCGGCGGCACCTGCCTGAACGTCGGTTGCATGCCATCCAAGGCCTTGCTGCATGCTTCGGAACTGTACGACGCGGCCATGGGTGCGGAATTCGCCAACCTCGGGATCGAGGTCAAACCCACGCTCAACCTCGCGCAAATGATGAAACAGAAAGACGAGAGCGTGAGCGGCCTGACCAAAGGCATCGAGTTTCTGTTTCGCAAAAACAAGGTCGACTGGATCAAGGGCTGGGGCCACATCGATGGCCCGGGCAAAGTCACGGTGAGCGACGATCAAGGCAACAAGACCGAGCTGAGCGCCAAGGACATCATCATCGCCACCGGCTCCGAACCCACGCCCCTGCCCGGCGTCGAGATCGACAATCAGCGCATCCTCGACTCCACCGGCGCGCTGTCGCTGAGCGAAGTACCCAAGCATCTGGTGGTGATTGGCGCCGGGGTGATCGGCCTGGAGCTGGGCTCGGTCTGGCGCCGTCTCGGCGCCCAGGTGACCGTGGTCGAATACCTCGACCGCATCTGCCCCGGCGTCGATGGCGAGGCCGGCAAAACCCTGCAGCGCTCGCTGAGCAAGCAAGGCATCAGCTTCAAGTTGAGTTCGAAGGTCACCAGCGCCACGACTTCGGCCAGCGGCGTACAGCTCAGCGTCGAACCTGCAGCGGGTGGCAGCGCCGAGTTACTGGAAGCCGACTACGTGCTGGTCGCCATCGGCCGACGCCCGTACACCAAAGGTCTGGGCCTGGAGAACGTCGGCCTGAGCACCGACAAGCGCGGCATGCTCGCCAACCGCCAGCACCGCACCGAAGCCTCCGGCGTGTGGGTGATCGGCGACGTGACATCCGGCCCGATGCTCGCGCACAAGGCCGAAGACGAAGCGATGGCCTGCGTGGAACAAATCGTTGGCAAGGCCGGCGAGGTCAATTACGACCTGATTCCCAACGTCATCTACACCCGCCCGGAGCTGGCCAGCGTCGGCAAGACCGAAGAACAGCTCAAGGCCGAAGGACGCGCCTATAAGGTCGGCAAGTTCCCGTTCACCGCCAACAGCCGGGCGAAGATCAACCACGAGACCGAAGGCTTCGCCAAGGTCCTTGCCGACGAACGCACGGACGAAATCCTCGGCGTGCACCTGGTCGGCCCGAGCGTCAGCGAAATGATCGGTGAGTACTGCGTGGCCATGGAATTCAGTGCCTCGGCCGAAGACATCGCGCTGACCTGCCATCCGCACCCGACCCGCTCCGAGGCGCTGCGTCAGGCGGCGATGAACGTCGAAGGAATGGCGACACAGATGTAGTCAGCAAAAGTTTGGGTGACCGGACGACCGCTTTCGCGAGCAGGCTCACTCCTACAGAGGAGCGCGATCAATTGCAGGAGTGAGCCTGCTCGCGATGAAGGCCACCCGGTTTCAATCCGGCAGATGCCCCAATGGCAACGCCCCCGGGGTCTTCACCGTGTGAATCGCAAAGTTGCTGCGAATGTCACTCACCCCCGGCAGCTTCAGCAGGCAGCCGCTGAGAAACCGGTCATACGCGCGCAAGTCCGGCACCACCACCTGCAACAGAAAATCCGACTCCCCCGACACCAGAAACGCCGAAATCACCTCCGGCAACGCCGTCACCGCCGCATAAAAGGCTTCGGCCTGTTCATCGTTGTGGCGCTCGACCTTGACCCCGACAAATACCGTCAGCCCCAGTCCCACTTCATCGCGATCGAGGTTGGCCTGGTAGCCGCGAATCACCCCGGCCTCCTCCAGCATCCGCACCCGGCGCAGGCACGGTGACGCCGACAGGCCGATCTCGTCCGCCAGTTCGACGTTGCTCAGGCGTCCGTCCCGTTGCAGGGCGGCGAGAATCTTGCGATCGAAGGCGTCGAGTTTCATGTTTGGCAGATCCTGATGGTCAGATCGAAAAAAGAAAGCAGGTTATGCCAATACAGACCCATTTTGAAGCCGACTACGCAAGCACCTGCTCCACCCTTCGGCCATAGACTGAGCCGACCGAATCGACAACGAAAGGGCGGCAGCATGGCAGGTATGTGGATGTTTTTTCTGGCGCTGGCGGTGGTGTATCTGTTGCCTGGGCCGGACATGATCTTGCTGTTGCAAACCGGCGCCCGGCAGGGCCGCGGCGCCGCGCTGGCCACCGCGGTGGGCCTGGCGATTGCTCGGGGATGTCATGTCGCATTGGCGGCGTTGGGACTGGCGGCGCTGTTCAAAGCCGCGCCGTGGACGTTCGACGTGGTACGTCTGGCCGGGGCGGCCTATCTGCTGTGGATCGGCATTCAATGCCTGCGCAGCACTTTGCTGCCGGACCTGAATGCCGCCGGTGTGACCGACGTCCACGGACAGTGGCGTGAAGCGATCCGCCGTGGCTTGCTGACCAATCTGCTCAACCCCAAGGCGCTGCTGTTCTGCTCGGTGCTGCTTCCGCAATTTATCGTCGCCGACGGTGCCCCGGTGCTGACGCAGTTCGCCATCCTCGGCATGTTGCTGGTGGCTGCCGGGCTGCTGTTTGACTCGACTTACGCGCTGATCGGCGCCGCATTGGGCCGCTGGCTGCAACGCAGTCCCTCGGCCCAACGCTTGCAGCAGTGGCTGTTCGGCAGCCTGTTGATCGGCTTCGCCCTGCGCCTGACGTTCGTGCAACAGGCCTAGTCTTTGCGCGCCGCCCGGCGTTGCCGACGAGTGATCAGGAACAACGCAACGCCGACCACCAGCACCGCCCCACCGATCTGCACCGGCCATTTGTAAGGGCGCAGTGCCGAACGCGCGGCATCGGTGACTTGGGTGACGTAGCGCTTGTCGGCGTTTTCAAAGTCCGGGTACGGGCACTGATGACCGAAATCCACCGCCCACGGCACGTAAGCACCTTCCTTCACATAGCGTTCATAGAGATCGCTCTGTTCCTGCAGGCTGCTGTTCCAACCGGCGGCGTTGCACAACACGGCAGCAAACGCCTGACTGGTGTGCGGCAGGTTGTCGGCGGCACGACTGGCCAGCGCGGTGGCAACGAAGCGGTAGTGATAACGCTCGTCCGGCTTGGCTTCGCTGGCTTGCTGACGTTTGACTTCGTCTTCAGACACCAGCGGCCCGACTTTCAGCGCGGCGTTTTCCAGGCTGTAGTTGCCGCCGAACGTGGCGTAATCCGGTGCCATCTCGTAACCGAGAATATCCATACCCCACTCGCGAGCCGTCCAGGCAGCGTTGTACAACGCACTGGCGCGTTTGGTCGGCCACCAGGCGCTGTCGGCTTTCAGACGCTGCTGGCCGTAGAGTTTCGCTTTGTTTTGCAGGTCGGGATTGTCGAAGTAGCCGACCGCTTCTTCATACCGCCCCTCACGCAACAGACGTCGGCCCAGCAGATTGCGCAGGCTGGCGGCAACCGGCAACTGCACATAGTTGTCGCGCTCCTGCTGGGTCAGCGGCGGTGGCGCCGGCACGTTGTCATCGACGTAGCGTTTCAGTTCATCGACCGTCAGCACCCGCTCGGCCACTGTCGCGGCGTCGAACCAATAGATGTTGTTGCTGCGGTACAACTGAACAAAGGCTTGCAGGTATTCACCGCGTTGCAGCGCCAGGATCGCGCTCTCGCCTTCGACCCGGCATTTGGGCTGAACGGTTTCAAAGTCCCAGTCCTGCGTGCGCCGATATCCCCAGTCCTCGGCCTGCGGAAAGGCCTGCGCGGCTTTGGAATAGGCGGCAGCCGCGGCATTTTTATCGCCGTCACGCACCGCCAGTTTGGCCCGCAACCACCACGCAAGGCCGCCGTCACCGGCGTGTTCGAGAAAGGCCTTGGCGTTGGTGTAATCGCCCTGTTGATAATTAACCGCCGCCAGCCGGTCGGCGTTGTCGAAGCTGCCGCGGGTGCTGTTCTGCAGGAGCTTGACCAGTTTCTTCTGGTTTGGCGGCTCATCGCCGAATGACCAGCCCTGACGACTGATCAACGAGGCGGTGACCAGTTGTTGCACCGAAGGGTGTTCGAGCAACTTCACCAGTTGCTCCTCGGGCAACTGCGCCAGATCATTCATCAGCAGCTTGAGCGAGGTATTGCCCACCGCCGAACCGTGCAGGTTCTGCGCTTCGTACAATTCGATGGCGCCGGCCCAATCGCCCGAAGTGCGCAGTACCCGCGCCTCTTCGCCGAGGCTGGCGACGCCCAGTTCCAACGGGTCACTGAAACCGTCGATGCTCAACTGACGAGCCTGGCGGAAGGCATCTCGTGCCTGCTCCAGTGCATCGATGGCGTTGTTGGCCTCGGTACTTCTGGCCACCCACGCACGGCCCAGCGAGTAAGCCGCCCAAGTGCTGCGCAACGGTCGTTGCTCGGCCGGCAACGCCAGCAACTGGCGGAAATACTCGACCGCCAGTTGATAGTCGCCCGCGCCGAACGCCACGGCACCAGCCAGGTACAGGCGAATCTCCGCCGGCAGGCTGGCGCCCTGCACATCGACCTGATGCGCATCCGTCAGGCTGCGTAGCTGTTTGACCAGCGCTTGCTCTTCGGCTGTGAGACCGGCCTGCTCGGCCTTGTCACGCTGATTGGCAGGCTCGGTCGGTTCAGCGTAAAAATCGTTGGGGTTGTAGGTCGCCGCGGTGACGTTCTTCAGCCCGGGAATGGCTTTGCCCAGGCGGCTGAGCTCAAAGTTGAAGTTGCCCTCCGGCAGCTCGGCCAGGGTCTGCCCGCGATTGTCGAGCAGGCGCATCGGGAAGTCCGGGCCGCAGGCCAGCGCCGAACCCAGCGGCAGGCTGAGGCTCAGACAGAGCAGATGGCGGGGCCAGTTACGGGTCAACATGCGAACCTCCTTGATCAATAAATGCACAGCGCGCCCAACCAATGGCGCGTTGCCCGCCCGCCGGCAGACGACCGTCGCGCTGGCGGGTGAAGGTAAGCAGATCCGGGCCTTGTTGCAACGCATAACCGGCGAGCGCGTCGGCGCCTTCGCAATCGCGCGCCTTCACGGTGATGCGTGCGGGCCAGGCGTTGTCGAGGTTACCGCGGTTGTTGAGGGCGATGTCATAGAGGCCATTACTCTCGCTGAGCGTCAGGCTCAGTTGACTGCTCAATGCTTCGCCACGGGCGACGGCACGCAGCGTGCTCAGGCTCCAGGCGCGACGATCGTTGACCAGCGGCAGGCGAAACCAGATCAGACCGGCCAGATGCGCCGGGCGATCCTCCCGCAACTCCTTGGCCAGTCGGCTCAATTGCTGCGGATCGGCGAGCAATTCGCGCCGTTGTCCGCCGCGCTCAAGTGGCACTTCACTTTCCACCACCGGGGCGCCGTCAGCATCCGGCAACAGCGCCACACCGTAGGCCGGCAGTGCCAGATAAAACGGTTTGTCGGTTACCCGCCCCCAAGCCTCGGCCCAGCGCCGCGCCTGCTCGGGGTCGAACAGACCGCGACGCGGATCGCTGACCGCATGCACCTGCAGCACACTGCTGTCGACACTTGCCAGCAGCGCCGGCAGTTGCGGACTGTCGAGCCAGGCCGGCAACGCAGTGATGCTCAGCGGCAGGCTGGCCGGCAATGCGCCGCGCAGATGGAGAAGGAATTCGGTATAGGCCGGCAGACGCGCATTCCCGGCGTCGTGATCGATCTCGATGCCGCTCAGGATCAGCCCCTGCCCTTGCCAGTCTGCCAGCACCTGGAGGATCTGTGCCGTGACTTGTTGCTCGTCGAGCGCCTTGAGCTGGCCGTCAAGACGGATCACCGCAATCAACGGCCGAGCATCCTGTTTGAGCAACGCCGGATCGATGCGCGCGCGGCTCCATCCGGCATTCGGAAAGGCCTGCAACGCCAGCACCCGCAGCGTCGAAAAGTCGCCGCGACTGTCTTTCAGTGCAAGCTCATGAGCCGGCGTCCAATGCCGCTGCCAGACGTAGAGCTGCTGATCGAGCGGCGCTGCATCCTGTCGTTCACAGGCGCAGAGCAACAACACAGCCAGCATGGCCGACAAGCCGACGATAACGCGCATACCTTGCAGATCCCTGAGACATCAGGCTGCAAGGTTACACAAACCGCTCAAGGCTTGCGGGCAATGATCACCTGACTTTTCGCCACCACCGCATCCAGCGCCTGCTTGATCTGCGCGCCGCGTGGCGAGTCGAGCACGGTTTGCCAGGTGTTGGCCCAATGCTCGAGCAACGGGTGATCCGGGTTACTGAAATCGACCTTGGCCTCCCAGAACAGCAGCATCCACATCGACCAGTAAAACCCGTACTGGCTGTGGCTGATGATCTCCAGCCCGGCGTCGCTGACCATCGTCTTGAACTGCGCTTCACTGATGATGCGAATGTGGTTGGGCTTCTGGAAATACTCCGGCGCCGCAATGTCCTTCTGCAGATCTTCAGAGCTTGGGTGCGGCACGCTCAACAGGTACAGCGCACCGGACTGGCCGACCCGCACCAGTTCGGCGAGAAACTGCGCCGGGTCGTCGACGTGCTCGATGACTTCGGTGGACACCACCCGGGTGGCGGTGCCGTCGGCAATCGGCAACGGATTGCAGTCGGTGATGTGGCACTCGACGCTGCGCGCCGGGGTATCGCTCAAGCGCTGGCGGGTGGCCTCGACCTTGGCGCCATCGATGTCGGCAATGATGATCTTCGCCCCGCGCATGCCGCAAAAGTGCACGTTGCCGCCGTCACCACAGCCGACATCGAGCAAGGTGTCATCGGCGGTCACCGGAAAACCCTTGAACAGCTCACCGGTCTCCTGATTGAACCAGCCGCTGAGCTTGGCGTCGTAGAGGCCGAGCATGTACGGATCGACCTTGTCCGCCACCGGGGCGGCAGGTTGCGCGGGGGCCGGTGCAGGCGTCGCCGCCGTGAGTTTTTTCAAGAGGCTCAGCATGAGGTGGCTCCGGGGGTTGAAACGGCGGGTCGGGACGTATCGAGGCGCCGCACCAGAGCGGCACCGCGATTGCGCATCGGCATTTCGATGAAGCGGTAGTTCAGCTCGCTGAGCAGCACGATCAAGCCGCAGGCGATCAGCAAAGTGGGAATCGGGTGCCCGGCCGGACTCGGCAAACCGGCAGCCTGCAAGCGGAAGGTCAGTTCACGCACCAGCAGGTAGGCCGGGATGTGAATCAGGTAAATGCCGTAGGAACGACTGCCGATCCACGCCATCAGCCGTTGCAGGTGGCCTGCCGGCAGCAGGTAATCGCGGTTGTACGAGGCGATCCACACCAGCAGCGCACCGAGCACGGCAATCGAGCCGATGCGGTAAGGCGCGAAGGTGAAACGGTCGGTGGCCATGAAACTCATCAGCAGTGCCACGCCGATCAGCACTGATACCCCGGTCCAAGGCCGCCGCAGAAACGTCGGCTGCCAGCGCTGGTAAGAAGGTTGCGCACTCCACAGCGCCAGCAGCACGCCGAGCGCCAAGGCATCAGTGCGTACCACCATCAGCAACGGTGTGCGCAGGGTGAACAGCTGCACCGCGACCAGCGCCAGCAAGGCCCAGACCAGATGCTTGCGGCACACCATAATCAGCAGCGGGAACAGCAGGTAAAACTGCTCCTCCAGCGCCAGGCTCCAGTAGACGAAACTGCTGCCGTATTCGTAATGAAAGAAGCTGTCGGCAAAACGGAAATTGGCGTACTGCAACACCCCCGCCAGCGTCGCCTGCAGGTTGGCGTGCAAGCTGCCAAAGGCACCGGAGCGGTTGAGAAACACACACGCGAGGAGAATCAGCGCCAGCCACAACCAGGCCGACGGCAACAGGCGAAACACCCGCCGCAGCCAGAAATTGCGCGTCTGCTGCCAGTACTCCTGACGCGTCGTGCAGCCTTGCAGCGCGGGGATCAGGCTGCGCGCGATGACAAAGCCGGAGATCGCGAAAAACAGATCGACGCCCCACCACGGTTGCGCCCAGGCGTGGATTTTTTCCAGCAGCGGTACCGTGTCGGTGAACAGACTGCCCTGCAAGTGATGGAACAACACCCCGAGCACGGCGACGGCGCGCAGCACCTCGATGTCCATGATCCGCCTGGCGCTCATGGCTGACTCCCGGTACGGTTGTCGCCAGCCAGCGGTTTGCGGGCAATGATCACCTGGCTCTTGGGCATGAAGCGGTCGAGCATCTGCTTGATGGCCAAACCGTCGGGCTGCGCCAGCAGGTCTTGCCAGGTGCGCGCCCAGCTCTCCATCAGCGGCGGATACGGCGCCTGAATCCGGTCGCGTACCGCGCCACCGAGGTCACGGCCGGCGGCGCGTTCGCTGGCCCAGAAGAAAATCATGCCCATCACCCAGAAGAACCCGCTGGCCTGTCGATGCTCGATCACCAGCCCGGCGTTCTCCACCAGTTCGGCAAAGCGCTGCTCAGTGAAAATCTGCACATGATTGGGCGTCTGGTAATAACTGGCCGGGGCGATGCCCTGTTGCAGATGCTCGCCCACCGGCGCCGGAACACTCAGCAGGTACTGCGCGCCCGGGCGGCCCATGCGCACCAGCTCGGTCATGAACGGTTCGGGCTGGTCGATGTGCTCCAGCACTTCCATGCACACCACTTTGCTCGCGCAACCGGCGGCCAGCGGCAGTGGCAGGCTGTTGCTGACCAGCCCCAGGTTCGGTTGGTTGCTCTGCGCCTCAACCTGCCGGGCCAGATCGCGGACCTTGGCATGTTCGCTGTCGGTGAAAATCACCGACGCACCCTGGCGCACGGCAAACAACGTCGCCACGCCTTCGCCGCAACCGACGTCGAGCAAGGTGTCGTCAGCGGTGATCGCGAAGCCCTTGAGCAATTCACCACTGTCGGGCAAAAACCAGCCATCGAGAATCGCATCATGCAACCCCACGTCCCGTGGCGAAACCTGACCGGGCGGCTCAGGTGCAACAGGCACGGATACCGGGCGCAAGCGTGCAAGCAGGCGCCGGATCATGCGCTCGCGGCTTCCACGGGCAACGCTTTGATGGCTTGCGCACGCTGGGCAAAAAACGTCCGTAGACGCTCTTCAGCGCTCGCCTGACTGCAGAATTTCTGCAGGTTGTGCACGGCATGTTCAGACATCCGCGCATAGCGTTCGACATCGTTTTGCGCCACCGCGTAACTGTCGCGATACGCCGCGCACAGCGAGTCCCAATCGGTCATGTAGCGCAGGGTACGGTAGGCCGCCCGTGGGTCGTGGGGCCAGGCCGTCAGTTCCTCGGTGGAAGCAACGATAAATGCATTGTCGCTGTCGACATAGTCGGCCATCGCCGTGTTCAGCGGCGCAATCGCCGGTTTGCCGCAGGACATGAACTCCATCAGCGGCAGGCACTGCCCTTCGCCATAGGAGCTGTTGACCACGTAGCTGGTGGCCTGCACCAGCGCCTCATAATCGGCGTCCGCCAGATACCCGTGGATCAGCACGATCCGGCACTGGTAGGACTGGTTCTTGTACAGGTGATGCAGCATGTCGCTCAGGGCATTGGCGATGTCATGGTGCGTGAGCTTGAGCACCAGCGTGGCATCGGCGACCTCACGGAACGTGGTGCAGAAGGCACTGATCATGTCCTGCCAGTTCTTGCGTCCATCGTACGGGTTGAACACCGAGGTATAGACCACGCCGTCCAGCTGCAACTGGCAGTCCTGCGGCGGGCCGGCAAACGACAGCGGCGTGCCTTCGCACAACCCAGGCGGACCGTACGCCCGCAGGTCGACGGTGCGACTGTCGAGCAGCAGCCCGCGCAGCTTCAACTGTACCGCTTCAACCACTGGCTGCTTGCGCAACTGCGCACCGCGTGCGGCGAAGCGATCCCACACTGGAGCGGGAATCGCGCAGATCGGGTAATCCGCGCCCATCACCTCACAGACCGCATTCACCGTGAAGCTCGAATGGGTGATCGCCATACCGCAGGCGTTCAACACCACGCGCCAGTCGTGACGCGGCTCGCCGAGCCAGCTCTCGGTGGGGATGGTGCTGAACTCCCAGGCAAATACCGGGATGGTCGGGCAGGCGTAATGAATCGGCGTGCGATGCGGCGGCGAGAACGACAGAAACACGCACGCCTCGCCACGGCTCAGGCAATCGAAGTACAGGCGATCGACCAGCTCGTCAGGGTTGCTCACTTCAATCACTTGCCCCAGGCGCTCCAGCACCGGGCGGAATTCCTTGAGGACAAAGTAGTAACTGTATTCGGGCCGGCCGAGGTTCTGCTGGATGTTGCTCTTGTTGGTTTCGGAATGAATGATGATCAGCATGATGCAGCCCCCGCCTCGGCGATCAACTGTGGGCTTGCACTCGGCGTCAGTTGAAAAAACTGCGCCAGACGCTGCTGTACCGGAGCAAAACTGCAGTACTCGCGCATGCGCTCATTGGCAGCATGAGCCATGGCCTGATAGGCCTGTGGATCGTTCTTGGCCATGGCGTAGCTGTCCTCGTAGGCCTTTTTCAACGAGCCCCAATCCGGGCGATGGCGCAGGGTGCGATAGAGGATCCGCACGTCATCCGGCCAGATGGTCGGCTCATGGCTCGACTTGACGATGAAACCGACACGCTCGTCGATGTAGTCGTGCATCGCCGTATGGTCCGGCGCAATCACCGGACGCGCGCAGGACATGAACTCCATCAGTGGCAGGCACAGACCTTCGCAACGGGACGCGTTGACGTAGAAACTGGCCGCACCGTAAAGCCTGGCGAACTCTTCGTCCTCCAGATAGCCGTGCATGACCACCACCCGGCATGAGAACGGTGACAGCTGCGACAACAAGGTGATCAGGTGCACGTAATAGGTCGCCAGATCGTTCTGCGTCATCTTCAGCACCAGCGTGGCATCTTCGACGTCGCGCATGGCCCAGCAGAAAGCGGTGATCAGGTGATGCCAGTTCTTGCGCCCGTCTTCGGGGTTGAACACGCTCACATACACCACGCCGCTGACCTCGGTCTGCAGTGTGGCGCTGGTGTCCGGCAGGCAGGCCTGCGGATGCTCGGCCACCCTCGGTGCTTCGACACTGACCGTCGGCGGCAATGGTTCGGGGGCTGCCGTACGCAACCGGAAGAGCTGGCGGCGCAGAGCGATCGGCAGCAAATCGCGCACGGCTTCGCGGTACCACAGCAGCAGATTGTGCTTGAGCAGAAACAGCAGTGGTTGTTCGTTGGAGGCCGCTGTCGCTCGCCAACCTTCGCGCAAGTAATGCTTGGTGATGAACGCGCGCCGGCGCAGGGTCAGTTCCGGTGGTGGTGGGACAGGTTCGGACAGCGCAGCGACGTCGACCGGCTCGCAGGCCTCCACAGCCTGCTCGTTGGGCGTGGGTGCAATCAACCCGTCGGCAGACAAGCCGAGCGTGCGACTATCGATAATGCAGCCCTTGATCTGCAACACCGCGCCCGGGTTCACCGCAGCAGGCGGGAACTTGCGGCGCACCCCGGCGAAGCCTTCCCACAAAGGTGTCGGCAACACCAGCACTGGGAAATCTTCGCCCATGGTCCGGCGAATCGCCTGTGCCGTGTGACTGGACAAGGTGATCGCCCGACCGTGGCGCGCGAGGATCCGGCTCCAGTCATGGTGAGCGTCTTCTTCGCGAGAGGCGACCGGGATCGAGTCGTACTCCCACGCAATCACGCAGACCACCGGGCATTGCAGCTCGGTCGGGGTTTTATGCGGCGGAGCGAACGAAAGGAAGAGACAATCCTGACCGGCCAGTTGCAACTGCCGGTACAGCGGGTCGACTTCCGCCGCCGACGCCACCACGTGCACTTGCCCAAGGCTTTCCAGCACAGGACGGTAAGCCTTGAGCACGAAGTAATAGCTGTATTCCGGACGTCCCAGACTCTGGCTGATGGAGCGGTCGTTGACGTCCGAGTAAAGAATGAAATTCATGGCATCCCACGGTGAAACCACCATCCCGGCAGTTTCACGCTATGACGGCCAAGCGCTGGAGCGAGTCGGGATTACCGCTGCTCGTCCTTCGTCCTGGAGCTCGTCTTCGTTCTTGTTTTTAGTGGCTGGTTTCACCCTGTTGCGCAACAACCCCGGCGAACCTGGAGAGATAGCGACGAGGGCCATTCTAAACACATCCGTCGCGAGTCCGGGAACCGCCTGACGAGAATAAATCAGGCTACGCTGACGAGAACTGACCGGTCACGGTTTGCGCTGTTGAAATTGCCGAGCAATTGGCACAGATTGGTAACAAACAACTACAACAACGACTTCGCCTGGTGTCATGTCGGTCTTTTCATCCGGCCTGACAGACTTCTCCTTAAAGCCTGTGGGAAAGTGGCGAAAGTTAAAGACCAAGGGGTCGCTGTTTGAAAAAGCGTCTGTTCATCACGGGCCTCAGTGGATTCGTGGGACACCATCTCCAGTCGCGTCTGGCTCAGCCTGACTCGACATGGGAACTGCTGCCTGCCGCTGCACCTTACGATCTCACGGCAGCTGCCAGCCTCGTCGACCTGTGGCCACAATTGCCCGACGCGGTTATTCATCTGGCCGGCCAGACCTTCGTTCCCGAAGCCTTCCGCGATCCCGCCCGCACCCTCGAAATCAATCTGCTCGGCACCCTCAATCTGTTGCAGGCGCTCAAGGCCCGCGGATTTCAGGGGACTTTCCTGTATGTCAGCTCCGGCGACGTCTATGGTCAGGTTGCCGAAAGCGCCCTGCCCATCACCGAACTGCAACCGCCCTGCCCGCGCAATCCGTACGCGGTGAGCAAGCTGTCGGCGGAGTTTCTCTGCCTGCAATGGGGCCTGAGCGAAGGCTGGTCAGTGCTGGTGGCGCGGCCGTTCAACCACATCGGCAGCGGGCAGAAAGACAGCTTTGTCATCGCCAGCGCTGCGCGCCAGATCAACCGCATCAAACAGGGCCTGCAAGCCCCGCAACTGGAGGTCGGCGACATTGACGTCACGCGGGACTTCCTCGATGTCGGCGATGTGATCTCGGCGTATTTCGCACTGCTGGAAAAAGGCACGCCGGGGCAGGTGTACAACATCTGCTCGGGCCGCGAGCAGAGCATCCGCAGTCTGATCGAACAGCTGAGCGATCTGGCGCAGGTCCAGGTGCAACTGGTTCAGGATCCGGCACGCATGCGTCGTGCCGATCAGCGTCGCGTTTGCGGCAGTCACGCACGACTGACCCAAACCACAGGATGGACGCCTGAAATCACAACACAACAATCCCTGCGGGCGATCCTGTCCGACTGGGAGCAGCGAGTAGAACAAGAATGAAAAGTGCATTGATCACAGGGATCACCGGACAGGACGGTGCATATCTGGCCAGACTGTTGCTCGACAAGGGTTACAAGGTTCACGGCCTGGTTGCCCGGCGCAGCAGCGATTCGCGCTGGCGCCTGCGCGAGATGGGCGTCGAAGCCGACATCGAGTACCTCGATGGCGACATGGCTGACGCCTGCTCGGTGCAGCGCGCAGTCATCAAGTCAGCCCCGGACGAGGTCTACAACCTTGCCGCGCAAAGCTTCGTCGCCGCTTCCTGGAATCAGCCGGTGACCACCGGCATCGTCGATGGCCTGGGCGTGACTCACCTGCTCGAAGCGATCCGCCAGTTCAGCCCGCACACGCGTTTCTATCAGGCCTCCACCAGCGAAATGTTCGGCCTGATCCAGGCCGAGCAACAGGACGAGAACACCCCGTTCTACCCGCGCAGCCCCTACGGCGTGGCCAAGCTCTATGGTCACTGGATCACCGTCAACTACCGCGAAAGTTTCGACCTGCACGCCAGCAGCGGCATCCTGTTCAACCATGAATCCCCCCTGCGCGGCATCGAGTTCGTCACCCGCAAGGTCACCGACGCTGCGGCCCGCATCAAGCAGGGCAAGCAGCAGGAACTGGCCCTGGGCAACATCGACGCCAAGCGCGACTGGGGCTTTGCCGGCGACTACGTCGAAGCCATGTGGCTGATGCTGCAGCAAGACAAGCCTGACGACTTCGTGGTCGCCACTGGCGTCACCACCACCGTGCGCGAGATGTGCCGCATCGCTTTCGATCACGTTGGCCTGAACTACCGCGACTACGTGAAGATCGACCCGGCGTTCTTTCGCCCGGCCGAAGTCGAAGTGCTGCTCGGCAACCCGGCCAAGGCTCAGCGGGTATTGGGCTGGAAGCCGAAAACCGATCTGGACACCCTGATCCGCATGATGATGGATGCGGACATGAAACGCGTCGCCAAGGAGTAGGTCATGCTGATCCCCGTGATTCTGTCCGGCGGTGCCGGTACTCGTTTGTGGCCGGTGTCCCGCGAGGGCCATCCCAAGCCGTTCATGACCCTGCCCGACGGCCAGTCGCTGCTGGGCAAGACCTACCAGCGGGCGGCAGCATTGCTCGACGGCTGGGGCGACATCGTCACGGTGACCAACCGCGAGTACTACTTCCAGAGCAAGGATCACTATTGCGCCGCCCACGTGTCGCGCCATCGCGGGCACTTCCTGCTGGAGCCGACCGGGCGCAACACCGCCCCGGCGATTGCCGCCGCAGCTCTGTCGCTGCAGGCGCTGCACGGTGACGACGCGATCATGGTGGTGATGCCCGCCGACCATTTGATCGTTAATCAGCAAGCCCTCAAGAGCGCCGTCGAACACGCGGTCAACCTGGCGAAGGACGGTTATCTGGTGACCTTCGGCGTGCTGCCGACTGCCCCGGAAACCGGCTTCGGCTACATCGAGACCGGCGCGCCGCTGGACGCCAGAGGTGCGGCGAAAGTGCAGCGTTTCGTGGAAAAACCCGACCTGCAGACCGCCACGCATTATCTGGAAAGCGGCAACTTCCTGTGGAACTCGGGCATGTTCTGTTTCACCACCGCGACCCTGATCCACGAACTGCAATTGCACGCGCCAGTGCTGCTGGAACAGACCCGCGCCTGCATGGAGGCCAGTGCCGCGGTGGAAACCGTCGGCTGCCTGCAACAGGAACTGTCACCGGCGTTGTTCGCCGAAATCACCGACATCTCCATCGACTACGCCTTAATGGAGCACTCGGAAAAAGTCGTGGTGGTGCCCGCCGGTTTCGACTGGAGCGACATCGGCTCCTGGGGCGCCGTGGCGGCGCTGGTGCCGGCCGATGCCGACAACAATCGCGCCAGCGGCGAAGCGGTGTTCATCGACAGCCACAACAACTTCGTGCAGAGCGAAGGCCGACTGGTGGCCGCCGTGGGTGTGGATAACCTGATCATCGTCGACACCGCCGACGCGGTGCTGGTGGCCCACGCCGACCGTGCCCAGGATGTGCGACGCGTTGCCAAACAGCTCAAGGACAAATCCCACGAAGCCTACCGCCTGCATCGCACGGTCAGCCGTCCGTGGGGCACCTACACCGTGCTCGAGGAAGGCCCGCGCTTCAAGATCAAGCGCATCGTGGTCAAGCCCGGCGGCAAGCTGTCGCTGCAAATGCACCATCACCGCAACGAACACTGGGTCGTGGTCGAAGGCATGGCCAAGGTCACCAACAACGGCACGGGCACCCATCTGGTGGCCAAGAACGAATCGACGTTCATCGCCGCCGGACACCGCCATCGCCTGGAAAACCCCGGCGTGATCGACCTGGTGATCATCGAAGTGCAAAGCGGCGAATACCTCGGTGAAGACGATATCGTGCGTTTCGAAGACCAATACGGCAGGACGGTTTGATGCTGCTTTCCCTGTACCGCTCGCTGCGCAGCTACCGCGGATTCATTCTCGGCAGCGTCAAGCGGGAGTTTCAGGCGCGTTATCGCAATTCGCTGTTCGGCGCGCTGTGGACCGTGCTCAACCCGTTGTCGATGATCGTCGTGTACACGGTGATCTTTTCCCAGATCATGCGCGCGCGCCTGCCGGGGGTGGATGACGGCCTGGCTTACAGCGTGTACCTGTGCGCCGGCCTGCTGACCTGGGGACTGTTCGCGGAAATCACCTCGCGCAGCCAGAGCATGTTTCTGGAAAATGCCAATCTGCTGAAGAAAATCAGCTTCCCGCGCATCTGCCTGCCGGTGATTGCACTGCTCAACGCCGGGATCAACTTCGCGATCATCCTGGCGCTGTTCTTCGGCTTTCTACTGATCAGCGGGCGTCTGCCCGGCATGGCCTTGCTGGCGCTGATTCCGCTGTTGCTGGTGCAGGTGATCTTCGCCGCAGGGCTGGGGATGATCCTCGGCATTCTCAACGTATTCTTCCGCGATGTCGGGCAAATGTTCGGCATCTGCCTGCAGTTCTGGTTCTGGTTGACACCGATCGTTTACCCGCTGTCGATCCTGCCGCCGGGCATCCAGCACCTGATCAGCCTCAACCCGATGACGGCACTGATGACCAGTTACCAGAACGTGTTCCTCTACAACCAGTGGCCTGACTGGCCGTCGCTGCTGCCGTTGCTGATCATCGGCCTGCTGTTCTGCGCCATGGCCCTGCGCCTGTTCCGGCAACGTGTCGGCGAAATGGTGGATGAACTCTGATGGGGCATATACACGTCAGTGGCCTGGGCAAGGCCTACAAACAATACCCCAATCGCTGGAGCCGGCTGTTCGAGTGGCTGGTGCCGTTTTCCGGCACCCGGCACCACTTGCACTGGGTCCTGCAGGACATCGATTTCGTGATTCAGCCCGGCGAAGCGGTCGGCATCGTCGGGGTCAACGGCGCGGGCAAAAGCACGCTGCTGAAGATGATCACCGGCACCACGCAACCCAGTTGCGGGCAGATTCAACTGCAAGGCCGCGTCGCCGCCCTGCTGGAGCTGGGCATGGGCTTCCACCCGGATTTCACTGGCCGCCAGAACGCGTTCATGGCCGGCCAGTTGCTGGGCATGCAGGTCGAAGAGATCGAAGCGCTGATGCCGCAAATCGAGAGCTTTGCCGAAATCGGCGAAGCCATCGATCACCCGGTGCGTACCTACTCCAGCGGCATGCAGATGCGCCTGGCCTTCAGCGTCGCCACCGCCCGGCGTCCGGACATCCTGATCGTCGATGAAGCGCTGTCGGTGGGTGACGCCTACTTCCAGCACAAAAGCTTCGAGCGCATTCGCAACTTCCGCAAGGCCGGTACCACGCTGCTGATAGTGTCCCACGACCGCTCGGCGATTCAGTCGATCTGCGATACCGCGATCCTGCTGGAAAACGGCCGCCTGGCCATGCGCGGCAAACCCGAAGAGGTCATGGACTACTACAACGCCATGCTTGCCCAGCGCGAAGGCCAGATCGTGCGCCAGGAAATGCTCGCCAACGGCCAGGTACAAACCATTTCCGGTACCGGTGAGGCGGGGATTGTCAGCGTACGCCTGCTCGACGCTCAAGGGCGCAGTCTGGAAGTGGCGGAAGTCGGCCAACCGGTGGTGCTGGAAGTGCAGACCGCAGTGCGCGAGGACATCGAACGGCTGGTGCTGGGCTTTCTGATCAAGGACCGCTTCGGCCAGGCAATCTACGGCATCAATACCCACCGTCAGGATCAGGCGATCAGCGACCTGAGCGCCGGTGAACAGGTGACCTTCCGCTTCGCCTTTGACATGCGCCTGGGCAAGGGCAGCTATTCGGTGGCGCTGAGCCTGTCGCGCCTGGACTCGCATCTGGATCGCAACTTCGAATGGCGCGATTACGGCCTGGTGTTCCACGTCATCAACAATCGTCAGGAAGACTTCGTCGGCTGCTCGTGGCTACAGGCCCGAACCGAGATCAGCCGCTCCAGTGAAAACACCGAGCAACTGCCTGATAGGGAAATCTCGCAATGACACGACTGTTGGTGGAGTGCACCTACGTTTTCGAACACCCGTCCGCCAACTCGGGCATTCAACGGGTGGTGCGCAACGTCATTCAACAGTTGCCCGAGGCCAACGGCGAGCGTGAATGCATCCCGGTGGTAATGCTCGACGGTGCCCTGTATCAGGTGAAAAGCCTGGCGCCGATCAAAACCCCGAAAATCAATCTGACCAGCCTGCGGGTAAAGCTGGAACAGTGGGCCAACGGTTTCTGGCTGCGCCATCGCGCTCTGGAACGACGCTGGCCTTTCAGCCGGTCACATTTCACCCGGCGAGTGTTGTACGTACTCTGCCGACTCACGGCGTTCGCCTGTTTCAGCCTGCCGATGCGCGTGCTCGGGCGCCTGCTCAAGGGCAAGCCCGTTCCCGAACGCTGCGTGCCGTTGCAACATCGGGCCGGCGACCAACTGGTGTTGCTCGACTCGTCCTGGCACGCCAACTTCTTCCCCTTGGCCGAACAACTCAAACGCGATGGCGTCGGTATCGTTTCGGTGATCTATGACCTGATCCCGCTGACCCACCCACAGTTTTGCGACGCGGGTCTGGTCAAGGTGTTCAACGACTGGTTCGACTGGATCGCGCGCACGGCTGACGGCTATGTCGCGATCTCGACCACCATCCGCGATCAGGTGCGCCAGGAGATGTTGCGCCGGATTGGCACGCAACAGGTGCAGCAGCGCTGGTTCGATTATTTCCACCTCGGTTCCGAACTGGACCTGACCGACGCCGCAGCAGAGGTCGATCGCAACCTGTTGAACCTGTTCAAGACCCCGGAGCCGGTGTTCCTGATGGTCAGCACCATCGAGCCGCGCAAGAACCACGCCTACCTGCTCGATGCCTTCGAACAGGCTTGGGCTGCCGGCTCCGCGGCGCGCTTGTGCATTGCCGGGAAAATCGGCTGGAAGTGCGAAGCGCTGATCGAACGGATCCGCCAGCATCCACAACTGAACCGCCGGCTGTTCATGTTCAACTCGCTGTCGGACAAAAGCCTTGAGCACGCCTACTCCCATGCCACGGCGCTGGTGTTCCCGTCGCATGTCGAAGGGTTTGGCCTGCCCTTGGTGGAAGCCATGCAACGCGGGCTGCCGGCGATGGCCAGCGACATCCCGGTGTTCCGCGAAATCGGCGGCGATTTCATGGCGTATTTCGATCTGCACGACCCGCAGAGCCTTACCGACCTGGTGCTCGGGATGGAGCGCTCGGGGGAGTTTCCCGCGCCCATGAGCCTCGACCACTGGCGCTGGCTGAACTGGCGCGAAGCAAGCGCGCAACTGGTGCAGCGCATCGAGCGCAACCTGAACCATCCACTGCCCACGCCCGAGGGCCAGCATGCGCATTGCTCTTAACGCGCGGATTCTTCAGGCGCCACGCACCGGCATCGGCCATTACGTCGCCGAACTGGTTCGCGCCTTGCGCAGCACCACCGATGTCGAAGTGGCGTTGTTCCACGGCTGGGGCTGGAGTTCGGCGCTGCCGGAAGCGGCCATGCCCGGCTATTCGCGCCTGACGCCGCTGCTGCGGCAGATCCCCGGGGCCTATCAGGCGCGGCGCTGGCTGGAGCAGAAGCGTTTCGATCAAGGCCGGGAGCAAGGCATCGATCTGTATCACGAACCGAGCCTGTGGCCGCTGGCCTTCGACGGCCCGACCGTGATCACCCTGCACGACCTGACCCATCTGCACTTTCCTGATTCCCAACCGGCGGCGCGCCTCAAGGAAATCGAACGGCGCCTGGCTGCTGGCGTGCAACAGGCGCAACGGATCGTGACCGACTCACAGGCGATCGCCGACGAGGCCCAAGCCTACTTCGGCCTGCCGGCCGAGCGTTTCGTGGTGGCGCCACTGGGTGTGGCCGAGCGCTTCCACCCACGGGAACCACACGCCATCGAAGCAGTGCTCAAAGCGCATGCCGTTGCCGCGCGAGAATATTTTTTGTGTGTCGGCACCCTGGAACCGCGCAAGAACCTGAGCCTGGCCCTGCGTGCCCACGCCCTGCTACCGGAGGCCGTGCGCCAGCGTTTTCCGCTGCTGATCGTCGGCATGGCCGGTTGGCAACAGGCCCAGTTCAGCGACGAACTGCGCCAGGCCCTGGCCTCAGGGCACGTTTGCCTGCTCGGCTATCTGCCAGATGAACAGGTCGCGCAACTGCTGGCGGGCGCCCGGGCGCTGGTGTTTCCGTCGCTGTATGAAGGCTTCGGTCTGCCGGTACTGGAAGCCATGGCCAGTGGTACCCCGGTGATCCTCACCCGTTCTTCAGCCATGCCGGAAGTCGCCGGCCCGGCAGGCAACTACATTGAACCTGACGATGCACACGGCTTGCGCGATGCGCTGCACCGCATGATCGACGATCAAGCGCATTGGCAGGCCTGCCGAGAAGCCGGATTGCACCGGACGCGGCTTTTTTCCTGGGAACGTTGTGCACAGGCCACCGCCGGTGCCTACCGCCAGGCCATGGGAGGCTGAATGCGAGTTCTTCATTTCTTCAAGACGTACCTGCCAGATTCGGTCGGCGGCATCGAACAGGTGATCTTCCAGCTGTGCGAAAGCGGCGCGCATCATGGCATCGACGGTCAGGTGCTAACCCTCAGCGCCGATCCGACCCCGCCCGTGGTGCAACTCGGTCAACATGAAGTGCATCGCGCCAGACTCGACATCCAGTTCGCCTCCACCGGTTTTTCCTGGAGCGTGTTCAAACAGTTTCGCGAGCTGGCCGCCGAAGCCGATGTGGTCAACTACCACTTCCCTTGGCCGTTCATGGACCTGGTGCACTTCGCCAGCGGCATGAACAAGCCGAGCGTGGTGACCTACCACTCGGACATCATCCGCCAGAAGCATCTGCTCAAACTTTACCGACCGCTGATGAACCGCTTCCTCGCCAGCGCCGACCGGATTGTCGCGGCCTCGCCGAACTACCTGCACACCAGCGACGTGTTGCAGCAGTTCCAGGACAAGACCCGGGTGATTCCGTACGGCTTGAACAAGGCCGGTTATCCACAGGCGGACAGCGAACGTATGAATCGCTGGCGCCAGCAGCTTGGGGATAAGTTTTTCCTGTTCGTCGGGGTCATGCGTTATTACAAGGGGCTGCACATCCTGCTCGATGCCTTGAGGGACGTGGACTATCCGGTGGTAATCGTCGGCGCCGGGCCGCTGGAACTGGAGCTGCACGCCCAGGCCGCTGCGCTGGGTTTGCGCAATATCCACTTCCTCGGACGCCTGGGCGATGAAGACAAGGTCGCCCTGCTGCAACTGAGCTACGCCATCGTGTTCCCGTCGCACCTGCGCTCCGAAGCGTTCGGCATTTCGCTGCTCGAAGGCGCGATGTACGGCAAACCGATGATCTCCAGCGAAATCGGTACCGGCACCAGCTACATCAATATCCACAATGAAACCGGCCTGGTGGTTCCCCCGAGCAATCCACTGGCGTTTCGCGAGGCGATGCGCACCTTGTGGGAAAACCCGGAGCGCGCGGCAGCCATGGGCATCAAGGCCGAGGCGCGTTACCGGCAGCTGTTCACCGCTGACGAGATGGGCCGCAAGTGGACCGAACTGTATCAGGAGCTGCTGGAAGAGAAAGACCTGTCCTACGCCTGACCCGTTGCTGAAACACATCCCCTGTGGGAGCGGGCTTGCTCGCGAAGGCGGTCTTTCAGTAAACAATCATGTCGACTGACCTGACGCCTTCGCGAGCAAGCCCGCTCCCACAGGGGGGTTGTCGTGATTTCAAATGAGCCGTCAGAGATCCAGCACCAGCGGCTGTTCACTCAGCGCCGGCACCGCGCAGCAAATCAGCACCTGCCCCGCTTCCGGCATGTCTGCCGGGGGCTGTGGATAATTCACCGCGCCACTGACCAACCGCGTCTTGCAGGTGCCGCACGAACCTCCACGGCAACTGAACTCGGGGCGCAGGCCACGGCTTTCCGCCAGCTCCAGCAGACTGCCGCCGTCCGGCTGCCAGCGCGCTTCCTTCGCCGAACGCTCGAACACTACCGGTACCGAAGTGATGGCGGCCGGCGGCTGCTCGATGACTACGGCATCCGGGTCCGGCTGGCGCTTGAGCGTCGAAGGGCCGAAGGTTTCGGCATGGATCCGCGCATCGCGAATATCGAGGTCGCGCAGGCTGTCGTAGACGCTTTGGGTAAAAGCGCCGGGGCCACAGACCGCAAAATCGATCTGGTCGTAATCCTCGACGTCCAGCAGATCGCGCAGCACCGCAGCATCGATGCGCCCGCGCAGATCGAAATCTTCGCCCTCCTGCAGATCGGCCTCCGGCTGACTGAGCAAGCGCACCACCCGCACTGCATCGCCAGCATATTCCAGCAAGCGATCGAGTTCCTGACGAAACGGTTGATCAGCCAGGCTGCGCGAACTCTGCAGCAGCCACGTCGGCCGGATCCTGCGGGTGCGCAGGCCTTGATAAATCACCTCGCGCAGCATCGACAGCAATGGCGTGATACCAACCCCCGCTGCCAGCAACACCAGCGGTCGTTGCTCCAGCGGCGCCACCGTGAAGTGCCCCTGTGGCGCCCGCGCCTCGAGGATATCGCCGACCCGGATCTGCTGATGCAAATGGCCTGAGACCAAACCCTCACGTTTCACACTGATACGCAGGAAATCATCCGATGGCGCACTCGACAGGCTGTAAGTGCGGATAGGCGTTTCATCACCCAGCTTGAAGCGCAGCGGCAGATGCTGGCCGGCCTGAAACACCGGCATCCCCGTGCCATCGTCCGGTTGCAGATAAATCGAGCGGATGTGCTGGCTTTCGCGCTCGATGCGGGTCACCCGCAGCGGCCGCCAGCGGTCACCCAGTGCCTTGGCCTGCAAGCGTGCATCGGCCTGGGCCCAGGTGCCGGTCAACAGGCTGGTGGGCGACATGCCATCGAAGCGCCAGCGCAAGGCCAGCGCCGCCGGACGCCACACCCGTTGCTCCACCTCGAATGTCCACAGGCGTTCAGCGCCTTGAAAGGCTTCGATCTGCGGCCCTTCCAGAATGATCTCGGTACGCCCGCTCAGGTGCAGCAGATCACCTGTGGAAAAGTCGATGAACAGCAGTCCCGCACGGGGGTTGAGCAACAGATTACCGAGGGTATTGAAGTGCAGATTGCCGGCAAAATCCGGGATGGTCAGGCGGTTCCCCTCGACCCGGACGAAACCCGGCTGACCGCCACGATGGGAAACATCCACCGCACGCTGCCCGTCGACCTCGACGTAACTGGCGACGAAGAAGGTGTCGGCGCCTTCGATCATGGCCCTGGCCGCGTCATCAAGACCATTGCCATGCTGCGCTGGCCGCGTCTGCGGATCACTCAGCGGCACGCGCTGGAACTGGCGCAGTTGAATGTATTGCGGACAGTTGCCGAACGACTGATCCACCGTCACCGCGAAACCGCTGGCGTCGAGGTTGCCGACGCGACCGTTGAGACGATTGCGCCGCCGGGTGTGCAGCTCGATGCCGAGCAAACCGATGGCGGCGCCGTCGTGCAGTTGCGCCGGATCATCGGCCGCCGGCAGGCTGGACAATTGCAGGTGCTGCGGATCGGGCGAACCGGCAAACCCCGGCGCGCCTTCGAGCACGCTGGCCCATGGACGCCCCTCGGCATCGACCGCGCCGTACAGCATGAACGGTAATTGCGCATAGAACGCGCGGTGTTGATCCGGCATCCAGTCGCGAATCACCTTGCGGCCGAAGGTTTCCATGCGTTCGGCAACGCCGACATGGGCCTGCAGTTGTTGCTCGCCAGCGTGCCACGGTGAACGTTCCATCACGCATCTCCCCGCGCCGCTGGCGCACTGTGGATAACTTGATCAGATCGGGCCGAACCCTCAGGCAGTCTTCTGCAGACCGGCGACGGTACGCGGCATGCCGACAAAACCGGGCAAGGCTTCGACACGCGCCAGCCAGGCACGCACGTTGGCGTAGTCGTCCAGCGACACGTTGCCTTCCGGCGCATGGGCGATGTAGCTGTAGGCGGATACGTCCGCGATGGTCGGCTCGCTGCCGGCCAGGTACGGGGTCTTGCCCAGTTCCAGTTCCATCACCTTGAGCAGGTTGTGCGCGCGTGTAATCAGTTCCTCGGCATTCAGTTGCGCGCCGAACACCGTGACCAGGCGTGCTGCCGCCGGGCCAAAGGCAATCGGCCCCGCCGCCACCGACAACCAGCGCTGGACCCGCGCAGCGCCCAGCGGATCGGTGGGCAGCCAACGGCCATTGCCGTACTTGAGCGCCAGATACACCAGAATCGCGTTGGAATCGGCCAACACCACGCCGCCATCGTCGATCGCCGGCACCTGGCCGAAACTGTTGATCGCCAGATATGGCGCCTGCTTGTGCTCACCCTTGGCCAGATCGACCAGGATCAGTTCAGTCGGCAGTTGCAGCAGGGACAGCATCAGCTCCACCCGATGGGCGTGGCCGGAACGCGGGAAGTTGTAGAGTTTGATCGCTTGCATGGTCGACTCCGCTGGAGGTGGCGCCGTTCGGGATGGCAGCGCCGATGGAGGCCATCTTCCACCCATCCTCAAAGCAATAGAATCACCAGCAATCGCAATCGATTATTTCACCGGATGAAATAACGCCGCGTTCTGCAGCGCCGGATGCTCACGCAGAGCCTTCACCGCATAGTCGACAAAACTGCGCACCCGCGCCGGCGCCTTGCGGCCGCCCTGATACACCACGTGGATCGGCAGCGGCGGCAGTTCGAAGTCGGCGAGGACGATTTCCAGCTCACCTGACGCCACCTTGCCGGCGACTTGATAGGACAACACCCGGGTCAGCCCCAACCCCAGGCAGGCCGCGGCAATCGCCGCCTGATTGGCGGTGACCACCAGCCTCGGCTCGGGCCGCACGCTGATCGCTTCGCCCTGGTCCACAAACGGCCAGCTGCGTAACTGGCCGATGGACGAAGTCGCCACCACCGGCGCGCCGGCCAGCGCCTGCGGATGCTCGGGACGACCGTGCTGTGCCAGATAGGCCGGCGAAGCACAGATCACCCGCCGCACCTCGCCGACACGGATCGCGTGCTGATTGCTGTCCGGCAACTCACCGATGCGCACCGCGACATCAATGCCCTCCTCGACCATGCTCACCACCCGATCGACCAACAGCGCATTGATCGAAACGTCCGGGTACTGCGTCAGATAACCGGCCATCAGTGGTGTGACGAACAACTCGCCGAACAACACCGGCGCGGTCACCGTCAATTGCCCACGGGGCTGGGCGTGACTGCCGGCCGCCGAATCCTCGGCTTCCTGCACCTCGACGAGAATTCTCCGACAGTCTTCCAGATAACGCTGACCGGCCTCGCTGAGGTGCACATTGCGCGTGGTACGAATCAGCAACTGCGTACCGATGCGCTGCTCCAGCGCCGCCACCGCCCGGGTGACACTGGCGGCGGACAAACCCAGACGTCGCGCCGCTGCCGAGAAGCCCTGCTCCTGGGCCACCGTGGCGAAGATCTGCATTTCCTGGAAGCGGTCCATGGATGTCCTCGAATCAGATACAAAAATCGCAGCCGAAGCTGCGATTTTTGCGGGTCAATGTCAGCTGTGGATAACTTATTCCACCGTCACCGACTTGGCCAGGTTGCGCGGCTGGTCGACGTCGGTGCCCTTGAGCACGGCGACGTAGTACGACAACAACTGCAGCGGGATGGTGTAGAGGATCGGCGAGAGGATGTCGTGGATGTGCGGCATCTGCACCACGTGGGTGCCTTCGCCGTTGGTCATCCCGGCTTTCTCGTCGGCGAACACGATCAGTTCACCGCCACGGGCACGGACTTCCTGCAGGTTGGACTTGAGCTTCTCCAGCAGTTCATTGTTCGGCGCCACCGTGACCACCGGCATGTCGTTATCCACAAGCGCCAGAGGGCCGTGCTTCAGCTCACCGGCCGGATAGGCTTCGGCGTGGATGTAGGAGATTTCCTTGAGCTTCAAGGCGCCCTCCATCGCCACCGGGAATTGTGCGCCACGGCCGAGGAACAGGGTGTGGTTCTTCTCGGCGAACAGCTCCGAGATTTTCTCCACCGTGCTGTCCATTGCCAACGCTTCGCCCAGACGAGTCGGCAAGCGACGCAGCTCTTCCACCAACGTGGCTTCGACGTCTTTGCCCAAGGTTCCGCGCACCTGACCCAGAGACAGGGTCAGCAATAGCAGGCCGACCAGTTGCGTGGTGAACGCTTTGGTCGAGGCCACGCCGATTTCTCGACCGGCCTGGGTCAGCAGAGTCAGGTCGGACTCACGCACCAGCGAGCTGATGCCGACGTTGCAGATTGCCAGGCTGGCGAGGAAGCCCAACTCCTTGGCATTGCGCAGCGCGGCCAGGGTGTCGGCGGTTTCGCCGGACTGGGAGATGGTCACGAACAGGGTGTCCGGCTGCACCACCACTTTGCGGTAGCGGAATTCGCTGGCGACTTCGACCTGGCACGGAATGCCGGCCAGTTCTTCGAGCCAGTAACGCGCAACCATGCCGGCGTGATAGCTCGTACCGCAGGCGACGATCTGCACGTTGCGCACTTTGGCGAACAGTTCGGCAGCCTGTGGACCGAACGCCTGCACCAGCACTTGATTGTTGCTCAGGCGACCTTCAAGGGTACGCTGCACCACGACGGGCTGTTCGTGGATTTCCTTGAGCATGTAGTGACGGAATTCGCCCTTGTCGGCGGCTTCGGCGCCATCGCTGTATTGCACGGTCTGGCGCTCGACGGTTTTGCCATCAACGTCCCAGATCTGCACGTTATCGCGGCGAATTTCGGCGATATCGCCTTCTTCCAGGTACATGAAGCGGTCAGTCACCTGGCGCAGGGCCAATTGGTCGGAGGCGAGGAAGTTTTCGCCCAGACCCAGACCGATCACCAACGGGCTGCCACTGCGCGCGGCAACCAGGCGATCCGGTTGTTGTGCGTTGATCACAGCCAGACCGTAAGCACCGTGCAGTTCCTTGACAGTGGCTTTGAGCGCGACGGTCAGGTCAGGCTGATCCTTGAGTTTATGGTTCAGCAGGTGCGCGATGACTTCGGTGTCGGTGTCCGAAGTGAACACGTAACTCAGCGCTTTCAGTTGCTCACGCAGGGCTTCGTGGTTTTCGATGATGCCGTTGTGCACCACGGCGATATCGCCGGAAAAATGCGGGTGCGCGTTACGCTCGCACGGTGCACCGTGGGTGGCCCAACGGGTGTGGGCGATACCGAGACGGCCAACCAGCGGCTGTGCGGCCAGCGCTGCTTCGAGTTCGCTGACCTTGCCCGGACGACGCATGCGCTCAAGCTTTTCATCGTTGGTGAAAACCGCCACGCCGGCGCTGTCATAGCCGCGGTATTCAAGGCGCTTGAGGCCTTCGAGCAGGATGGCGGTGATATTACGTTCAGCAACTGCGCCAACAATTCCACACATGCTTATTTCTCCTGACTGACAGCCGCGCAAATCACGGTGATACCGCGGGCCTGAATCTGATCGCGCGCATCTTCAGGCAGGCGATCATCGGTAATGAGGGTATGGACGCTGCTCCACGGCAGCTCCAGGTTGGGAATCTTGCGGCCGATCTTGTCGGCCTCGACCATCACGATCACTTCCCGCGCCACGTCGGCCATCACTCGGCTCAAACCGAGCAGTTCATTGAACGTGGTGGTTCCGCGCACCAGATCGATGCCATCAGCGCCGATAAACAATTGGTCGAAGTCGTAAGAGCGTAGTACTTGCTCGGCCACCTGGCCCTGAAAGGATTCCGAATGCGGATCCCAGGTACCACCGGTCATCAGCAGCACCGGTTCGTGTTCGAGTTCGCTCAAGGCGTTGGCAACGTGCAGGGAGTTGGTCATGACCACCAGGCCCGGCTGCAGGCCAAGCTCGGGAATCATCGCGGCGGTGGTGCTGCCGCTGTCGATGATGATGCGGGCGTGCTCGCGAATGCGTTTGACGGCAGCGCGGGCAATTGCCTGTTTGTATTTCGAAACGCTCTGGCCGGGTTCTGCCACCAGTTCCTGCGGCATGGTGATCGCCCCGCCGTAACGGCGCAGCAACAGTCCATGGCTTTCCAGCGCGGCCAGATCCTTGCGGATCGTAACCTCCGATGTTTCGAAGCGCTTGGCCAGTTCATCCACACTGACTTCGCCCTGCTCATTGAGCAAGGCGAGGATGTTGTGCCGGCGTTGGGGCGTATTGCGTTTCGACATGGCGGCTTAAGTTTCGATTCGAAAGATAACGGAAGCAATCAAAACCTATCGGTCATAAATCGTCAAGCGACAGATCGAAAATTTTAGAATCGACCCAGACGAATGTGGGAGCGGGCTTGCTCGCGAATGCGGTGTTTCAGATTCACATTCAGTGACTGACACTCCGTATTCGCGAGCAAGCCCGCTCCCACATAAGATTCATGCCATTACGTGCGACTGTGGATAACTCAGCTCTTCTTGATCTTCTCTGGCCGCTTCCAGCCGTCGATATTTTTCTGCCGCGCCCGACCCACGGCTAGCTGCGCGTTATCCACATTCTGCGTGATGGTCGAGCCAGCCGCGGTAGTTGCACCGGCCGAGATATCCACAGGCGCCACCAACGAATTGTTGGAACCGATGAACACGTCTTCGCCCAGCACGGTCTTCCACTTGTTGGCGCCATCGTAGTTGCAGGTGATGGTGCCCGCGCCAATGTTGGTGCGTGCGCCGATTTCGGCGTCGCCCAGGTACGTCAGGTGGCCCGCCTTGGCGCCCTCGCCCATATGAGCATTCTTCAGCTCAACGAAGTTACCCACATGCGCACGCGCCTCCAGCACAGTGCCCGGACGCAGACGGGCGAACGGACCGGCATCGCTGCCTTCACCGAGAACCGCACCTTCGATGTGGCTGTTGGCCTTGATCACCACGCCTTTGCGCAAGGTGCTGTCCTTGATTACACAGTTCGGGCCGATCACCACGTCGTCTTCAATAACAACGTTGCCTTCGAGAATCACGTTGACGTCAATCAGCACATCGCGACCAACGGTCACTTCACCGCGCACATCGAAACGCGCCGGGTCACGCAGGGTCACGCCTTGCGCCATCAGCCGGCGGCCGGCGCGCAACTGGTAATGACGCTCCAGCTCGGAGAGTTGCTTGCGATCGTTGGCGCCCTGCACTTCCATCGGGTCGTGCGGTTGTTCAGTGGCGACCACGAGGCCATCGTTGACCGCCATTTCGATCACGTCGGTCAGGTAGTACTCGCCCTGTGCGTTGTTGTTCGACAGGCGGCTCATCCAGTCAGCCAGACGATTGGCCGGAACGGCGAGGATGCCGGTGTTGCCTTCGGTGATTGCGCGCTGAGCTTCGCTGGCATCTTTATGCTCCACGATGGCGGCAACCTTGCCGTTCGCGTCGCGTACGATACGGCCGTAACCGGTCGGATCTTCGAGCTCTACCGTCAACAGGCCCATCTGGCCCGGTACGACGTGCTTGAGCAGACGCTGCAGGGTTTCGACTTCGATCAGCGGCACGTCACCGTAGAGAATCAGCACGGTATCGGCGGTGATGAACGGCACAGCCTGAGCCGTTGCATGACCGGTGCCCAATTGCTTGTCCTGCAGCACGAAATTCAGATCGTCAGCCGCCAGACGCTCGCGCACCACATCAGCACCGTGACCGATGACCACGTGGATGCGCTGCGGATCAAGTTGTCGCGCGCTGTGGATAACATGGCCAAGCATGGAATTGCCGGCAACCGGGTGCAGCACTTTCGGCAACGCCGAACGCATACGGGTGCCTTGACCGGCCGCGAGGATAACGATTTCGAGAGACATGACTGGCTACCAATCCTGGGTGGTCAGCAACTGCGACCGGGTTGTAAAAATCGGAAAAGAAAAAAGGGTAGCCGAGGCTACCCTTTTTTATCAATCGCACAACAAGTGGCTGACGGATTAACCGCCAAACTTCTTGCGGATCTGCTGGACGGTGCGCAGCTGAGCTGCAGCCTCGGCCAGACGTGCGGACGCAGCTCCGTAATCGAAATCTGCGCTCTTCTCGTGCAGAGCAGCTTCGGCAGCCTTGAGGGCTGCTTGAGCCTGAGCTTCATCCAGGTCGGCGGCACGTTGCACAGTGTCGGCAAGAACCTTGACCATGTTCGGCTGAACCTCGAGGAAACCACCGGAGATGTAGAACACCTCGGTTTCCCCGCCTTGCTTGATCAGGCGGATCGGACCTGGCTTCAGATTAGTGATCAGCGGCGCGTGACCCAGAGCGATACCAAGATCACCCAGTGCACCGTGCGCAATCACCATCTCGACCAGGCCGGAAAAGATTTCCCCTTCCGCGCTGACGATATCGCAATGGACTGTCATAGCCATCTGATTGCCTCAACCTAAATTAGCGCCCGTTGCCGGGCGCCGGGATTACAGTTTCTTGGCTTTCTCGATCGCTTCTTCGATGCCGCCAACCATGTAGAACGCTTGTTCTGGCAGGTGGTCGTAGTCACCGTTGAGGATGCCTTTGAAGCCAGCAATGGTGTCTTTCAGGGAAACGTATTTACCCGAAGCACCGGTGAAGACTTCAGCCACGAAGAACGGCTGCGACAAGAAGCGCTGGATCTTACGAGCACGGTTTACCAACTGCTTGTCGGCTTCCGACAGCTCGTCCATACCCAGGATCGCGATGATGTCCTTCAGCTCTTTGTAACGTTGCAGAACGTACTGAACGCCGCGAGCGGTGTCGTAGTGATCCTGGCCGATTACGTTCGGGTCCAGCTGGCGCGAGGTCGAATCCAGTGGATCTACCGCTGGGTAGATACCCAGGGAAGCGATGTCACGGGACAGAACGACGGTAGCGTCCAAGTGGGCGAAGGTGGTCGCTGGCGACGGGTCGGTCAAGTCGTCCGCAGGTACGTATACCGCTTGGATCGAGGTGATCGAACCTTCCTTGGTCGAAGTGATACGTTCTTGCAGAACGCCCATCTCTTCAGCCAGGGTCGGCTGGTAACCTACTGCCGAAGGCATACGGCCCAGCAGTGCGGATACTTCAGTACCGGCCAGGGTGTAACGATAGATGTTGTCGACGAACAGCAGAACGTCGTTACCTTCGTCACGGAACTTCTCGGCCATGGTCAGGCCGGTCAGTGCTACGCGCAGACGGTTACCCGGCGGCTCGTTCATCTGACCGTAAACCAGTGCCACTTTGTCCAGAACGTTGGAGTCCTTCATCTCGTGGTAGAAGTCGTTACCCTCACGAGTACGCTCACCCACACCGGCGAACACGGAATAACCGCTGTGCTCGATGGCGATGTTACGGATCAGTTCCATCATGTTTACGGTTTTGCCTACACCGGCACCACCGAACAGACCGACTTTACCGCCTTTGGCGAACGGGCAAACCAGGTCGATAACCTTGATGCCGGTTTCCAGCAGGTCGTTGCCGCCTGCCTGTTCAGCGAACGAAGGCGCTGGACGGTGAATGCCCCAACGCTCTTCGGTGTCGATCGGACCGGCTTCGTCGATTGGGTTACCCAGGACGTCCATGATCCGGCCCAGGGTCGCTTTACCGACCGGTACGGAAATGGCTGCGCCAGAATCGGTAACTTCCAGACCGCGCTTCAAGCCCTCGGTGGAACCCATCGCAATGGTGCGAACCACGCCGTCGCCCAGCTGCTGCTGAACTTCCAGAGTGGTTTCGGCCGCGCTGACTACTTTCAGCGCGTTGTAGATGCTCGGTACGCTGTCGCGTGGAAATTCCACGTCGATAACGGCGCCGATGATTTGAACGATACGTCCGCTACTCATAGCTGGATCCTCTGAATATTTGAACCGTTAAACCGCGGCAGCGCCGCCGACGATTTCCGAGATCTCTTGGGTGATCGCAGCCTGACGCGCCTTGTTGTAGATCAGCTGCAAATCGCTGATCAAATCACCGGCGTTGTCGGTAGCGTTCTTCATCGCGATCATCCGCGCAGCTTGTTCAGCCGCGTTGTTCTCGACCACCGCCTGGTACACCTGCGACTCCACGTAGCGCACCATCAAGCCGTCAAGCAGCTCTTTGGCGTCTGGTTCGTAGAGGTAGTCCCAGTGGTGCTTGAGTTCTTGATCCGGGGTTGCCACCAGTGGAATCAACTGCTCCACGGTAGGCTGTTGTGTCATGGTGTTGATGAACTTGTTGGACACCACGGACAGGCGATCGATACGGCCCTCCAGATAGGCATCCAGCATCACCTTGACGCTGCCGATCAGATCATTGATCGACGGCTCTTCACCCAGGTGGCTGATAGCTGCAACGACGTTACCGCCGAAGTTGCGGAAAAAGGCCGCACCCTTGCTACCGACTACACACAGATCAATCTCGACGCCGTTTTCGCGGTTTACCGCCATGTCCTTGACCAGGGCCTTGAACAGGTTGGTGTTCAAGCCGCCGCACAGACCACGGTCACTGCTCACTACGACATAACCAACGCGCTTGATGGCGCGGTCGATCATGAACGGGTGGCGGTATTCCGGGTTGGCGTTGGCCAGATGCCCAATTACCTGGCGGATACGCTCCGCATAAGGACGGCTAGCAGCCATGCGCATTTGTGCCTTGCGCATTTTGCTGACCGCCACTTTTTCCATGGCGCTGGTAATCTTTTGCGTGCTTTTGATGCTCGCAATCTTACTGCGAATCTCTTTTGCGCCTGCCATGTAACACCTATCAGGTTAGCAAGCGGGAGCCTCGCGGCTCCCGCTGCGGCTTACCAGGTTTGGGTGGCCTTGAACTTCTCGATACCGGCTTTCATGCCAGCGTCGATTTCGTCATTGAAGTCACCTTTAACGTTGATCTTGGCCATCAAATCGGCGTGATCGCGGTTGAAGAAAGCAATCAGCGCTTGTTCGAAGCTGCCGATCTTGGCGATTTCAATGTCAGTCAGGAACCCACGCTCAGCGGCATACAGCGACAGCGCCATGTCAGCGATCGACATTGGTGCGTATTGCTTCTGCTTCATCAGCTCGGTAACGCGCTGACCATGCTCAAGTTGCTTACGGGTCGCTTCGTCCAGGTCAGAAGCGAACTGGGCGAATGCCGCCAGTTCACGGTACTGAGCCAGAGCGGTACGGATACCACCGGACAGCTTCTTGATGATCTTGGTCTGAGCGGCACCACCCACACGGGATACCGAAACACCGGCGTTCACTGCAGGACGGATGCCCGAGTTGAACATGGCCGATTCCAGGAAGATCTGACCGTCGGTGATGGAAATCACGTTGGTCGGAACGAACGCGGAAACGTCGCCAGCCTGGGTTTCGATGATCGGCAGTGCGGTCAGGGAACCGGTTTTGCCGGTCACTGCGCCGTTGGTGAACTTCTCAACGTATTCTTCCGAAACGCGGGATGCGCGCTCCAGCAGACGGGAGTGGAGATAGAACACGTCGCCTGGGTAAGCTTCACGGCCTGGTGGACGGCGCAGCAGCAGGGAAATCTGGCGGTAAGCCACTGCTTGCTTGGACAGATCGTCATAAACGATCAGCGCGTCTTCGCCGCGGTCGCGGAAGAATTCACCCATGGTGCAACCGGAGTACGGTGCCAGGAATTGCAGCGCAGGAGATTCCGAAGCACTGGCAGCCACGATGATCGTGTTGGCCAGAGCGCCGTTTTCTTCCAGCTTGCGAACCACGTTGGCGATGGTCGATTGTTTCTGACCGATAGCCACGTAGACGCAGAAAATGCCGCTGTCTTTCTGGTTGATGATCGCGTCGATCGCCAGAGCGGTTTTACCGATCTGACGGTCACCGATGATCAGCTCACGCTGGCCACGGCCGACAGGGATCATGGCATCGACAGCCTTGTAGCCAGTCTGTACAGGCTGGTCTACCGACTTACGCCAGATCACGCCCGGTGCAACTTTCTCGACCGCGTCGGTCAAGGTGTTGCCCAGTGGACCTTTGCCGTCAACAGGGTTACCCAGTGCGTCGACTACGCGCCCCAGCAGTTCCTTACCAACCGGAACTTCGAGGATGCGGCCAGTGCACTTGGCGCTCATGCCTTCAGCCAGAGACTGGTAGGAGCCCAGTACAACGGCACCTACGGAGTCTTGCTCCAGGTTGAGGGCCATACCGTAGACGCCGCCCGGAAACTCGATCATCTCGCCGTACATGACGTCGGCCAGACCGTGAATCCGCACGATGCCGTCAGATACGCTGACGACAGTGCCTTCGTTACGGGCTTGGGAGGTCACATCGAGCTTGTCGATGCGGCCCTTGATAATTTCACTTATTTCGGAAGGATTGAGTTGCTGCATTGCTCTGCTGCCCCTTCAAACTCAAGATTTCAATGCTTCGGCAAGTTTCGCGATTTTGCCGCGAATCGAGCCATCGATAACCAGGTCGCCGGCGCGGATGACAACACCCCCAATAAGGGATTTGTCTTCCTCGACTTGCAGGCGCACTTCCCGGTTGAGTCGTGCACTGAGAACCTTGGCGAGTTTGTCTTGCTGTTCTTGGTTCAATGCAAAAGCACTGGTCACTTCAACGTCTACCGATTTCTCTTGTTCGGCCTTGTACAGGTCGAACAGAGCGGCGATCTCCGGCAGAAGCGGGAGACGGTCGTTTTCGGCAACGACATTGATGAAATTCTGTGCCTTGGCATCGAACTTGTCGCCGCACACGTCAATGAACGTGGCGGCCTTTTCTGCGCTCGTCAGTCGCGGGGCCTTGAGCACGCGCTGCATGGTGTCGTCTTGCGACACCGCTGCTGCCAGGCCGAGCATGGCTGACCAATTGGCCAGTTGCTGGTGGGCCTGAGCGTGCTCGAAGGCCGCCTTAGCGTAAGGTCGGGCCAACGTGGTCAGTTCTGCCATGATCGCCCTCGCTTAGATTTCAGCAGCCAGTTGGTTAACCAGCTCTGCGTGCGCGTTTTGATCGATTGTGGCACCCAGGATCTTCTCGGCGCCGCCGACAGCCAGCAAGCCCACTTGGGCGCGCAGCTTGTCTTTGACACTGTTCAGTTCCTGTTCGATCTCGGCTTGAGCCTGAACCTTCACACGGTCAGCGTCGACACGGGCTTTTTCAACAGCCTCTTCGACAATCTGGTTACCGCGTTTCTTGGCTTGCTCGATGATTTCAGCTGCCTGAGCTTTCGCTTCGCGCAGTTGCTGACCCGCTTTCTCTTGGGCCAACTCCAGGTCGCGAGCTGCTCGGCTGGCAGCGTCCAGACCATCAGCGATCTTCTTTTGACGTTCGTGCAGAGCAGCGATGACCGGAGGCCATACATACTTCATGCAGAACAGTACAAAAATCAGGAACGCAACGGACTGGCCAATCAGGGTCGCATTAATGTTCACGCCAACACCTCGCAGTTACGTTGTCCATCACACCAAATTACTCGGAAGAATCCGGGTAATTAGCCAGCGATCTGACCAACGAACGGGTTCGCAAAGGTGAAGAACAGAGCGATACCAACACCGATCATGGTTACGGCGTCGAGCAGACCGGCAACGATGAACATTTTAACTTGCAGCATTGGAACCATTTCTGGCTGACGCGCTGCGCCTTCCAGGAACTTGCCGCCCAGCAGGCCGAAACCAATTGCGGTACCCAGTGCGCCCAGGCCGATCAACAGTGCAACAGCGATAGCGGTTAGACCAACTACAGTTTCCATCTTTCCTCCCGACTTTTACGTCGTATGGTTTAGGTTTTTTAGATTAAAGCGGTAAAACAAATCGTTTCAGAGGCCCGTTTAAGAGCCCCCTCCCGTTTGACCGGGAGGGACATCAGATCAGCCGAGGCTGCTCTTAATGGTTTTCTTCGTGCGCCATCGACAGGTAGACGATGGTCAGCATCATGAAGATGAACGCCTGCAGGGTGATGATCAGGATGTGGAACACCGCCCACGCCCACTGCAGAACAACGCCCAGGCCGCTCAGCCAGAGCAGGCCGCTGCCGAACATCACAGCGATCAGAATGAACACCAGCTCGCCGGCATACATGTTGCCGAACAGACGCAGAGCCAGAGAGATCGGTTTGGCGATCAGGGTCACGAATTCCAGCAGGAAGTTCACCGGGATCAGCAGGGCCTGAACGAAGATGTTCTTGCTGCCGAACGGGTGCAGGGTCAGTTCGCCGATGAAGCCGCCGATGCCCTTGACCTTGATGCTATAGAAAATGATCAGTGCGAAAACCGAGAACGCCATGCCCAGGGTCGCGTTCGGGTCGGTAGTCGACACGGCGCGGAACGGGATGTGGTGGTCGCCGGTGATCAGGATGGCCAACTGAGGAATCCAGTCGACCGGTACCAGGTCGACGGCGTTCATCAGGAACACCCAGACGAAGATGGTCAGTGCCAGCGGTGCGATCACCGGGCTACGGCCATGGAAGCTGTCTTTCACGCTGCCATCGACGAATTCGACCAATACTTCAACGAAGTTCTGCAAAGCACCTGGCTGACCCGAAGTCGCTTTCTTTGCCGCCATGCGGAAAAGAAGAACGAAGATCAGACCCAGCGCGACCGACCAGCCGAGGGTATCGACGTGGAAAGCCCAGAAGCCCATTTCCTTGGCTTCTGCTGCGGTGTGGGCAAAGCCCCAGCCGCCGTTAGGTAGCTGACCGAAGGTCAGGTTCTGCAAGTGGTGCTGGATATAGCCCGAAGCGGTTGTTTCTGCCATGGTTGCCTCAAACGCCCTAAGGTCTCGAAAGTCTTGTTCTCATCAGCAGGGGAGCGAACCAGCTGACCGACTGAGTCAGCACGAAAGCGCCGAATACTGCGATCGGCGCCAATGGCTTCACACCTGCAAACACCAGTGCAAACAGCACTGCCGTCAAAATCAGTTTGCCTGCCTCGCCGGCATAAAATGACCGGACGATGGACTGGGCTGCTCGGGCGCCGGAAAACCGAAATGCCTTGTGAGCGAAATAAACATTGGGCAGCAAGGCTATCAGGCCTCCGCAAAGTCCCGAGTATCCGGCAACGACTCCGTGCCATTGCCAGAGCGCCAAAGCGGCAATGAGCAAAATGACAAATTGAGCCATCAACACCGGAAAAACCGCCAGGCGATGGAACGGCAGGCGGTTTGGCTTGCGGGTTTCCATCACGATTGCTCTCCAATGGTCGGCTGCCGAAATTCAATAACTTGGCATAATTTGTGCCGACAAAATGCGCGCAGAGTATAGGGGCGGTTCTGCCCCTATTCAACTGTCAGGTAGTGATTTCCGACTGCGCGCTACATGAGGAAATGTTTCAGCGGATGTGTGCGAGCACACCTTGAAGCTCATCGAGGGAGTTGTAACCGATCACCAACTGACCTTTCCCCTTCTTCCCGTGGCGAATCTGCACCGCAGAGCCTAGGCGCTCGGCCAGACGCTGTTCAAGCCGGGCGATATCCGGGTCAGGTTTTGCAGCTTCCACAGGTTCCGGTTTACCACTCAACCACTGGCGAACCAGTGCTTCAGTCTGGCGCACAGTCAGGCCGCGTGCGACAACATGTCGCGCCCCTTCCACCTGCTGATTGTCCGGCAGACCGAGCAAAGCCCGGGCATGACCCATTTCCAGGTCACCGTGGGACAGCATGGTCTTGATGACTTCCGGCAGTGCAATAAGCCGCAACAGGTTAGCCACAGTCACACGAGACTTACCCACAGCCTCGGCAACCTGTTGTTGAGTGAGCTGGAATTCCTGCTGCAGGCGCTGCAAGGCGACTGCTTCCTCGATCGGGTTCAGGTCTTCACGCTGGATGTTCTCGATCAGCGCAATGGCGATCGCAGTTTCATCCGGCACATCACGGACCATTGCCGGGATGGTTTCCTGCCCGGCCTGCTGGCTGGCGCGCCAGCGGCGTTCACCGGCGATGATCTCAAAACGGCCACCGCCAATCGGGCGAACCACGATCGGCTGCATCACGCCTTGCGACTTGATCGACTGCGCCAGCTCTTCCAGCGCCTGTGGATCCATGTCGCGGCGCGGCTGGTATTTGCCACGCTGCAGCAGATCCAGCGGCAGGTGTTGCAGTTCACGGGTATCGGCCTGCGCCGCCTGTTCTTCCAGCGCGCTGACGGTCGGACCACTCAGCAGTGCATCCAGTCCACGTCCGAGACCTCGTTTCTTGACGGCCATGGGGATTCCTTAAGTTGGCTGGGCAGCGGCGATGCGTGAATTTTTGCGCTGACGGCGAACCATCTCGCCCGCCAGGGCCAGGTAGGCCAGAGCGCCGCGCGATTGCTTGTCGTAGGCCAGTGCGGGCATACCGTAGCTCGGTGCTTCGGCCAGCCGGATGTTGCGCGGGATCACCGTGTCGTACAGCTGTTCGCCAAAGTGTTCCTTGAGCTGCGCCGAGACGTCGTTCATCAGGCTCAGGCGCGGGTCGTACATGGTGCGCAGCAAACCCTCGACTTTCAGGTTCGGGTTCAGCAGTTCGGCGATGCGCTTGATGTTATCCACAAGGTCGCTCAACCCCTCAAGCGCAAAGTATTCGCACTGCATGGGGATAATCACCCCATCGGCGGCAACCAGTGCGTTCAGGGTGAGCATCGACAGCGACGGCGGGCAGTCGATCAAAATGTAATCGTAGTTTTCACGGATCGGCGCCAGCGCACTGCGCAGACGGCTTTCCTTCATCTGCATTTCCAGCAGAACCACTTCGGCCGCGGTCAGGTCGCGGTTGGCCGGCAGCAGTTGATAACCGCCGTGCTCGGAGTAGTGCATGGCCTGGGCCAGATCGCATTCGCCGATCAGCAGGTCGTAGACCGAGTTTTCCAGGCCATGTTTATCCACACCGCTACCCATGGTGGCGTTGCCCTGTGGATCGAGATCGATCAACAGCACCCGGCGCTTGGTCGCGACCAGGGATGCTGCGAGGTTGATGCAGGTGGTGGTCTTGCCCACACCACCCTTCTGGTTCGCTATCGCGAATACCTTAGCCATTCTTGCTTGTGTTCCCAATCATGCCGTGCGGCGCAGTATCAGCAGATGGCGTTGGCCTTGGCAACCGGGTACGGCCAAGGCGTGTTCGCTATCGAGTTTGAAGTCTGCCGGCAATGCTACCAGCTCATCGGCCGGATGGACGCCCTTCATTGCCAGCCAGCGCGTGTCGGCATCGCCGAGGTGGCGAGTCCAGTTGGTGAAGTTCTCCATGCTGCTGAACGCCCGGGAAATGATCCCGTTGAATGGCTGGGCAGGCTGGAAGGCTTCGACGCGACTGTGGATAACTTGCAGGTTATCCAGTTTGAGTTCGAGTTTGACCTGAGTCAGGAAGCGGGTTTTCTTGCCGTTGCTGTCCAGACAGGTCACTTGCGAGTCCGGATACAGGATCGCCAACGGGATCCCCGGCATCCCGCCGCCGCTGCCGACGTCGAGCCAGCGACCGTTTTCGATAAACGACATCACGCTCAGACTGTCGAGCAGGTGCCGCGAAACCATTTCGTCGGGATCGCGTACGGCGGTCAGGTTGTAGGCCTGGTTCCATTTGATCAACAGGGCCAGGTAACCCAGCAGCAATTCGTGCTGGGCTGCGCTGAGATTGACACCGAGCTCGCGGGCTCCTGTGGATAACTCTTCGGCGTGTTGCGAAGTGACCTTAGAACTCAAGCGCTTTGCTCCAACTGACGGCCCGCGCCGCGTTTTTTCAAATGAATCATCAACAGCGAAATCGCTGCCGGGGTCACACCCGGGATCCGCGAAGCCTGACCGAGCGTCTCCGGACGCGTCGCACCAAGCTTGCTCTGGATCTCCTTGGAGAGACCGGAAATGTTGGTGTAATCGATATCCACAGGCAGTTTCGTGTCTTCACTGGCGCGCAGACGGGCGATTTCGTCCTGTTGACGGTCGATGTAACCGGCGTACTTGGTCTTGATCTCGACCTGTTCGGCAACCTGTGGATCTTCGGCGCCCTGCCCGGTCACTTCGACCAGACCAGCGTAGTCGATTTCCGGCCGGCTCAAGAGATTGAGCAAGTTGTATTCGTGAGTCAGCGGCGTACCGAATTTTTCCGCAATGGCATCGCCCTGCTGCGTGCCAGGGCGAACCCAGGTGCTTTTCAGGCGCTGCTCTTCGAGTTCGATGCTTTCGCGTTTCTTGCAGAACGCCGCCCAACGCGCGTCATCGACCAGACCCAGCTCGCGGCCTTTTTCGGTCAGACGCAGGTCGGCGTTGTCCTCGCGCAGGATCAGGCGGTACTCGGCACGGGAAGTGAACATGCGGTACGGCTCTTGGGTACCGAGGGTGATCAGGTCGTCGACCAGCACACCGATGTACGCTTCATCGCGACGCGGACACCAGGCTTCTTTGCCCTTGGCACGCAACGCGGCGTTGGCCCCGGCGAGCAAACCTTGCGCACCGGCTTCTTCGTAACCGGTGGTGCCGTTGATCTGGCCAGCAAAGAACAGACCGCCAATGACCTTGGTTTCCAGGCTGTACTTCAGGTCGCGCGGATCGAAGTAGTCGTACTCGATCGCATAACCCGGACGCACGATGTGCGCGTTTTCCATACCGCGGATCGATTGCACGATCTGCAATTGCACGTCGAACGGCAAGCTTGTGGATATCCCGTTCGGGTACAGCTCATGGGTGGTCAGGCCTTCCGGCTCGATGAACACCTGATGGCTTTCCTTGTCGGCGAAGCGATGGATCTTGTCTTCGATCGACGGGCAATACCGTGGACCGATGCCCTCGATTTCGCCGGCAGCGGAATACATCGGCGAACGGTCGAGGTTCGCCGCGATGATTTCGTGGGTGCGGGCGTTGGTATGGGTGATCCAGCAACTGACTTGGCGTGGATGCTGTTCCTTGTTGCCCATGAACGACATCACTGGAATCGGCGTATCGCCCGGTTGCTCGGTCATGACCGAGAAATCCACAGACTTGCCATCGATGCGCGGCGGCGTACCGGTTTTCAGGCGACCGACACGCAGCGGCAGTTCACGCAGACGATGCGCCAGGGCAATCGACGGCGGGTCACCGGCGCGACCGCCGGAGAAATTCTGCAAACCGATGTGGATAAGTCCACCGAGGAAGGTACCGGTGGTCAACACCACGGAATCGGCGAAGAAACGCAGACCCATTTGGGTAACAACACCGCGTACCTGCTCTTGCTCGACGATCAGGTCGTCAGCGGCCTGTTGAAATATCCACAGGTTCGGCTGGTTTTCGAGGATTTCGCGGACAGCGGCCTTGTACAGAATCCGGTCGGCTTGCGCACGGGTCGCCCTTACGGCCGGACCTTTGCGGCTGTTCAACACGCGAAACTGAATGCCACCCAGATCGGTAGCCATGGCCATCGCGCCGCCGAGGGCGTCGATTTCCTTGACCAGATGGCTTTTGCCAATGCCGCCGATGGCCGGGTTGCAGCTCATGGCACCGAGGGTTTCCACGTTATGCGTCAGCAACAGGGTTTTTGCCCCCATACGTGCTGAGGCCAGTGCTGCCTCGGTACCGGCATGACCGCCGCCGATGACGATCACTTCAAAACGGGAAGGGAAATCCACCACGCACCTCGTGCCTGCTTAAGTAGGTAATTCAGGAATAGTTTGAGATCAGGTTTCTGGACCTGGTCGACAAGTATAGGGACTTCGCCCTTCCTAAAGAACCCTTTGCACAAAATTTAACCAGCTGTGGAGAACTCGAAGTTAAAAGAATAAAAAAGAGAGAAATTTATAAAACCTTTGTTTTTATGTTTATTCTTACTGACCGACCTTTCTGTGGATAGATTGCTACAGGCCTTATTATTCAATGTGTACAGAGTTTTAAAACCCTGTTATCAGGTGCCAATGAGGCCCTTGGATAACCGGTTTAAGCCTGTGGATGAATGGGATGGTTATCCACAGAGGCAGTTATATCCAGTTTTGAGGCCCTGTTATCAACTGACCTCATAGGCAGTTATTCACAGGGCTTAATCCACAGAAATCAGCTGAATGAGTGATTGGCGGGCAACGGAAATCCGCTCAGGGCGAGGGAATCTGCCCGGCACTGGAGAAAGGAATTGAGAAATGAGGAGTGCAGACAGGCCGCGAACGGGCCTGTCTGTGAACAGCAGAAGGGTTATTTGCCGATGCAGAAGCTGGAGAAGATCCGCCCAAGCAGGTCATCGGAGCTGAATGCCCCGGTGATTTCGCCCAGAGAGTGCTGCGCCTGGCGCAAATCTTCGGCCAGTAGTTCACCGGCACCCGCCAAGGTCAGCTGTGCACGACCATGTTCCAGCGCTGCACTGGCGTGGCGCAGAGCTTCCAGATGCCGTCGACGGGCACTGAAGCTGCTTTCCGAGGTTTGCTCGTAGCCCATGCAGGCCTTGAGGTGTTCGCGCAGCAATTCCAGACCTTCGCCGGCGGATTTGGCGCTCAGGCTGAGGGTCACATGGCCATCGTCGCTGACTTCCAGAGCGATTGCTTCACCCGTCAGGTCAGCCTTGTTGCGGATCAAGGTGACCTTGGCCGGATCCGGCCGGGTTTCGAGGAATTCCGGCCACAGGGCAAACGGATCTGCAGCTTCCGGCGCGGTGGCATCGACTACCAGCAGCACCCGATCCGCTTCAGTGATCGCCTTCAACGCACGCTCGACGCCGATCTTTTCCACCTGATCATCGGTATCGCGCAGACCGGCGGTGTCCACCACGTGCAACGGCATGCCGTCGATGTGGATATGTTCGCGCAGGATATCGCGGGTGGTACCGGCAATCTCCGTCACGATCGCGGCTTCGCGGCCGGCCAGGGCATTCAACAGACTGGACTTGCCGGCATTCGGACGACCGGCGATCACCACGGTCATGCCATCACGCAACAACGCGCCCTGCCCGGCTTCACGCAGCACAGTGGATAACTCTTCACGCACCTTGTCGAGCATGCTCAGCACGTGGCCATCGGCGAGGAAGTCGATTTCCTCTTCCGGGAAATCGATGGCGGCTTCGACGTAGATGCGCAGGCTGATCAGTTGTTCGGTGAGGTTATGCACACGCTGGGAAAACGCCCCCTGCAGGGAGCGCAAGGCATTGCGTGCAGCCTGTGCAGAACTGGCTTCGATCAGGTCGGCGATCGCCTCGGCCTGAGCCAGGTCGAGTTTGTCGTTGAGGAACGCGCGCTCGCTGAATTCACCCGGACGAGCCAAACGGCAACCCAGTTCCAGGCAACGCTTGAGCAACATGTCGAGAACGATCGGGCCACCGTGCCCCTGCAACTCCAGCACGTCTTCGCCGGTGAACGAGTTTGGCCCCGGGAAATACAGCGCCAGACCTTCGTCCAGCACCTGCCGGTCATCACTGAAAAATGGCCCGTAATGCGCGTAACGCGGTTTCAGTTCGCGGCCGCTGATGGCTTTGGCCGCAACACTGGCCAACGGCCCGGAAATACGGACGATGCCGACACCGCCACGACCTTGAGCGGTGGCGACGGCGGCGATGGTTTCACGAGGTGCGCTCATAAACCGGAATCCAGACAAAAGTGGCAGATAGCAAAACGCCCCACTAGGGGGCGTTTTGAGTGGTGTTATCCACAGAGTAAGTTACGCCTCGGCTTTTTTCGTCGCCGCTTCGATCTTACGCGTGATGTACCACTGTTGGGCAATCGACAGGCAGTTGTTCACAACCCAGTACAGCACCAGACCAGCAGGGAACCACAGGAAGAAGAAAGTGAAGATGATTGGCATCATTTTCATGACCTTCGCCTGCATCGGATCCGGCGGAGTCGGGTTCAGACGCTGCTGGATGAACATGGTCGCGCCCATGATGATCGGCAGGATGAAGAACGGATCCTTGATCGACAGGTCGGTGATCCACAGCATGAACGGCGCCTGGCGCATTTCCACGCTTTCCAACAGAACCCAGTACAGCGAAAGGAAAACCGGCATCTGCACGAGGATCGGCAAGCAGCCACCCAGCGGATTGATCTTCTCTTTCTTGTACAGCTCCATCATGGCTTGCGACATTTTCTGCCGGTCATCGCCATGTTGCTCTTTCAGTGCAGCCAGTTTCGGCGCCACTGCACGCATGCGCGCCATGGATTTGTAGCTGGCAGCCGACAGCGGGAAGAAGATGCCCTTGATCAGCATGGTCAGGAAGATGATCGACCAGCCCCAGTTACCCACGATCGCGTGGATGTGTTGCAGCAACCAGAAGATCGGCTGAGCGATGAACCACAGAATGCCGTAGTCGACAGTCAGTTCCAGACCTGGGGACAACTCTTTCAGCACGGCCTGGCTTTTCGGACCTGCGTACAGAATGGCGCTGGTTTCAACTTTGGCACCCGGTGCAGCGGTCAGCGAAGGACCGGTGTAACCGATGATGTAGTTGCCCTTGCTGTCTTTACGCGTCTGAACGATGTTGTTTTCGCCCTTCGGCGCAACCCATGCAGTCACGAAGTAGTGTTGCAGCCAGGCTACCCAGCCACCGGTGACGGTTTCCTTGAGCTGACCTTTGTCCATGTCTTTCATGGACACTTTCTTGTACGGCTCGGAACTTGTCCACAGGGCGGCGCCCAGATAAGTCGCAGTACCGGTGGCAGTGGTGGACGAAGGGTCGGCACTGGCGTCGCGCTTCAGCTGGGCGAACATCGAACCGGACCAAGGCTGAGCGCTCTGGTTATCCACAATGTAGCTGACGGTCACGTCATACAGGCCGCGTTTCAGAGTGAAACGCTTGATGTAGTTCACGCCGTCCTTGCTGAACTTCAGGTCGACGACCAGTTGGTCCTGACCGTCAGCCAGTTGATAACTTTTCTTCTCCGAGGAGTAAACCGGACGACCGGCCGGGCTTGCGTCCGGACCGTTGGTGCCGATCAGGCCGCTTTGTGCCAGATAAGTACGCTCGCCGCCGTTGTCGAACAGCTGAAACGGCACATCAGGACGGTCCTGACGACGTGGATACAGTGGCAAAGTCAGTTGAGCAACGTCACCGCCCTGTGGATCGATCGCCAGATCGAGCACGTCGGTTTTGACCTGGATCAGATCCTTGCTGGCAGCGACCGGAGTTTCCACAGGCGCGCTGGTATCGCTTGCGGCACGCGGAATATCGTCACTGGCGGAAGCGTTATTGCCAGGAACGGTGTCCGGCAAACCGGATGCAGTCGTACTGGAAGCAACATTCTGAGTCGGCAGGGCAGCCTGGCCATAGTCCTGGTTCCATTTAAGAACCATAACGTAGGACACGATTGCCAGGGCGACGATCAGGATCGTGCGTTTGATATCCATGATTACTCGGCCATCGAAGAAGAACGGGAGGTAGGGATAGGTGGAACCGGGTCATAACCACCGGGATTCCACGGATGACAGCGACCTAAACGACGAAAGGTCAGCCAGCCACCGCGCAGAAGGCCATGATTTTCGATGGCTTCTAACGCGTAGCAGGAACAACTGGGGTAGAAACGACAGTGATCAGCCATCAGGGGACTAATGGCATAGCGATAAAACTGGATCGGAACGAGGGCCAGTTTACGCATCTGGACTGTCTACCCCTACAGTTTCGGTGTTGACTGCTGGAACTGGCTTGTTACGGGCCAGGCGCTTCCAGAGTTTGCCGAAATGCTGAATCAATTCGGGGTTTTCTACATCGCCCAAACCTTTACGCGCGACGATAACGATGTCCCAGCCGACCAGTGAGTCCTGGTGCAGACGGAACGATTCGCGCATCAGACGTTTGAGGCGATTGCGCTCAACGGAGAGCTTTACGCTCTTTTTCCCGATAACCAGCCCGAGACGGGGGTGATCAAGATCGTTGTTGCGCGCAAGGAGCAGGAGATTTTTCCCCGGAACCTTGCCGGTAGGGGAGTCAAAGACTGCCTTGAAATGCCGGGGGGTAAGCAGACGCTTTTCCCGACTGAAGTCCTGACTCACCTCCAGTACCGGATTATCAAACTGCCAGACGCGCACGACCTTTGGCGCGACGACGCGACAGGACAGCGCGACCGTTCTTGGTAGCCATGCGAGCACGGAAACCGTGGGTACGAGCGCGTTTGATAGTGCTTGGTTGGAAAGTACGTTTCATGTCGTGTTACCTGGTTCGTCCACAACGGGCCGGAATGGCCCCCGTTTTAAGAGACCGGGGATTCTAGAGAAAGCAAGCCTTCAGGTCAATTTCCAACCAACGTTTCCTTATAAATAGATCTCTGGAGCTCACGGAACCGAAATCCTGTTTGCCAGACATAAAAATAAAGAAGGGAATTATTTAAAGCTTTTCTGTAAAGCTTATAAAAGCTAGGGCGACGTTCTTCTGTGGATAACTACCTTCAGCCCTTATAAAGCTTGATGTACAGAGAATGACAACTACAGTGGAAAACCGTGTTCAGCCTGTGCTGCGCTGTCGGATAACCTGTGCGTGGAATGGCCTGTTATCCACAGGCTGGTTATCCACCGACTTCCACCCCCAGTTGTCCAGTGCCCTCAGAGGCGGTTATCCACAGAGCTTATTCACACACCGTTGGTCGCCTTTTTACCGGTTAACGCATTGATTAATCATGGTCACCACACAACCTGCATGTGGATAAGTGGACGGCTCGCCGTTACAATGGCCGCTTGTTTTTGCCTCACCGGCTTTCAACTTAGGGGATATCCGTGTCAGTGGAACTTTGGCAGCAGTGCGTGGAGCTTTTGCGCGAGGAGCTGCCTGCCCAACAATTCAACACCTGGATCCGTCCACTACAGGTCGAAGCCGAAGGCGACGAGTTGCGCGTCTACGCACCGAACCGTTTTGTGCTGGACTGGGTCAACGAAAAGTACCTCGGTCGCGTCCTTGAACTGCTGGATGAGCACGGCAACGGCATGGCGCCAGCGCTTTCCTTATTAATAGGCAGCAAACGCAGCTCGGCACCGCGCGCCGCGCCGAATGCACCGTTGGCTGCGGCGCAAGCTCAGGCCAATGCCGCGCCGGCCAGCCCGCCAACGCCAGCGCCGAGCGCAGCCCCGGCCAAGCGCTCGACGCAGAAAACCGAGGAAGTCAGTGAAGAGCCGTCCCGCGACAGCTTTGATCCGATGGCCGGTGCGGCATCGCAACAGGCCCCGGTTCGCGCCGAACAGCGCACTGTGCAGGTCGAAGGCGCGCTCAAACACACCAGCTACCTGAACCGCACCTTTACCTTCGAGAACTTCGTCGAAGGCAAGTCCAACCAGCTCGCCCGTGCGGCGGCCTGGCAAGTAGCGGATAACCCGAAGCACGGCTACAACCCGTTGTTCCTTTATGGCGGCGTCGGCTTGGGTAAAACCCACTTGATGCACGCTGTGGGTAACCATCTATTAAAGAAGAACCCGAATGCCAAGGTCGTGTACCTGCATTCCGAGCGCTTCGTGGCCGACATGGTCAAGGCGCTGCAACTGAACGCGATCAACGAGTTCAAGCGTTTCTACCGTTCGGTGGACGCGTTGCTGATCGACGATATTCAGTTCTTCGCCCGTAAAGAGCGTTCCCAGGAAGAGTTTTTCCACACCTTCAACGCCCTGCTTGAAGGTGGCCAGCAGGTCATTCTCACCAGTGACCGCTACCCGAAAGAAATCGAAGGCCTTGAAGAGCGCCTCAAATCTCGTTTCGGCTGGGGCCTGACGGTTGCCGTCGAGCCGCCGGAACTGGAAACCCGCGTGGCGATCTTGATGAAGAAGGCCGACCAGGCCAAAGTCGAGTTGCCGCACGACGCGGCGTTCTTCATTGCCCAGCGAATTCGTTCCAACGTCCGCGAGCTGGAAGGTGCGCTGAAACGCGTGATCGCTCACTCGCACTTCATGGGCCGCGACATCACCATCGAGTTGATTCGCGAATCCCTGAAGGACTTGTTGGCACTGCAGGACAAACTGGTCTCTGTGGATAACATTCAGCGCACCGTCGCCGAGTACTACAAGATCAAGATTTCCGACCTGCTGTCCAAGCGCCGTTCGCGCTCGGTGGCTCGTCCGCGTCAGGTGGCCATGGCATTGTCCAAGGAACTGACCAACCACAGCCTGCCGGAAATCGGCGATGTGTTTGGTGGTCGCGACCACACGACGGTGTTGCACGCCTGCCGCAAGATCAACGAACTTAAGGAATCCGACGCGGACATCCGCGAGGACTACAAGAACCTGCTGCGTACACTGACCACTTGATGAACACCAGCGCAGCTTATTAAGGCAAGGGACTAGACCATGCATTTCACCATTCAACGCGAAGCCCTGTTGAAACCCCTGCAACTGGTCGCAGGCGTCGTCGAGCGCCGACAGACCTTGCCGGTACTGTCCAACGTGCTGTTGGTCGTCGATGGCCAGCAACTGTCGCTGACCGGTACCGATCTGGAAGTCGAGCTGGTCGGTCGCGTGCAACTCGAAGAGCCGGCCGAAACCGGTTCCATCACCGTGCCTGCGCGCAAGCTGATGGACATCTGCAAGAGCCTGCCCAACGACGCGCTGATCGACATCAAGGTCGACGAGCAGAAGCTGGTCGTGAAGGCCGGCCGTAGCCGTTTCACCCTGTCGACCCTGCCGGCCAACGATTTCCCGACGGTTGAAGAAGGCCCGGGCTCGCTGACCTGCAGCCTGGAGCAGAGCAAACTGCGTCGTCTGATTGAACGCACCAGCTTCGCCATGGCCCAGCAGGACGTGCGCTACTACCTCAACGGTATGCTGCTGGAAGTCTCGGCAGGTGTGATCCGCGCCGTGGCCACCGACGGTCACCGTCTGGCGATGTGCTCGATGCAGGCCGATATCGGTCAGCCGGATCGCCACCAGGTGATCGTGCCGCGCAAGGGTATTCTGGAACTGGCGCGTCTGCTCACCGAGCCGGATGGCAACGTCAGCATCGTTCTGGGTCAGCACCACATCCGCGCCACCACCGGCGAATTCACCTTCACCTCGAAGCTGGTCGACGGCAAGTTCCCGGATTACGAGCGCGTTCTGCCGAAGGGCGGCGACAAGCTGGTACTGGGCGATCGTCAGGCCCTGCGTGAAGCGTTCAGCCGTACCGCGATTCTGTCCAACGAGAAGTACCGCGGCATTCGTCTGCAACTGGCCAACGGTCAGTTGAAGATCCAGGCCAACAACCCGGAGCAGGAAGAAGCGGAAGAAGAAGTGGGCGTTGAATACAACGGCGGCTCGCTGGAAATCGGCTTCAACGTGAGCTATTTGCTCGACGTGCTGGGCGTGATGACCACCGAGCAGGTTCGCCTGATCCTGTCCGACTCCAACAGCAGTGCGCTGGTGCAAGAGTCCGACAATGACGACTCGGCTTATGTTGTCATGCCGATGCGTCTGTAATCAGCTGATCCTGGATGTCCTTAAGTCGTGTTTCGGTCACCGCGGTGCGCAATCTGCACCCGGTGACCTTCTCCCCCTCCCCCCGCATCAACATTCTTTACGGCGCCAACGGCAGCGGCAAAACCAGTGTGCTGGAAGCCATTCATCTGCTGGGGCTTGCCCGTTCGTTTCGTAGCACGCGGCTGTTGCCGGTCATCCAGTACGAACAACTCGCCTGCACCGTGTTCGGTCAGGTCGAATTGGCCGAGGGTGGCCACAGTGCGTTGGGGATATCTCGCGACCGTCAGGGTGAGTTCCAGATCCGCATCGACGGGCAGAACGCCCGCAGCGCCGCGCAACTGGCAGAAATCCTGCCGTTGCAGCTGATCAACCCCGACAGCTTTCGCCTGCTCGAAGGTGCGCCGAAGATTCGCCGGCAGTTTCTCGATTGGGGTGTGTTCCACGTCGAACCGCGTTTCATGGCGACCTGGCAGCGTTTGCAGAAGGCCTTGCGCCAGAGAAACTCCTGGCTGCGGCATGGTACACTTGACGCCGTTTCGCAAGCGGTTTGGGACAGGGAACTGTGCCAGGCCAGCGCTGAAATCGATGAATACCGCCGCGCTTACATCAAAGCCTTGAAACCAGTCTTTGAACAAACCTTGAGCGAACTGGTTGAGCTTGAAGGTTTGACGCTCAGCTATTACCGAGGCTGGGACAAGGACCGGGAATTGAGTGCCGTACTGGCTGGCTCCGTGCAACGGGACCAGCAAATGGGTCATACCCAGGCCGGACCGCAACGCGCTGACTTGCGCCTTAGATTGGGCGCACACAATGCCGCGGACATCTTGTCCCGGGGTCAGCAGAAGCTGGTGGTTTGTGCCTTGCGAATTGCCCAGGGGCATCTGGTGAGCCAGGCCCGACGCGGCCAGTGTATTTATCTGGTGGATGACTTGCCGTCCGAGCTGGACGAGAGCCACCGTCGCGCGCTGTGCCGCTTGCTGGAAGACTTACGCTGCCAGGTGTTCATCACCTGTGTAGATCACGAATTATTGAGGGAAGGCTGGCAGACGGAAACGCCAGTCGCTCTGTTCCACGTGGAACAGGGCCGTATCACCCAGACCCACGACCATCGGGAGTGAAGGCATTGAGCGAAGAAAATACGTACGACTCAACGAGCATTAAAGTGCTGAAAGGCCTGGATGCCGTACGCAAACGTCCCGGTATGTACATTGGTGACACCGACGATGGCAGCGGTCTGCACCACATGGTGTTCGAGGTGGTCGACAACTCGATCGACGAAGCCCTCGCTGGCCACTGCGACGACATCAGCATCATCATCCACCCGGATGAGTCCATCACCGTTAAAGACAACGGCCGTGGCATCCCGGTAGACGTGCACAAAGAGGAAGGCGTTTCCGCCGCCGAGGTCATCATGACCGTCCTCCACGCTGGCGGTAAGTTCGACGATAACTCCTACAAGGTATCCGGCGGTCTGCACGGTGTAGGTGTGTCGGTCGTGAACGCCCTGTCCGAAGAGCTGGTACTGACCGTACGCCGCAGCGGCAAGATCTGGGAACAGACCTACGTCCACGGTGTACCTCAGGCACCGATGGCGATCGTTGGCGACAGCGAAACCACCGGTACCCAGATCCACTTCAAGGCTTCCAGCGAAACCTTCAAGAACATTCACTTCAGCTGGGACATCCTGGCCAAGCGCATTCGTGAACTGTCCTTCCTCAACTCCGGTGTCGGCATCGTCCTCAAGGATGAGCGCAGCGGCAAGGAAGAACTGTTCAAATACGAAGGCGGCCTGCGTGCATTCGTTGAATACCTGAACACCAACAAGACTGCGGTCAACCAGGTGTTCCACTTCAACATCCAGCGTGAAGACGGCATCGGTGTGGAAATCGCCCTGCAGTGGAACGACAGCTTCAACGAGAACCTGTTGTGCTTCACCAACAACATTCCACAGCGCGACGGCGGTACTCACCTGGTGGGTTTCCGTTCCGCACTGACGCGTAACCTGAACAACTACATCGAGCAGGAAGGTCTGGCGAAGAAGCACAAAGTCGCCACCACCGGTGACGATGCCCGTGAAGGCCTGACCGCGATCATCTCGGTAAAAGTGCCGGATCCGAAGTTCAGCTCGCAGACCAAAGACAAGCTGGTGTCGTCCGAAGTGAAGACTGCGGTCGAGCAGGAGATGGGCAAGTACTTCTCCGACTTCCTGCTGGAAAACCCGAACGAAGCCAAGCTGGTCGTCGGCAAGATGATCGACGCGGCCCGTGCTCGTGAAGCGGCGCGCAAGGCCCGTGAGATGACCCGCCGCAAAGGCGCTCTGGACATCGCCGGCCTGCCAGGCAAGCTCGCTGACTGCCAGGAAAAAGACCCGGCGCTGTCCGAACTGTACCTCGTGGAAGGTGACTCCGCGGGCGGCTCTGCCAAACAGGGACGTAACCGCAAGACCCAGGCGATCCTGCCGCTGAAGGGCAAGATCCTCAACGTCGAGAAAGCACGCTTCGACAAGATGATCTCGTCCCAGGAAGTGGGCACGCTGATCACTGCGCTCGGCTGCGGTATCGGTCGCGAAGAGTACAACATCGACAAGCTGCGCTATCACAACATCATCATCATGACCGATGCTGACGTCGACGGTTCGCACATCCGTACCCTGCTGCTGACCTTCTTCTTCCGTCAGTTGCCGGAGCTGATCGAGCGCGGCTACATCTACATCGCCCAGCCGCCGCTGTACAAGGTCAAGAAAGGCAAGCAAGAACAATACATCAAAGACGACGATGCCATGGAAGAGTACATGACGCAGTCGGCCTTGGAAGATGCGAGCCTGCACCTGAACGAAGAGGCCCCGGGCATTTCCGGTGAAGCGCTCGAGCGTCTGGTGAACGACTTCCGCATGGTGATGAAGACCCTCAAGCGTCTGTCGCGCCTGTACCCGCAGGAACTGACCGAGCACTTCATCTACCTGCCGGCCGTGAGCCTGGAAATGCTCGGCGACCACGCGAAGATGCAAGACTGGCTGGCTCAGTACGAAGTACGTCTGCGTACCGTCGAGAAGTCGGGTCTGGTCTACAAGGCCAGCCTGCGTGAAGACCGTGAACGTGGCGTGTGGCTGCCAGAGGTGGAGTTGATCTCCCACGGCCTGTCGAACTACGTCACCTTCAACCGCGACTTCTTCGGCAGCAACGACTACAAGACCGTCGTCACCCTCGGCGCTCAACTGAGCACCCTGCTCGACGAAGGCGCGTACATCCAGCGTGGCGAGCGCAAGAAAGCGGTCACCGAGTTCAAGGAAGCCCTTGACTGGCTGATGGCTGAAAGCACCAAGCGCCACACCATTCAGCGCTACAAAGGTCTGGGCGAAATGAACCCGGATCAGCTGTGGGAAACCACCATGGACCCAAGCGTGCGCCGCATGCTGAAAGTCACCATCGAAGACGCCATTGGCGCAGACCAGATCTTCAACACCCTGATGGGTGATGCGGTCGAACCTCGCCGTGACTTCATCGAGAGCAATGCGCTGGCGGTTTCGAACCTGGATTTCTAAGGTTGCCGACTCTGCTCACGAAAAGCCCGCGCAAGCGGGCTTTTTTTTGCGTTCAATTTCGTCTTGAGGCGCGATACGATGCGGCTCTCCCGTCGCAGACAGGCGGCGGCCGGATTGTAGAAAAACGACTAAAAAAAGAGCAATCAATTGACTCATCAATGCGTAACGAAGGATTCCGTTAGACGTCCATGGGTCAATGCGTTGCCCTTGCTGCTGGGGGTTGTGGCGTTTTTTATCGTCATCGGCCCCAGGGCGCTGAACCCGCAAAACATTGCGTGGCTGGGCAGTGGTGATCCGGCCACGCACTACCTGGGTTGGGTGTTCTTCAGACACTCGCCCTGGTCTTGGCCCCTAGGACTTAACCCTTCGTATGGATTGGAGCTGAGCAGCGCAATCATCTTTTCTGATTCCAATCCTCTGTTGGCCTTGATCTTCAAACCCTTCGCCGAATGGCTGCCCGAACCCTTTCAGTACTTTGGCCTCTGGCTACTGCTGTGCTTCGTGCTACAGGGCTGGTTCGCCTGGAAGCTGGTGGGCTTGGCCACCGCCAACAATGCGCTGCGCTTATTGAGCGTGACGCTTTTTCTGTTCAACCCTGCACTGATTTCGCGAATGGGCGAGCATCTGTCCCTCGCGGGGCATTTTCTGATCCTGGCCGCGTTGTTTCTGGCATTGCGCCCTCGCGTCAAATGGCGTCGTTTGGCTTGGGGCGGATTGTTGGCATTCGCGGCCTTGATACACGCTTATCTATTGGCAATGGTGGGCTTGATCTGGCTGGCCGACCTGCTGACTCGATCATTGAAGCGGCAATTGCCATTGAAAAACGCGTTGGTCGAACTGGTTGGCTTTCTGTTGCTGACAGCGGGGTGTTGCTGGCAAGCGGGCTATTTCACCGTTAAAGGAGAGGGCCTTGCTTCATTCGGCTTTGGTTTGTTTCGCGCCAACGCGCTAACCTTTTTCGACCCCGCCGGATGGTCTTATATTCTGGGCGATATACCTGGCGTGCCTGGGGATTCGGCCGGTATGGCTTTTCCGGGGACTGGGGTGATATTCCTGTTGGCTTGCGTGCTGTGGTTCATCCGCTCAGGCAATAGCCATGTCGTGGCAGCACTGCGCAAACAGTGGTTATTGCTGATGGCACTGTTGGGCCTGATGCTTTTTGCGTTCTCCAACAGGATCGGTGTCGGACCGTTCGAGTTCGTTTATGGATTACCTGAGCCTGTCATTGCCATGGCCGGTATTTTCCGCGCTTCGGGGCGAATGATCTGGCCGGTCATGTACGCGGCGATCTTTGCGGTGGTGTTCCTGATCGTGCGTAACGCGGCGCCACGGACCGCGCTGGTACTGTTGCTGACAGCGCTGCTGGTACAGGTCGTCGACACCCGGGCTGGTTGGGCCGGCATACGCCGGCAACAGATGGCCACGCCCGCTGTAGCCTGGCAAAGTCCAATGGTCGATCCGTTCTGGCAAAGTGCAGCGGCGCATTATGAGAAGGTCCGCTACATGATTCCGCAGAACCTGACGGCTCATTGGATGACGCTTTCCGATTACGCGGGCAACAACCGCCTCGCCACCGATGCGGTGTACTTGGGCCGCGTAAGCGCACAAGCCCAGGAGGATCTGCAGCATACCGCCGCCAGAACCATCGACTCCGGCAAATATCAATCCGATACTCTCTATGTGCTTGAGCAGCGGGCAGCGCTGCAAGCGGCGCTCAATGTGGACGGTGCCAGCGACGCGTTGGTCAGGATTGACGGCTTCTATGTGCTGGCACCGGGCTGGAGGCGCTGCGCTGAGTGTCTGCCAAGCATGGTTGGTGCACCCCGGGATTTGATCCCTTCATTCGGTGCCGGCGAGAAACTGAAGTTTGTCGAGGGGAGCCGAGGCGCAGACGCACTCGGCAAAGGCTGGTGGTTTGCCGAGACGTGGGGTACAGGGTCAGTCGGCTCTGATGCCGAGATCATTCTTCAGCCCAAAGCTGGCGTGAGTTCACTGACGCTTGAAACCAATGCGTTTCTGTCTGAGAAAACCCCGCGTCAAGCGGTAGATATCATGATCAATAACGTGCCTATTACCTCTACCAGCCTGACCAACGCCACCAGCAACACAATCAACATCAACCTGCCCGCCGAGGTGCAGGCTCTCGTCGCACAGCAAGGCGTGCTGCGTATCCAGCTGCACTTCCCGCTGGCAATCAGCCCGCATGACCTGGGCTGGAGCGAAGACACTCGCAAACTGGCGATCGGCTTGCTGGCGCTGACCTTTCATTGATCAAGGGGGCCAACGCAATGCTGTTGGCCTGCCCTTTTCACTCGCTCGTTGTCGCGACACTTTCCAACCGATACCCATACCCATAAATCGTCAGCAACTGCCAACCCCGATCCGCCGTCAGCCCCAGTTTGTTGCGCAGGCGATAGATGTGCGTATCCAGTGGCCGTGACGACGCCACTTCTTCATGGGGCCAGAAGCGTTCGTATAGGTACTCGCGCGACAACGGCCGACCCAGGTTACTGAACAGGCAGCGCGCCAGGCGGTATTCACGCTCGGTCATGATGACTGCCTTGCCCTCGCGGGTGACGCTCAGTTCGGCATCGTCGAATGTCAGGTCATTGAAGGTCAGGACTTCGGCAGCGGTACTGCGTTGCTGACTATGCCGGCGCAGTACGGCGGCGACTCGGGCTTTCAACTCGTTGGGGCGGAACGGTTTGCTCACGTAATCGTCGGCACCGGCGTTCAGCGCCTGGACGATATCGCTTTCGCCGTCGCGGCTGGTCAGCATGATCGCGGCGGGTGGCGACTCCATGTGCTCACGGGTCCAGCGCAGCAGCGCCAGGCCCGTCAGGTCGGGCAGTTGCCAGTCGAGGATCAGCAGGTCGAAAGTGTCCCGGCGCAACTGGCGCAGCAGGTCCTCGCCCCGCTCAAAGCTGTGCAGCGACCAGGGCTGGTCTCCCACCGCAGCCATCTGCTGCAGGGTTTGCTCGACCCGACGCAGTTCGGCGGGTTCATCGTCCAGTATCGCAACGCGCATACGCGTGGGTTCCTTGTTGCTTGGGCAGTGGCCGGCCACCATAACGGCTTGGCCTGTGCGGTGAAAGTAAGCAATCCACCATCGGTCGTCGTCCGCTATGATTCTTCGGATCTACCTCCTCAGACCTGTGACCCATGAAACCATTCACTGTCACCTGCCCTGTTTGTCATGAATAGCCCGCGTCGGCGTGAAAGCCGCGAGCCGAGTCAGGTCCAACGCCTGTTTCGGCGGCTGGTCCGTGAGTGGTTGTGGATAAGTCTAGTGTTGTTACCGCTGACTGCCTTGTTGTCGTATCGCGCCCAGATCAATTTGCACGACACGTCGCCGGGCTTGAGCGCATTGCTCTCGGTGGGGCTGGTGGCGTGTGTCCTCGGCTTGCTGCTGTGGCGCCCGCGCTGGGCGATCTGGGTAACATTGGGCGGGGTGGCGTGCGTGTTGCTGGCCAGCGTCGGCCTGGCGGAAGTCCGGCACTGGTGGTCACCGACCCCATCGGCGCTCGGCATGTTGTTCGGTTACCTGATCTGGAACTGGCGGCGCCTGAGCGTGGTGCTGACGTATTTTGGCTGGGAGCTGGCGCGGCTGGACCGCGAGCCGAAAGTATTTCCGGAACGGCGCCGCGCGCAATTAACCAGCGCCGACCAGCTGCAGGGCCAGATCATGGCGCTGGAGCAAGCGATGAGCCGCACCCGCGATACCCGGCGCTTCATTGCCGACGGTCTGGAGTACCTGCCGGTGGCGACGCTGATCAGCGATCCCAAGGGGCAGATCCTCTTGGGTAATCGCAAGGCTCGGGTATTGTTCGATCACCCGCTGGTGGGTGGCGACGTTCTCGAGCAACTGGCCCGTCTCGGTTACCCGGAGTTGTCCACAGAACCCCGCCCGGCATTGTCCACTCTGGCGCTGCTGGAGTTTCGCGATCACAAGGAGCGCAGCCTGCGTCTGGAGCGGGCGGCATTGCTGCCGGTGGACGGCGATACTCCCATTGGCTGGCTGCTCAGCCTCACCGACCTGAGTGCCGAACGCGCCGCTGAAGAACAGCGCGGCGTACTGCTGCGTTTTCTGTCCCACGACCTGCGCGCCCCGCATTCGGCGATCCTTGCTCTGCTCGATGTGCATCGCCATCAGGCCGGAGCGGATTCACCGCTGTTCGAGCAGATCGAGCGCCAGGTCCGCCGCGCGCTGGAATTGACCGATGGCTTCGTGTTGCTGGCGCGGGCGGAATCCGAGGCTTACCAGTTTCAGCCCAGCCTGTTCGCGATGCTGGTGCTGGACGTGCTGGATCAGGCGTTGCCCATCGCCCAGCAGAAAAGCATCGAACTGCTGCACACGATGGACGAACAATCCCAGGAGCGTCTGGTCAACGCTGATCAAGGCCTGCTGACCCGCGCCTTGTTCAACCTGTTGGAAAACGCCATCAAGTACAGCCCGGCCGACACAACGATCGAGTTGAGTGTCAGTTGCCAGGGCGACTGGTTGCGCTGTGAACTGAGCGATCAGGGCAAAGGCATCGCCGCCGAGGAATTGCCGGATCTGTTCATGCAGTACCGACGCTTTTCATCGGCGCAAGGTATCGATGGTGTGGGTTTGGGGCTGTCGATGGTCAAGGCAGTGGTCGATCATCATGGCGGCAGCATCGAGTGCCACAGCATCGTCGATCAAGGCACCACGTTCCGGCTGCAGTTACCGCTGATCGCTGAGTGAACAGGTACAAAAAAACCGGCTATATCAGCCGGTTTTTTTACTTCCGAAAAAAACTTATGCACCTTTTACGGTGCTTTATGAGCTTGAGAAATATATAAGTAAATCAGTTACTTAAATTAAAGATTCAGGCCTTTTCAACAAAACCGTACACAGGTTATCCACAAAATCTCAGACAGCCATCTGATCACTGGCTGCAGGCGCTTGCGGTGCCGGCGGAAGCGAACCCATTTCGCGCTGAGTCCGTTCGTTCCAGGCTTGTACCCGGTCGTTCAGATCGGCGATAGCGCGCGGGCCAGTGCCTTCGGCATACATCGGCTCGCCGATGACCACGGTGATCACGCCCGGCTGCTTGCCCCAGCCGATTTTCGGCCAGAATTTGCCGGCATTGTGTGCAATCGGCAGTACCGGAAGCGCCGCATTCACCGCCAACGCGCTGCCACTGCGGGAGAATTTGCCGACGGTGCCGTAAGGAACGCGGGTGCCTTCAGGGAAGATCAATACCCAGACGTTATCCTTGAGCAGTTCATCGCCTTTGGCGGCCACTTGCTTGAGCGCCGCTTTCGGGTTGTCGCGGTCAATCGCGATCGGCCGCAGCATGGCCATGGCCCAGCCGAAGAACGGCACGTACAGCAATTCACGCTTGAGCACCTGGCTCAAGGGCGAGAAATAAGCGGAGAGAAAGAACGTCTCCCAAGTGCTCTGGTGGTTCGACTGAATCACGCAGGGCCGATCCGGCACATTTTCCGCGCCTTTGATCTCGTAACGAATGCCGAGAAACACCTTGGTCAACCACAAGGCGCAACGGCACCAGTACACGTTGATGAAACGATAGCGCGCCTTGAACGGCAAAAAGGGCGCGATAAAAAAGCTCAGGCTGCACCACAGCAAGGCAGTGGTGCCCAGCAGCAGGTAAAAGAGGAAGATTCTGATGGCCTGCAGTATCGACATGGCGACGTTTACCGTTACGGGCGATGCCCGACTGTTCAAGCGCACTCCCGATCAATCCCTGGTCAGGAACTTCAGAAGCACTCTAGTTGTGGATAAGTTCTGCGGCAATCGCCGCCAGATCGTCAAAAATCAGGGTGCCGACCGGAAGGGTCTTGCCCAGAGTTTTTTCGCCTTTCCCGGTCTTTACCAAAACGGGCTGTGAATCGACGGCTTTGGCGGCCTCCAGGTCACCAAGGCTGTCGCCGACGAACCAGACATTCGTCAGCGCCACGTTGTAATGCTCGGCGATGGTTTTCAACATCCCCGGTTTCGGTTTGCGGCAATCGCAACCCTCATCCGGGCCATGCGGGCAGTACACGATCAGCCCGACTTCACCGCCCTGCTCCGCCACCAGCTCGCGCAGGCGCGCGTGCATGGCATCGAGGGTGGCGAGGTCGTAATAGCCCCGAGCAATGCCCGACTGGTTGGTGGCCACCGCCACCGTCCAGCCGGCCTTGCTCAACTGCGCAATCGCTGCGATCGAGCCGGGCAAAGGAATCCACTCCTCCACCGACTTGATATAAGCGTCGGAGTCGTAATTGATCACTCCGTCCCGATCGAGAATCAGCAGTTTCAACAGCAGTCCCTCAACCCAGCAGCGAAATGTCGGCAACCCCGAGGAACAGACCACGCAGGCGCGCCAGCAGCGCGTAGCGGTTGGCCCGGACCTTGGCGTCTTCGGCATTGACCATGACGGCGTCGAAGAACGCGTCTACCGGCTCACGCAATGCAGCCAGACGTGCCAGCGATTCGTTGTACTGACGCGCTGCGGCCATTGGCTGCACCGCCTGATCCGCTTGCTGGATCGCCGAGTACAGCGAGAACTCGTTGGCGTTGTCGAAGTACTTGGCCTCGACCACGGTCGGCACCGAGCCTTCAACCTTGCTCAACAGGTTCGATACACGCTTGTTCACTGCCGCCAGCGCTGCCGCTTCCGGCAGTTTGCGGAAGGCCTGAACCGCTTGCACACGCTGGTCGAAGTCCAGCGCCGAACCCGGCTTCAGCGCACGTACCGACAGGTAGGTGGCGACATCGACGCCTTCGTCTTCGTAACGCGCGCGCAGACGGTCGAAGATGAATTCCTGTACCGAGTCGGCCAGGCCGGCAGCCTTGACCTTGGCACCGAACGCATTCACGGCGAAGGCCACGGCGTCGTTCAGGTCCAGATCCAGCTGTTTCTCGATCAGGATACGCAGCACGCCGAGTGCCGCACGGCGCAGGGCATACGGGTCTTTGCTGCCGGTTGGCAGCATGCCGATACCGAAGATGCCGACCAGGGTGTCGAGCTTGTCGGCGATTGCGACGGCCGCACCGGTCAGGGTCGCCGGCAGTTCAGCACCGGCACCGCGTGGCATGTACTGCTCGTTCAGCGCCAGCGCGACGTCTTCCGGCTCGCCGTCATTGAGCGCGTAGTAGTAACCGGCGACACCTTGCATCTCCGGGAACTCGCCGACCATTTCAGTGGCCAGGTCGCACTTCGACAGCAAGCCGGCACGGGCCGCCCACGAAGCATTGCCGCCGATACGTGCGGCGATGTACGCCGCCAGTTTCGACACGCGCTCGGCCTTGTCGTAGACGCTGCCGAGTTTTTCCTGGAACACCACGTTCTGCAGGCGCAGGTTGAAGTCTTCGAGTTTCTGCTTCTTGTCTTGCTTGAAGAAGAACTCGGCGTCGGTCAGGCGTGGGCGAACCACTTTCTCGTTACCGGCGACGATCTGCTGCGGATCCTTGCTTTCGATGTTGGCGACGGTGATGAACCGTGGCAGCAACTTGCCGTCGGCATCCAGCAGGCAGAAGTACTTCTGGTTGTCCTGCATGGTGGTGATCAGCGCTTCCTGCGGCACGTCGAGGAAGCGTTCCTCGAACGAGCACACCAGCGGCACCGGCCATTCGACCAGCGCGGTCACTTCATCGAGCAGCGCCGGCGGCACGATCGCGGTGCCTTCCTGACGGGTCGCCAGTTCTTCGGTGCGCTTGCTGATGATCTCGCGACGCTCGTTGGCATCGGCCAGCACGTAGGCGGCACGCAGGTCGGCCAGGTAGCTCGACGGCGAACCGATGCGCACGCTTTCCGGGTGGTGGAAACGGTGACCACGGGAGTCGCGGCCAGCCTTCTGCGCGAGGATGGTGCAGTCGATGACCTGGTCACCGAGCAGCATGACCAACCACTGGGTCGGACGCACGAACTCTTCCTTGCGCGCACCCCAACGCATGCGTTTCGGGATCGGCAGGTCGTTCAGCGAATCTTCGACGATGGTCGGCAGCAGGCTTGCGGTTGGCTTGCCGGCGATGTTCTGGCTGTAACGCAGTTTCGGGCCGCTCTGGTCGATTTCGCTCAGCTCGACGCCGCACTTCTTGGCGAAGCCCAGGGCTGCCTGAGTCGGGTTGCCTTCAGCGTCGAACGCAGCCTGACGCGGCGGGCCGTCGAGGTTGATGCTGCGATCCGGCTGCTGGGTGGCCAGCGCGGTGATCAGCACGGCCAGACGACGCGGTGCGGCGTAGACGGTTTTGCTTTCGTAGCTCAGGCCGGCAGTTTGCAGGCCCTTGTCGATACCGGCGAGGAACGCTTCAGCCAGGGTGTTCAGGGCTTTGGGTGGCAGTTCTTCGGTGCCCAGTTCAACCAGAAAATCTTGAGCACTCATTGTGCAGCCTCCAGCTTGGCCAGTACTTCGTCACGCAGGTCCGGGGTCGCCATCGGGAAGCCCAGCTTGGCGCGGGCCAGCAGGTAGGCTTGCGCAACGGAACGCGCCAGGGTGCGTACGCGCAGGATGTATTGCTGACGCGCGGTCACCGAGATCGCGCGGCGTGCGTCCAGCAGGTTGAAGGTGTGCGAGGCCTTCAAGACCATTTCGTAGCTCGGCAACGGCAGCGGCTGGTCGAGTTCGATCAGGCGCTTGGCTTCGCTTTCATAGAAGTCGAACAGTTCGAACAGTTTGTCGACGTTGGCGTGTTCGAAGTTGTAGGTGGACTGTTCCACTTCGTTCTGGTGGAACACGTCGCCGTAGGTCACCTTGCCGAACGGACCGTCGGCCCAGACCAGGTCGTAGACCGAATCCACGCCCTGCAGGTACATGGCCAGACGCTCGAGACCGTAAGTGATCTCGCCGGTCACCGGGTAGCATTCGATGCCGCCGGCCTGCTGGAAGTAAGTGAACTGGGTCACTTCCATGCCGTTGAGCCAGACTTCCCAGCCCAGACCCCAGGCGCCGAGGGTCGGCGATTCCCAGTTGTCTTCGACGAAGCGGATGTCGTGGACCAACGGGTCCAGGCCGACATGCTTGAGCGAGCCCAGGTACAGTTCCTGAAAGTTGTCCGGGTTCGGCTTCAGGACGACCTGGAACTGATAGTAGTGCTGCAGACGGTTCGGGTTTTCCCCGTAGCGGCCGTCAGTCGGACGGCGGCTTGGCTGCACGTACGCGGCGTTCCAGGTTTCCGGGCCGATGGCGCGCAGGAAGGTCGCGGTGTGGAAAGTGCCGGCGCCTACTTCCATATCGTAGGGCTGAAGTACCACACAACCTTGCTCGGCCCAGTATTGCTGGAGCGCGAGGATCAAGTCTTGGAAGGTACGCACGGCTGGCGTAGGCTGGCTCACGAAATTCACCTGTTTCTTGGGCTGCGATTTAAAGAGCGGGAGTATACCCGATTCAGTCGCACCTCCACCCCCTGGAGCCTTATGCCACGCTGCTTTTGGTGTACCGAAGATCCGCTGTACATGGCTTATCACGATCAGGAGTGGGGCACGCCGCTACGCGATGCGCAGGGTTTGTTCGAGTTGCTTTTGCTCGAAGGGTTCCAGGCCGGCCTTTCCTGGATCACTGTGCTGCGCAAACGCGAGCGCTACCGCGAGGTGTTGTACGGCTTCGACGTGCAGCGCGTGGCGCAGATGAGCGACGCGGAAATCGCTGAGTTGATGCTCGATCCGGGGATCATCCGCAACCGCCTCAAACTCAATGCCGCCCGGCGTAATGCGCAAGCCTGGCTGGCGCTGGAAGATCCGGTGGCCTTCCTCTGGTCGTTTGTCGGTGACAAACCGGTCATCAATCATTTCAAGGATCGCAGCGAAGTCCCGGCCATCACCCCCGAAGCCGTGGCGATGAGCAAAGCCCTGAAAAAGGCCGGATTCACCTTCGTCGGCCCGACCATTTGCTACGCGCTGATGCAGGCCTCGGGCATGGTCATGGATCACACCCAGGACTGCGATCGCTACGCGCAGCTGGTCAACGGCGGTTAGAATGGCCGCCTCGCGCACAGCACAAAATCAGGAGTGACCTGTGGAAAAGTTTAAAGGCGCCTTGCTGGTAGGCGCTCTGCGGCTGTTTGCCCTGCTGCCATGGCGGGCCGTGCAGGCCGTGGGTTCGGCGATCGGCTGGATCATGTGGAAAACCCCCAACCGCTCCCGCGACGTGGTGCGGATCAACCTCGCCAAATGTTTTCCACAGATGGACCCGGCCGAGCGCGAGCGCCTGGTCGGCCAGAGCCTCAAGGACATCGGCAAGTCCCTGACCGAAAGCGCCTGCGCGTGGATCTGGCCGGCCCAGCGTTCGATCGATCTGGTGCGCGAAGTCGAAGGCCTCGACATCCTCAAGGATGCGCTGGCCTCGGGCAAAGGCGTGGTCGGCATCACCAGCCACCTGGGCAACTGGGAAGTGCTCAACCACTTCTATTGCAGCCAGTGCAAACCGATCATTTTCTACCGCCCGCCGAAGCTCAAGGCGGTGGATGAATTGCTGCGCAAGCAACGCGTGCAACTGGGCAACAAGGTCGCTGCCTCCACCAAGGAAGGCATCCTCAGCGTCATCAAGGAAGTGCGCAAAGGTGGTGCAGTGGGCATTCCGGCTGACCCGGAACCGGCCGAATCCGCCGGGATCTTCGTGCCGTTCTTCGCCACCCAGGCGCTGACCAGCAAATTCGTGCCGAACATGCTCGCCGGCGGCAAAGCGGTCGGCGTGTTCCTGCATGCCCTGCGCCTGCCGGACGGTTCCGGCTACAAAGTGATCCTCGAAGCGGCGCCGGAAGCCATGTACAGCACCGATACCGAGGAATCCTGCGCGGCCATGAGCAAGGTGGTCGAGCGCTATGTCGCGGCGTATCCGAGCCAGTACATGTGGAGCATGAAGCGTTTCAAAAAGCGGCCGCCGGGCGAAGCGCGCTGGTACTGAGCAAGTTGGCACACTCTGTGGATAACCTGTAGAAGCTGCCGCAGGCGGCGATCTGTTGATCCTGCTTCTGCGGCTTATCCACAGCCTCGTTCATTCAAGGGCGCATAAAGATGTCCGAACACTGCAAATCTTTCCGCATCAAGATCACCCACGACAGCTTCGGCGAATGCCTCGGGCAAACGCGCAATCTGTCCACTACGGGGGTCTACGTCCAGCATCCGCGGCTGGCTTCGTTGCCCAAGGGCGCTGTGGTTTACGGGCAAGTGCAGGGCTTGCCCACGGGCGCGCCACGGGTGCGAATGGAAGTGGTGACGGTGGATGCCGAGGGCATCGGCCTGCGCTATCTCTAGCTTATTGCGCCTGACGGTCGAGCTTCTTCAGAAACACCGCCATCTCCTTCTCGGCCTGCTTGTCGCCATGGGCGCGGGCGGCTTCCAGACCTTGTTCCCATGCCTGCCTTGCGGCGGCGTGATCGCCGAGTGCGAGTTGCGCCTTGCCCAATAGCTTCCACGCCGCCGAGTACTTCGGGTCGAAGCCGACACAGCGCTGGAAATGCTCGGCGGCTTTGGCGTTCTCGCCCAAATCCAGATAACCCTTGCCGAGGCCGAAGCGCAGCAATGAGTTATCCACACCCTTGGCGAGCATTTTTTCCAGGGATTCGAGCATGGGCAGAGTCCTTTTCTGTGGAGTGTCAGGTGTTGATCGGTGTCAGTTATACCGCTTTCGCGAGCAAGCCCGCTCCCACATTTGGAATGCGTTCCCCTGTAGGAGTGAGCCTGCTCGCGATGGGGCCAGGTCTGATCACGCAGTAATCCGGATCAGAAGAAGCTGAGACCCACATGAAACAACTTCTCCACATCGCGGATATGCTTTTTATCCACAAGGAACAGAATCACATGGTCACCGGTTTCGATCACCGTATCGTCGTGGGCGATGATCACTTCTTCGTTGCGGATGATCGCGCCAATCGTGCTGCCCGGCGGCAGGCCGATTTTTTCGATCGGTCGGCCGATGACCTTGCTCGACTTGGCATCACCGTGGGCAATCGCCTCGATGGCTTCCGCCGCGCCCCGGCGCAGTGAGTGCACGCTGACGATATCGCCACGCCGTACGTGGGCCAGCAAGGTGCCGATGGTCGCCAGTTGCGGGCTGATGGCGATGTCGATATCGCCGCCCTGGATCAGGTCGACGTACGCCGGGTTGTTGATGATCGTCATCACCTTCTTCGCGCCCAGGCGTTTGGCCAGCAACGACGACATGATGTTGGCTTCGTCATCGTTGGTCAGGGCGAGGAAGATGTCGGCGTCGGCGATGTTCTCTTCCAGCAGCAGATCACGGTCCGACGCGCTGCCCTGCAGCACCACGGTGCTGTCGAGGGTATCCGAGAGGTAGCGGCAGCGTGCCGGGTTCATCTCGATGATCTTCACCTGATAACGGCTCTCGATGGCCTCGGCCAGGCGCTCGCCGATCTGCCCGCCGCCGGCAATCACGATGCGCTTGTAGGTTTCGTCGAGGCGGCGCATTTCGCTCATCACCGCGCGAATATTCTCACGGGCGGCGATGAAAAAGACTTCGTCATCGGCCTCGATCACCGTGTCGCCTTGCGGCAGGATCGGTCGGTCGCGACGGAAAATCGCCGCGACACGCGTCTCGACATTCGGCATGTGTTCGCGCAGCTGGCGCAGCTGTTGGCCCACCAGCGGCCCGCCGTAATAGGCGCGCACCGCCACCAGTTGCGCCTGGCCTTCGGCGAAGTCGATCACTTGCAGCGCGCCCGGATGCTGGATCAGGCGCTTGATGTAGTTGGTAACCACTTGCTCGGGGCTGATCAGCACGTCGACCGGAATCGCTTCGTTCTGGAACAGCTGTTCTTCGCGATTGAGGTAGGACGCTTCGCGCACCCGGGCGATTTTGGTCGGGGTGTGGAACAGCGTGTGCGCGACCTGGCAGGCGACCATGTTGGTCTCGTCGCTGTTGGTCACCGCCACCAGCATGTCGGCATCGTCGGCGCCGGCCTGGCGCAGCACCGACGGCAGCGAGCCGCGGCCCTGAATGGTGCGGATGTCGAGGCGGTCGCCGAGGTCGCGCAGGCGCTCGCCGTCGGTGTCGACCACGGTGATGTCGTTGGCTTCGCTCGCCAGGTGTTCAGCCAGCGAACCGCCGACCTGCCCCGCACCGAGGATGATGATTTTCATCCAGTCACTCCATTGAATCCGTTTAGCCGCGCGGGGCAGCGATCTTGATCAGCTTGGCGTAGTAGAACCCGTCATGCCCGCCCTGCTGGGCCAGCAATTGGCGACCATGGGGCTGTTTGATCCCGGCCGTGGTGGCCAGATCCAGCTCGCGGGCACCGGGCGTGCGCTCGAGGAACGCGGCGATGACTTCGGTGTTCTCGGTGGGCAAGGTCGAGCAAGTGGCGTAGAGCAGGATGCCGCCGACTTCGAGGGTTTTCCACAGGGCGTCGAGGAGCTCGCCTTGCAGCAGCGCGAGGGCGGCGATGTCGTCGGCCTGACGGGTCAGTTTGATGTCCGGATGGCGGCGGATCACGCCGGTGGCCGAACATGGCGCGTCGAGCAGGATGCGCTGGAACGGTTTGCCGTCCCACCACGCGGCGGTATCGCGACCGTCGGCAGCGATCAGTTCGGCGCTCAGGCCCAGCCGTTCAAGGTTCTCCTTCACCCGCACCAGACGTTTGGCTTCCAGATCCACCGCCACCACGCCGGCCAGCGCCGGTTCGGCTTCAAGGATGTGGCAGGTCTTGCCGCCGGGGGCGCAGCAGGCGTCGAGCACTCGCTGGCCCGGGGCCAGATCGAGCAGATCGGCGGCCAGTTGCGCGGCTTCGTCCTGCACACTGATCCAGCCTTCGGCAAACCCCGGCAGGCTGCGCACATCGGCAGCGGCCTCAAGGACGATGCCGTCGCGGCTATAGACGCAGGGCGTGGCAACGATGCCGGCGTCGCTGAGCAAGCCGAGGTAGGCGTCGCGGCTGTGATGCCGGCGGTTGACCCGCAGGATCATCGGCGGGTGCGCGTTGTTCGCGGCGCAGATCGCTTCCCATTGCTCCGGCCAGAAGGCTTTCAGGGATTTTTGCAGCCAGCGCGGGTGGGCGGTGCGCACCACCGGATCACGCTCAAGCTCGGCAAAAATCGTCTCGCTTTCGCGCTGGGCATTACGCAGCACGGCGTTGAGCAGACCCTTGGCCCACGGCTTTTTCAGCTTGTCGGCGCAACCGACGGTTTCGCTGATGGCCGCGTGCGGCGGCACGCGGGTGTAGAGCAGTTGATAGAGACCGACCAGCAGCAGCGCCTCGACATCGGCGTCGGCAGCCTTGAACGGCTTCTGCAGAAGCTTTTCCGCCAGCGCCGACAGCCGTGGCTGCCAGCGCGCGGTGCCGAACGCCAGATCCTGGGTGAAGCCGCGATCACGGTCTTCGACCTTGTCCAGTTGCGTCGGCAGGGAGCTGTTCAACGAAGCCTTGCCGCTGAGGACGGCAGCGAGTGCCTTGGCGGCAGCCAGACGCGGGTTCATTGCGCGTCCACCACGGCGCCGAGCACGGTACCGACGGCGAATTTCTCGCGACGGCTGTTGAACAGGTCGCTGAAGTTCAGCGCCTTGCCGCCGGGCAGTTGCAGACGGGTCAGGCACAACGCCTGCTCACCGCACGCGACGATCAGACCGTCCTTGCTGGCGCTGAGGATTGCACCCGGCGCGCCTTTGCCGTCAGCCAGGGTCGCGGCCAGCACTTTCAGCGCTTCACCGTTGAGGGTGCTGTGGGTAATCGGCCATGGATTGAAGGCGCGTACCAGACGCTCCAGCTCAACCGCCGGACGGCTCCAGTCGAGGCGCGCTTCGTCCTTGTTCAGTTTGTGGGCGTAGGTGGCGAACTCGTCGTTCTGTACTTCGCCTTCGAGGGTTCCGGCGGCCAGGCCGGCAATCGCCTGGACCACGGCGGGCGGGCCCATTTCGGCAAGACGGTCGTGCAGCGTGCCGCCCGTGTCGTCGGCGCTGATCGGGGTCACGACCTTGAGCAGCATCGGCCCGGTGTCGAGGCCCGCTTCCATGCGCATCACGGTCACGCCGCTTTCGGCATCACCGTGTTCCACGGCGCGCTGGATCGGCGCCGCACCGCGCCAGCGTGGCAGCAGCGAGGCGTGGCTGTTGATGCAGCCCAGACGCGGAATATCCAGCACCGCTTGCGGCAGGATCAGGCCGTAGGCGACCACCACCATCAAGTCCGGTTGCAGCGCGGCCAGCTCGGCTTGAGCGTCAGCGTTGCGCAGGGTCGGCGGCTGCAACACCTGGATATTATTTTCCAGGGCCAACTGTTTGACCGGGCTCGGCATCAGTTTTTGCCCGCGACCGGCCGGACGATCCGGTTGGGTGTAGACCGCAACGATCTCGTAAGGGCTGTTCAGCAGGGCCTTGAGGTGTTCGGCGGCAAATTCCGGGGTACCGGCAAAAACGATGCGCAGTGGCTCAGTCATGAAGGGCGTCTCATAAAAAGAAAAAGGCTTGCCGCAGCAAGCCTTTGAAGGAGGGCATCAAGCGTTCTGGCGATGCAGCTTTTCCAGTTTCTTCTTGATCCGGTCGCGTTTGAGCGTGGACAGGTAATCGACGAACAACTTGCCGTTGAGGTGGTCGCATTCGTGCTGGATGCACACCGCGAGCAGGCCTTCGGCGATCAGTTCGTAAGGCTGGCCGTCGCGGTCCAGCGCCTTGATCTTGACCTTCTGCGGGCGGTCGACGTTTTCGTAGAAACCCGGCACCGAGAGGCAGCCTTCCTGGTACTGATCCATCTCGTCGGTCAGCGATTCGAACTCGGGGTTGATGAACACCCGGGGTTCGGTGCGGTCTTCGGAAAGGTCCATCACGACGATACGTTTGTGCACGTTGACCTGGGTCGCGGCGAGGCCGATGCCCGGCGCTTCATACATTGTTTCAAACATGTCATCGACCAACTGACGCACTTCGTCGTCCACTACAGCCACAGGCTTGGCGATAGTACGCAGACGCGGGTCCGGGAATTCGAGGATGTTTAAAATGGCCATAGGCTGATTGCTGCACGTATTGAGTAAAGTCGGGTCGATGGCCTGGCAGGTCCGAAGATGCAGGCTACCGTTGTGAAGCGTAGCTAATGCAATTTGCAGTAGCGAGCCACGGGGGCTCTGACGGTTCACGCGAACGCACATGATAAAGGGATTCGCTGCATGAGGAAAACACTACTCGCCCTGCTGCTTCTGGTCTCGGCCGGCGTGGCGCAAGGGCAAGTGCAACTCAGGGATGGTTTTCCACAGCAATACACGGTGGTTTCGGGAGACACACTCTGGGACATTTCCGGCAAATACCTGCGCGAGCCCTGGCAATGGCCACAGCTGTGGCGGGCCAACCCGCAAATTGAAAACCCCAACCTGATCTATCCCGGCGACACGCTGACGCTGAGTTATGTCGACGGCCAGCCTCGACTGACCGTCAATCGCGGCGAGTCGCGCGGCACCATCAAACTGTCGCCACGCATCCGCACCAGCCCGGTGGCCGAGGCGATCCCGAGCATTCCGCTGAAATCGATCAACGCCTTTCTGCTGAGCAACCGCATCGTCGACAAGGTCGAGGACTTCGACAAGGCACCCTATATCGTCGCCGGCGATGCCGAGCGGGTGCTTTCCGGCACCGGTGACCGGATTTATGCCCGTGGCCATTTCGACCCCAGTCAGCCGGTGTACGGCATCTTCCGCCAGGGCAAGGTCTACACCGACCCGCAGACCAAGGAGTTCCTCGGGATCAACGCCGACGATATCGGTGGCGGTGAAATCGTCGCCACCGAAGGCGACGTCGCCACCCTCGCCCTGCAACGCACCACCCAGGAAGTACGTCTGGGCGATCGTCTGTTCAGCGGCGAAGAGCGCTCGATCAATTCGACCTTCATGCCCAGCGCCCCGAGCACCAACATCAACGGCGTGATCATCGACGTGCCGCGCGGCGTCACGCAGATCGGCGTGATGGACGTGGTCACCCTGAACAAGGGCCAGCGCGACGGCCTGGTCGAAGGCAACGTTCTGGCAGTGATGAAAACCGGGGAAACCGTACGTGACCGGGTCACCGGCCAGCCGTTGAAAATCCCCGACGAACGCGCCGGTTTGCTGATGGTGTTCCGCACCTACGAAAAAATCAGTTATGGCCTGGTACTCAACGCATCGCGCTCGCTCGCGGTGCTCGACAAGGTACGAAATCCTTAGCTGGCTTCACAAGTTACCAACAGAGTTATCCACAGCTTGTTCCGAATGGTTCGGGACTTATAACGATCAAGGATGATCCACGATGCTGTCTGCCTGTACGCCGGTTTCCCCTGCGGAACTGGAAGCGCGTTTGCGCCTGCACCGCTTGCCGGAAATCGGTCCGAAACGTTTTGCCAAACTGCTTGAAGCCTTCGGCTCGGCGTCAAAAGCCCTGAGCGCGCCGGCCAGTGCCTGGCGTGCGCTGGGGTTGCCGGCGGCGCCGGCCGAGGCCCGGCGCAGCCCCGAAGTGCGCGACGGCGCGAGCCATGCATTGCGCTGGCTAGAGCGGCCCGGCCAGCACCTATTGCTGTTGGGCCAGGCGGACTATCCGGCGCTGCTGGCGCAGATCCCTGACCCACCACCGCTGTTGTTTGTTGCGGGCGACCCGCTGATTCTGGAAAAACCGCAACTGGCGATGGTCGGCAGTCGCAGTGCTTCACGCCCGGGAATGGACACCGCTGCAGCATTTTCCCGCAGCCTCGCCGGGGCCGGTTTTGTCATCACCAGTGGCTTGGCGCTGGGCATCGATGCAGCTGCCCATCAAGCGGCGCTGGACGTCGGCGGGCAAACCGTCGGCGTGCTCGGCACTGGCCTGGAAAAGTTTTATCCACAGCGCAATCGCCGACTGGCCGACGCGATGATTGCCTCGGGCAGCGCGGTGCTTTCGGAGTTTCCACTGGACGCTGGTCCGACGGCGAGCAACTTCCCCAGGCGCAACCGGATCATCAGCGGTTTGTCCCTCGGTGTGCTGGTGGTCGAAGCGAGTGTTGCCAGCGGTTCGCTGATCACTGCCAGGCTGGCGGCAGAGCAGGGCCGCGAGGTGTACGCGATTCCGGGCTCGATCCATCACCCTGGCGCACGCGGCTGTCACCAGTTGATCCGCGACGGTGCGGTGCTGGTCGAAACCATCGAACACATCCTCGAAGCCCTGCGCGGCTGGCAGCATGTGCCGTTATCCACAGAGACGCCGGATGCCGGGCACCCCTTGCTGCGCCTGCTGCACGCGGCGCCGCACACCAGCGAAGCCTTGGTCGACAGCAGCGGCTGGGCGTTGCCCAAAGTTCTCGCGGCACTCACCGAGCTGGAAATGGAAGGCCGGGCAGTGTGTGAAAACGGTCGCTGGCAGGCCAGGACACGCTAGGTTTTACAGGGAAGATCGGTAAACTGCGCAAAACCTGTTTGCGGAGAGTTTTTTCATGGTCAACAGTTGGCGTGTGCAGCAAGCCGCACGAGAGATTCGCGCCGGGGCGGTGATTGCCTATCCAACCGAAGCCGTCTGGGGGCTGGGTTGCGACCCGTGGAACGAAGAGGCAGTGGATCGTCTGCTGGCGATCAAGAACCGTTCGGTGGACAAGGGCCTGATCCTGGTCGCCGACAACATTCGCCAGTTCGACTTCCTGTTCGAAGACTTCCCGCAAGAGTGGCTCGACCGCATGGCCAGTACCTGGCCGGGGCCGAACACCTGGCTGGTGCCGCATCAAAACCTGCTGCCGGAGTGGGTGACGGGCGTGCATGACACGGTGGCGCTGCGGGTCAGCGATCATCCGCAGGTGCGGGATCTGTGCTCGATGGTCGGGCCGCTGATCTCCACCTCGGCGAACCCGCAAGGACGGCCGGCGGCGCGCACGCGGTTGCGCGTCGAGCAGTATTTCCGTGGGCAGATCGACCTGATCCTCGGCGGGCAACTGGGTGGGCGCAAGAACCCCAGCGTGATCCGTGATCTGGCGACCGGCAAGGTCATTCGTCCCGACTGATCCTGGCTCGAAAACCTTTACGTGAGTCCTCTTCGCCTTGATGGCGAGGAGGACTACGCGTACCTGCGATTTGTCCTGCAATGACGCCCGTTTCTGTGTCGGAAAAGTCGCCAAGTACCCGGATTCATTGAGTTTTCCCACCGGATTATCAGACTTTCTGGCGTGGCGGAATCGCCAAAAGCAACCATCCTTTCCCTGCACTCGAAATACTTCGATAAGTTAAGGTCTGCGGAGAAAGAATGGACACTACGAATTTGCAACTCACGGATTATCTGCAGGCGCTTCAGGTGACGTTAAAGAGTCACCATGAGGGTTGCCGTATCGTGATGCTTGAAGCGGGGGCGGATACTCAGGAGTTCGACCGGTTTGTCGATCGGCAATTTCGACTCCGGCTGCAGCATTACATGCTGACTTCACGGGCGCGGATGCTCGAAACCAGACTGGCGATAAAGTCGCGAAGTACCCACTTTCTGCTGTATCGGCACGATCAACTGTTGGCAGTATTGAGGGCGACTCCGGCGCCGTTCGAATGGGTATCGCTGGCGCAGCAACACGTTTCGCCCACGGTGGCGCTGTCGCGCCATGTCGAATTCAGCCGCTTGATCTCGTACACGCCCAATCAACTGCCCATTGCGATCAACGGTCTGTTGGCGGCCGCTACCGAGTGGGCGATAAAACGCGGCTATCAGGGGGTGACCGCGTTGTGCAGATCGCAACAACTGCGCTTTTATCAGCGTTTCGGCCTGATGCCGATCGCTTCCAATGCGCTGCACATCGACCAGCGCGCACGCGGCGATTATTGGGTGTTGTCAGCCGAGTGGCGGCAAATCCTCGCGGCGGTTCAACAGCCCGATCACGCGACGGTTGGCCACCTGGTGCAAAAACCGTTGGAGTGTCCTCTGCCGAGGTGCTGAACGCGTTCGAACTGTCTTGCCAGCCGTGGGTTCGCACCCCTGACTGGCAAGATGCCGAAGGTTGATCAGGGCAGCAGGATGGTCGAGCCGGTGGTGCGCCGCGCCGACAGTTCGGTCTGCGCCTTTGCCGCGTCAGCCAGTGGATAACGCTGGCTGATGTCCACCTTGATCTTGCCGCTGATGATCATCTCGAACAGCTCGTCGGCCATGCGCTGCAGGTTCTCGGCGTTGTTGGCGTAGGTCGCCAGGGTCGGGCGGGTCACGTACAGCGAGCCCTTGGCCGAAAGAATCCCCAGGTTCACCCCGTCCACCGCACCGGAGGCATTGCCGAAACTCACCACCAGCCCGCGCGGCGAGACGCTGTCGAGCGAGGTCAGCCAAGTGTCCTTGCCGACGCCGTCGTACACCACCGGGACTTTCTTGCCGTCGGTCAGCTCCAGCACCCGCTGTGCCACGTTTTCGTGGCTGTAATCGATGGTTGCCCAGGCGCCGTTGGCTTTGGCCAGTTCGGCTTTTTCCCTGGAGCTGACGGTGCCGATCAGTTTCACGCCCAGTGCCTTGGCCCATTGGCAGGCCAGCGAACCGACACCCCCCGCAGCGGCGTGGAACAGAATGGTTTCGCCACCCTTGAGTTCATAGGTCTGGCGCAGCAGGTACTGCACGGTCAGGCCCTTGAGCATGACCCCGGCGGCGGTTTCGAAGCTGATCTCGTCCGGCAGTTTCACCAGGTTGGCCTCGGGCAGCACGTGCAACTCGCTGTAGGCACCCAATGGGCCGCTGCCATACGCCACGCGATCACCGACCTTGAACCGGGTGACTTCACTGCCCACGGCATCGACGATACCCGCGCCTTCAGCGCCCAGACCCGATGGCAGCGCCGGTGGCGCATAGAGACCGCTGCGGAAATAGGTGTCGATGAAGTTCAGGCCAATGGCTTTGTTGGCCACTCGCACCTGTTGCGGGCCGGGGGCGGCGGGCTGGTAATCGACATACTCGAGTACTTCGGGTCCGCCGTGGGCGCGGAACTGGATACGCTTTGCCATCTGCCTACTCCTTGGGTCGTTTTGCGAGGCCCCTATCCAACTCCCATGCTTGATCTTCGTCAACTGCGGCGCTCGGGTCTGCGGTGTTATGCTACGCGCCCATTTGCGCCGCCCCCTGCCTGCGGGGCGCCCGCGTAGTGATGCCCCTGATTCAAGGTGAAGCCATGACGACCCGCACCGACGCCGTAAAGGCCTATCTGCTCGACCTGCAAGACCGCATCTGCGCCGCGCTGGAAACCGAAGACGGCGGCACGCGCTTCGTCGAAGACGCCTGGACCCGGCCTGCCGGCGGTGGCGGTCGTACTCGCGTGATCGAGAACGGTACGGTGATCGAAAAGGGCGGCGTCAACTTTTCCCACGTGTTCGGTAGCGGCCTGCCACCGTCGGCCAGCGCCCACCGTCCGGAACTGGCCGGTCGCGGTTTCGAAGCCCTCGGCGTGTCGCTGGTGATCCATCCGCACAACCCGCATGTGCCGACGTCCCACGCCAACGTGCGCTTTTTCATCGCCGAGAAGGAAGGCGAAGAGCCGGTCTGGTGGTTCGGCGGCGGCTTCGACCTGACGCCGTATTACGGCAACGAAGAAGACTGCATCCACTGGCACCGCGTCGCCGAACAGGCCTGCGCGCCGTTCGGTGCGGACGTCTACCCGCGCTACAAGGCGTGGTGCGACACCTATTTCCACATCAAGCATCGCCACGAACCGCGCGGCATCGGCGGCTTGTTTTTCGATGACCTGAACGAGTGGGACTTCGACACCAGTTTCGCCTTCATGCGCGCCATCGGTGACGCTTACATCGATGCGTACCTGCCCATCGTGCAACGCCGCAAGAACGATGCGTTCACCGCGAAACAGCGTGAATTCCAGGAATTCCGCCGTGGCCGCTACGTCGAGTTCAACCTGGTCTACGACCGTGGCACGCTGTTCGGCCTGCAATCGGGCGGGCGTACCGAGTCGATCCTCATGTCGCTGCCGCCGCAAGTGCGCTGGGCCTATGACTTCAAGGCCGAGCCCGGCAGTGAAGAAGCGCGCCTGACCGACTACTTCCTGCAAGACCGCGACTGGCTGGCCGAAGCCTGAGGACTGCTGATGGATCGTTACGTCGTTTTCGGTAACCCGATCGGCCACAGCAAGTCGCCGATGATTCACAAACTGTTCGCCGAGCAGACCGGCCAGCGCCTCGACTACAGCACCTTGCTGGCGCCACTCGACGACTTTACTGGCTGCGCCGTGGCGTTTTTCCAGGATGGTCGTGGCGCCAACGTCACTGTGCCGTTCAAGGAAGAAGCCTTTCGCCTGGCGAACAGCCTGACCGCCCGTGCGCAACGCGCTGGTGCGGTGAACACCCTGAGCAAACTGGCCGACGGCTCGTTGCTCGGTGACAACACCGACGGTGCCGGACTGGTGCGCGACCTGACGGTGAATGCCGGGTTCAGCCTGACCGGCAAGCGCATCCTGCTGCTCGGCGCTGGCGGCGCGGTGCGTGGCGCGCTGGAGCCGTTGCTGGCCGAGAAGCCGGCATCGGTGATCATCGCCAATCGCACGGTGGACAAGGCCGAGCTGCTGGCGGAGTTGTTCGGTGATCTGGGGCCGGTGTCGGCCAGTGGTTTCGACTGGTTGCAGGAGCCGGTGGACGTGATCATCAACGCCACCTCCGCCAGTCTGACCGGCGATGTACCGCCGATTGCGCCGAGCCTGATCGAACCGGGCCAGACCCTGTGCTACGACATGATGTATGGCAAGGAACCGACCGCGTTCTGCCGCTGGGCCAGCGAGCATGGCGCGGCGGTGTCGATGGATGGTCTGGGGATGCTGGCTGAACAGGCTGCCGAGGCATTTTTCCTGTGGCGCGGGGTACGTCCGGATACGGCGCCGGTGCTCGCCGAACTACGCCGCCAGTTGGCCCTTTAAAAGCTTCGCGAGCAAGCCCGCTCCCACATTGGAATGCGATCAAATGTGGGAGCGGGCTTGCTCGCGAATGGCCGCACCGCCGATTCTGGATCAATCCTCAAACCGGATCGGGCATTTCTCCGGCCCTTCCAGCTTTCTCAACTCCTCCACCACCTGCGGCCGCGCCCGGCGCAGAGTCAGGCTGCGATCCTGCCGCAGCAGGCGCCGCGCCTCCTGATGCAGCATCTCCACCCCCGAATAATCGATGAAGTTGATCTGCTGCGCCTCGATCACCACCCGCGTGCCGTGCAGCCGTTGCAGGCGCACTTGCAGGTAATGGCTGGCGCCGAAGAAAATCGAGCCGCCAACCCGCAGCACATCCTCCTCTCCCTCGCGCCAATGCTGTACCCGCGGTTGCGAGGTGCGCTTGAGGTAGAAGAACAGCGACGCCAGCACCCCGGCGTAGATTGCCGTCTGCAATTCCAGCAATAGCGTGGCGAGGCAGGTCAGGGCCATGACCACGAACTCGGCGCGGCTGACCCGCAGCAGCGAACGAATCCCGCGATGATCCACCAGCCCCCAGGCGATCAGCAGAATGCTTCCGGCCATCGCCGGAATGGGAATGTGTGAAATCAGCCCGGCGCCGAAAATCGCGAACAGCGCGACCCAGATCGCCGAAAACACCCCGGCCAGCGGCGAACAGGCACCGGCCTCGTAACTCAGACCTGAGCGGGTGAACGAGCCGGCGGACAACGAGCCGGAAAAGAACGCCCCGACGATGTTCGATAGACCCTGCGCACGGACTTCCTGATTGGCATCGAGCAACTGCTGGGAGCGCGCGGCAATCGAACGGGCAATCGACAGACTCGTCACCAGCCCGAGCATGCCCACCGCCACGGCGCTCGGCAGCAAGCGCAGCACCAGATCCAGATCCAGCGGCAACGCGCTGAACGGCGGCAAGCGCCCGACAAAGGCACTGACCCGATGCACGTGGCCGAACATCGTCGGCCACAGCCACACCAGCAGGCTGCCGAGCACCAGGGTGATCAACAGTGTCGGCCAGCGCGGCAGCAATTGCCTGAGCACGAAACCGACCACCACCGTGGCCACGCCCAATACCAATGAAGGTTTATCCACAGCCTGCAGGTGCTGCAGCAGATCCATCAGGCTGTCCAGGGCCGTGGCTTTGGCCGGCAGATCCAGCCCCAGCAGGTTCGGCAACTGGCCGATGGCAATCACCACCGCCGCGCCGAGGGTGAAGCCGAGCACCACCGAATGCGAGACGAAATTCACCAGCGCGCCGAAGCGCAGCAGGCCGAGCAGCCACTGAAAAATCCCCGCCAGAAAGCTCAACAGCAGAATCAGGGTGATGTAGTCCTGCGACGCGGGCACGGCCAAGGGACTGACGCTGGCATACAGCACAATCGAAATCGCTGCAGTCGGGCCGCAGATCAGATGCCACGAGGAACCCCAAAGGCAGGCGATCAGTACCGGAATGATTGCGGCGTAGAGGCCGTATTCCGGCGGCAGGCCGGCGATCAGCGCGTAGGCGATCGACTGCGGCAGCGCGAGAATGGCACCGCTCAGGCCAACGACCAGATCCCGGCCGACGCTGGCGCGGGTTTGCCGGGGCAGCCAGGTCAGGAAGGGGAAAAGTGAATGGCGACTGGGCAGGGCCATGGGTCCTCGCGGGGTGTGGGTTTATGCAAGGTTATCAGGACGCGCCAATCACTGTGGTGAGGGGATTTATCCCCGATGGGCTGCGAAGCGGCCCCAAAACCGACGGTCTCGGTGAGTCAGGTATACCGAGTGCATAGACTTTGCGACTGCTGCGCAGCCGATCGGGGATAAATCCCCTCGCCACGGGTAAGTTGTCGTCAAGTAGAAAGCGTTAGAGCTTGGCCTTCACCGCAGGCAACGCATCCTTGCCATCCACGGTCTTCACCCCCTCCAGCCACTTGTCCAGAACCGCCGGATTGGCTTTGATCCATGCCTTCACCGCATCGGCATTGCTGACTTTCTTGTTCACCACCTCAGCCATGATGCTGTTCTCCATGTCCTGGGTGAACGCCAGGTTGGTCAGCAACTTGCCCACATTCGGACAGGCCTCGGCATAACCCTTGCGCGTGAGGGTATAGACGCTGCCGGTGTCGCCGAAGTATTTCTCGCCGCCCTTGAGGTAATGCATCTTCAGCTGCACGTTCATCGGGTGCGGTGTCCAGCCGAGGAAGGTGACGAATTTCTGTTTCTTCACCGCCCGCGAGACTTCGGCGAGCATCGCCTGTTCGCTGGATTCGATCAGCTTCCACTGGCCGAGGTCGAAATCGTTCTTCTTGATGATTTCCTGCAGCGAAATGTTCGCGGGCGCCCCGGAACCGATGCCGTAGATCTTCTTGTCGAACTTGTCGGCGTATTTGTTCAGGTCGGCAAAGTCATGCACACCGGCGTCCCACACGTAATCCGGGACGGCGAGGGTGAACTCGGTGCCGTCGAGGTTCTTCGCCAGTTGCGTGACGTCACCGGTGGCGACGAACTTGTCGTAGAAGCCCTGCTGCGCCGGCATCCAGTTGCCGAGAAATACATCCACCTGACCGTCCTTCAAGCCGCCGAAGGTGATCGGCACCGCGAGTGTGTCGACCTTGGCCTTGTAGCCCATACCGTCCAGCAGAAACCCGGCGATGGCGTTGGTCGCGGCGATGTCGCTCCAGCCCGGGTCGGCCATTTTCACCGTTTCGCAGCTTTGCTCGGCGAATGCCGAGGCGCTGCCCAGAGCCAGCAGGCCAATCGTCAGTGCTGTGGATAACTTGCGCATGAACTTCCCCTTACATTATTGATTTTGGCAGGGTTGTGGATAACGGGCCTTGCGCTCCAGATCGTCGAGGTCGATGTGGTTGCGCATGTACTGCTGACTGGCGTCCACCAGCGGCTGGTGATCCCAGCTCTTCAGCTTGCCGATGGTCAGGGCGTCGGCGACAAAACGTCGGCGACGCTGGCTGGCGAGCACCTCGCGGTGAACCGCCGGGATGTCCCACTTGGCCCGCGCTTCGGCGAGAAATTCGTCGAACAGCTGGCGATGTTGCGGCGACTGGCTGAGTTCTTCGAGTTCACGCGGATCGTTGTGCACATCGAAGAGTAGGCACGGGTCGCTTTCACTGTAGATAAATTTGTAGGCGCCGCGACGGATCATCATCAGCGGGCTGACCGTGCCCTCCGCCATGTACTCGCCGAATACTTCGTCATGCCCGCCCTGCCCTTGCAGGTGCGTCAGCAGCGAGCGGCCGTCCAGCGGCAAGTTCGGCTCCATGCTGCCACCGGCCAGTTCGACGAAGGTCGGCAACAGGTCAGCGGTGGACACCGCGGCGCTGACCCGGCCGGCAGCGAACTGCCCCGGAGCGCTGATCAACAGCGGCACCCGCGCGGCCATCTCGAACCAGTGCATTTTGTACCAGAGGCCTTTCTCGCCGAGCATGTCACCGTGGTCGCCGGAGAAGACGATGATGGTGTCATCGATCAGCCCGGTATCTTCGAGGGTTTGCAGGAGTTTGCCGACGTTGGCGTCGATATAGCTGCACGCGCCGAAATAGGCACGGCGCGCGTCGCGAATTTTATCCACAGGCAGCGGTTTGTCCCAAAGATCGTAGACCTTGAGCAGGCGCTGCGAGTGTGGATCGAGGGAATGTTGATCCGGGGTGGTCGGCATCGGGATGTCACCGTCGTCGTACAAATCCCAGAACGCCTTGGGAATCGTGTACGGGTCATGTGGGTGAGTCATCGACACGGTCAGGCAGAACGGCTGATCGCCGTCCTCGCGAATGTGATCGAACAGGTATTGCTGGGCCTTGAACACTACCTCTTCATCGAAGTCGAGCTGGTTGGTGCGCACGCACGGCCCGGCCTGCAGCACCGACGACATGTTGTGATACCAGCTCGGGCGCACGTCCGGCTCGTCCCAGTTCACCGCCCAGCCGTAATCGGCCGGGTAGATGTCGCTGGTCAGGCGCTCTTCGTAGCCGTGCAATTGATCCGGGCCGCAGAAATGCATCTTGCCCGACAGCGCGGTGCGGTAGCCGAGGCGGCGCAGGTAATGGGCGTAGGTCGGAACGTCGGCGGGGAAATCGGCGGCGTTGTCGTAGGCGCCGATCTTGCTCGGCAGCTGCCCGCTGACCAGGGTGAAGCGCGACGGCGCGCACAGCGGACTGTTGCAATAAGCGGCGTCGAACACCACGCCCTGAGCGGCGAGGCGCGAAAGATTCGGCAGTTTGATCGGCGACGGGCCGTAGATCGGCAACATTGGCGCGGCCATTTGATCGGCCATGATGAAAAGAATGTTCTTGCGCTTCATGTGATCGCGGCATTCCATAGTGAATATTTATGCGACATTGCTGCGATCGAGCATGGAGTCCATGCCCTGTCCGGTAAAGCCCGCGCCGGACAATGACTAGGATAAGCACAGCTTATGTATGAAGCCCTCGGCAATCTGTCCCTCGACCTGTTGCGCGCCTTCGAGGCGGCGGCCCGTCACCGCAGCTTTACCGCGGCGGCGGTGGAGCTGGGCACCACGCAGCCAGCGATCAGCCAGCAGATCAAGCGTCTGGAAGAACAGCTGGGCGCACGACTGTTTGACCGTATCTACCGCGGGATCGAACTGACCGAGGGCGGGACGATCCTGTTCGAGCAGGTTCAGCTCGGTTTGCAGAACATCGACGCAGGATTGAGTGCGATCAGCGCGCAACAACAACATGAGGTGTTGCAGGTCGCCACCGATTTCGCCTTCGCCGCGTACTGGCTGATGCCGCGCCTGCATCGCTTCCACGAAGCCAATCCGAATGTCGACGTCAGCCTGGTCACCAGCGAGCGCAACCACAACATGCTACGCACCGACATCGATGTCGCGATCTTGTTTGGCGACGGGCGTTTCAAGCAGGGCGAAAGCCATTGGCTGTTCAGCGAAGAAGTGTTTCCCGTATGCAGTCCGCAATTGCTCAAGGACCGGCCCCTGCCCTTGCCTGCCCAGGCATTGCTGGAATTGCCTCTGCTGCACCTGCGCGGGGAGAACAGCAGCAACTGGTTTGACTGGAGCGGGCTGTTTCGCGAACTGGGCATCAGCACGCCACCCGCGCCGGGCCAATTGCGTTTCGACAATTACACGCTGTTGATTCAAGCGGCGATTGGCGGTCAGGGCGTGGCCATCGGCTGGCGCCACCTTGTGGATAACTTGCTGAGCCAAGGCTTGCTCTGTCGGCCAATCGCCGAGACCACGTTGTCGCGTCTGGGGTATTACGTGGTGCTGCCGCAACGCAAACGCCGGGGCGCGTTGATTCAGCAGTTTGTCGATTGGTTGATGGCGGAACAGGCTAGCAGCGCCGAATCTCTCGCCGGGGTGGCGCTGCCGTCAATTGCGATTTAAAGGCTCAGCCAGTTGCGGCGACAAAATTCACATGCTGCCCCACATGCAGGTTCAATCGCAGCTCATCGGCAATCCCCACCGCGACCCGGTTCAGCCGTTCCAGCGGCTCCGCCAGTCCCGGCTCCAGATTGCCGCCCACCTGACTGAAATGCTCAATGGTCAGCCCCGCCACCCCGTGGGGCGCATTCACCAGTGTCCACTGCAGCGGGCTGCTTTGCAGGGCTTCGCGGATTTCTTCGGCGGCGTGGCGTTGCAGTGCGTCGTCCAGTTCCGGCTCGTCGAGCACGGCAAAATTCCCCACCAGAAACAACCTGGAAACGTTGGCCGCTTGCAGGCCGTCGACCAACGCATCGACCGCCAGCACCTGTTCCACTGGGCCGAGCACCACGGACCTTTCCACATGTTCGCTGCTGAACGGCAAACCGGGAGCATCCAGCAGACAGATCACCGCCGAACTGCCCGCTACGCTTTGCTTGACCCGCTCGGCATCGAACAGATCGCCGCTTTTGGTGCGCAGGCCGGGACGTGGCGCGAGTACGTTCAAATCGTCGAGAATCGCGATGACTTCGTGCTGCCGTCGCAGCAATTCAGCCATCAACGCACCGCCGAGGCTGGCCATGGCACCATAGAGCACCACTTTCACCGTCGGGGTTTCGGCATTTTTCATGGCTGAGCTCCTGTTCCTGTCATATGGCGTGTGACCTACAGGAAACGGCGAGGGTTCGAATTCGATTCAGAGGCTTTCAAATGCACACGATCAAGGGCTACCACGCCCATATTTATTACGACGCCAGCACGATTGCTCAGGCCCGGGCCTTGTGCGAACAGGCCGCGCAGTTGTTTCCAGTGCAGATGGGCCGGATGCACGAACGTCCGGTCGGCCCACACCCGGACTGGAGCTGCCAGTTGGCTTTCGGCCCGCAGTTGATCGGCGATCTGTTGCCGTGGCTGGCGCTCAATCGCAAGGGGCTGGTGGTGTTCCTCCACCCGGACACCGGCGATAACTTGCTCGATCACACCGAGCATGCGATCTGGATGGGGGCGATGCGTCCGCTGGATCTGTCTATTTTCTGATCAAAGCGTTTCTTCAGGCTCGCCCGGCAGATGCTCGTCCAGATGCAGCCAGGGCAATTGGCTGTCCGTCCAGATGTGCCGCTCGGCCGGCGCCCGCTCCGGGTGATCCAGCGTGGCGATGGTCACATCGATGCTCTCGGGACTGAGCAATGTCACCAGCGCCAGCTGCGCGCCACAGTGCGGACAGAAATACCGCGCGCAACTGCCCGACGAGTCATAGCGCGAAGGCGTCCCGACCAGCCACTGGAAGTTGGCCGCTGGCAGCGTGATCCATGTGGTGACGATCCCGCCGCTGACCTTGCGGCAGATCGAGCAGTGGCAGTGGGCGATGTCCTGCAATGGCCCGCTGAACCGATAGCGGATATGTCCGCAATGGCAGCCACCGCTGTGCGATAAAGTCATCGCCTGCCCTCTTAGTTAACTTATCAGATTCCTGGCCCGTGCCATTTCGTCATTAATGACGACGACTGAGCCCGGTTTTAGCCCGAGAGTCTTCGCTAAAGAGCTCATTGCCTTATTCAGCGCGTCACGTAGTCCGATCATCCATTCCTTTGGAAATTGGTTTATGACCAGAATGCATTTTATGGCGCAGTTTGAGAGATCAAGATTCAAGAAACCTGCTGGAAGGTGTTCATCACTGTGAGGGTGCCGCCTAAGGCAGGCCGCAAGCGTCAATTGCACTGAGTTGGTGAATTTTTGCCTGATCTCTTCTACGAATACTTCGGTCTGCCGAGGAGCACTTGATTTTGCCTCTACAAACCAGACTTCCTGAGGTTTGTCCTGAAGATCGCGAAGTAGAACAAACTCAGTGACCTTGATGCCGTTTCCTATTTTTTTGGACAGTGGACTGTTTTCGATCGGAAAAAGCTGATCCTCTGAAAACGGCCCGAAAATCATCCCTGATTCTTCGATTGAAATAGTCATCCCAGAGCCAGCTCCACTTCCTCTTCATAAAGACGAATGGACTCATCGACGATGGGGTTGTCCGGCATACCTTTGAGAAGATCATCACCGAGCCATTCGCCGTCAATTGACGAGAGAACAGGGATAGACATGTTCTGTTTTTGCGCCGCGAGATACAGCGCTTTAATGACGAAATACGAGTGGCTGGCAATGAAAAACTGAATCCCGCTTGCGGCCAGAGACACAATGATATCGACGAGCCTGGTGATGGCTACCGGATGCAAGGCCGACTCGGGTTCGTCGATGAATACCATGGAATCTTTGGTCAGGAATCGATTGCCCAGCAAGGTGTCGAGAATGGCAATTTTCTTGATGCCCTCAGCAGTAGAGCCAATCTGGAACTTCTGATTGCCTTTTTTGAATTGCCAGCGATTTGTACTGCTGTCGAATTCCACCTTGCCGCCGAACATCTCCTCCAGATTCTCCCTGGCCTTTGCGAAATGAGCGTGATTTTTTCCTTTCGTCGGTAGGAGGCGGAGTGCTTTCGCCAGATCGTAATAGGTGTCGTCGAAACCGAAGTCTTTATCGATGTCACGGCTTTTCAGAATAATGTGTTGCAGGGAAAGTACTTCCTTGGGAGGAAGAAATATTGAGTTGCTGCCTCGTGGAGGGACGTGATTTTCTAACGTGGCAATGTTCTTTGTCGTGTCTTTGCCGAATCCGTACCGAAACGCTCGAGAGTCAACGTTGACCTTGCACATCAACGGACCGTCTGCACTTTTTGTTACCAGGTCGCCAATCTTGTCTGCCTGAAACGTCCAGTAAAGTTTGTCTGCCAGTATCTCCGCGGCGGAACGTTGTTCATTTCCACGCTGGTACTCTTCGAGCGTGCGCATCGTGCAGTAAAGCGCTTTGAGCAAAAACGTCTTGCCGCTGCTGTTTGCTCCGATAATCAGATTCAAGTTTGAGAGCTTGCCCCAGCGGATTTTTTGTAGCGGGCCGAAATTATCTAATTCAACGCTATTAAGCATTGGTTGGAGCTCCTCTCAAACATTGCAGTGGCGCAAGCCTAGCATTGCGTTTCCCTTCCATACAGCGGGTGAAGACGCTCCCTCAGAAACTACAGAAAGGTCTTACGACGTTCATCGTTGTATCTGCTTCCAGTTGCATGAAAGTGGCCGCGCCTCTCGTCAGACCTTTCATCCGCGAAAGGTAGCTGAAAGGTTGCCCGATTAGGATCGCCGCCACTACCGGCAACAGACCGGTTGGCCAGCGCGTGTGATCGCTCGCACGTCAGGCCCAATTAACAACAACAATGGTGATTCTGATGTCCTCTGTAGCCCGCCTTCTCGCTGAAACTCCGCCCGTACGTCTCGTGCTTCCCGCTCTGCGCTGATCCCTTCCGATCCGCTCACTCAATTAGCCGCGCTACGCCTGGAGTATTCCCATGCTGACTTTCCTTGGCTTTGCCATGGTCATCACGTTCATGTTCCTGATCATGACCAAGCGCCTGTCTGCGCTGATCGCCCTGATCATCATCCCGATCCTGTTCGCCCTGTTCGGTGGTTTCGCGCCGAAGATCGGCCCGATGATGCTCGAAGGTATTACCAAGCTTGCGCCGACCGGCGTGATGCTGATGTTCGCCATTCTGTACTTCGCCCTGATGATCGACTCCGGCCTGTTCGACCCGGCCGTGCGCAAGATCCTCAAACTGGTCAAGGGCGACCCGTTGAAAGTTTCGGTCGGTACCGCCGTGCTGGCGCTCGTCGTTTCCCTCGATGGTGACGGCGCGACCACTTACATGATCTGCGTGGCCGCCATGCTGCCGCTGTACAGCCGCATCGGCATGAGCCCGCGGATCATGGCCGGTCTGATCATCCTCGCCGGTGGCGTGATGAACATGACCCCGTGGGGCGGCCCGACCGCCCGTGCCGCCAGTGCGCTGCATGTGGACCCGTCGGACATCTTCGTGCCGATGATCCCGGCCATGGCCGCCGGTGTGGTGGCGATCCTGATCATTGCCTACTTCTACGGCAAACGTGAGCGTGCACGTCTGGGCGAGCTGCACCTGATCGGCGACGAAATCGATCACAGTGAAATCAGCGTCTCGCAATTCCCCGATGCCCGCCGTCCGAAGCTGATCTGGTTCAACGGCCTGCTGACCCTGGCGCTGATGTGCACCCTGATCGCCGGCCTGCTGCCGCTGCCGGTGCTGTTCATGGTGGCGTTCAGCATCGCGATGATCGTCAACTACCCGTGCCTGCAAATGCAGAAGGACCGCGTTGCGGCCCACGCCGGCAGCGTGCTGTCGGTGGTCAGTCTGATTTTCGCTGCGGGTATCTTCACCGGTATCCTGTCCGGAACCGGCATGGTCGACGCCATGTCGAAAAGTCTGCTGGCAGTGATTCCGGACTTCCTCGGCCCGTACCTGGCGGTGATCACGGCGCTGGTGAGCATGCCGTTCACATTCTTCATGTCGAACGACGCGTTCTACTACGGCGTATTGCCGGTGCTCTCCGAAGCGGCCAGCCATTACGGCATCACCGCAGTGGAAATGGCCCGTGCCTCGATCGTCGGTCAGCCCGTCCACTTGCTCAGCCCGCTGGTACCGTCGACCTACCTGCTGGTGGCGCTGGCCGGTATCGAGTTCGGTGATCACCAACGTTTCACCCTGAAGTGGGCAGTGCTGGTCTGCCTGTGCATACTGGTGGCCGCCTTGCTGCTGGGGACTTTCCCGCTGTTCAGCACGTTGTAACGGCATTCACTCACCATGACGCCAGCTGCTTGCTGGCGTCATGGTTTAACACTCGCTCAAAGGAATACACATGGATTGGCTGACCAACCCCGAAATCTGGGTTGCCTTCTTTACCCTGACCGCCCTGGAAATCGTTCTGGGCATCGATAACATCATCATGATTTCGATCCTGGTCAGCCGCATGCCCAAGCACATGCAGCAGCGCACGCGCATCTTCGGCCTGGGCCTGGCGATGATCACGCGGATCCTGTTGCTGCTGTCGATCACCTGGGTCATGCGCCTCACCGCCGACCTGTTCGTGGTGTTTGGCCAAGGCATTTCCGGGCGTGACCTGATCCTGTTCTTCGGTGGCCTGTTCCTGCTGTGGAAGAGCTCGCAAGAGATGTACCACGCGCTGGAAGGCGAAGACGAAAGCGGCGACGAGCCTTCGGGCAAGGGCGGCAACTTCCTCTACACGATCATCCAGATCGCGATCATCGACATCGTGTTCTCGCTGGACTCGGTGATCACCGCTGTCGGCATGGTTTCCCATGTGCCGGTGATGGTCGCGGCAATCGTCGTCGCCGTGCTGGTGATGATGGCGGCCTCGGGCAAGATCAGCGAGTTCATCGACAAGCATCCGTCGCTGAAGATGCTGGCGCTGTCGTTCCTGCTGGTGGTCGGTACCGTGCTGATCGCCGAATCGTTCGACGTGCACGTACCGAAAGGCTACGTCTACTTCGCCATGGCGTTCTCGCTGGCGGTGGAAGCGATCAACATCAAACTGCGCGGCGCGATGGCCAGGAAGAAACAGCAGCAAGATCCGGTGAAACTGCGCAAGGACGTTCCGGGGCAGTAATCCGGAAGTCCTGAATCACGCAACACCCCTGTGGGGCGAGCCTGCTCGCGAAGACGGAGTGTCAGTCGACAACAATGTTGGCTGATCCACCGCTTTCGCGAGCAGGCTCGCTCCCACAATTGTTTGGGGTACTGAAGAATCCGGGGCAGCCGTAATACCTGTAGGAGTGAGCCTGCTCGCGATCGCCGGTCGTTCAGTAAACAACGATGTTGAAGTTGATGGCCCTATCGCGAGCAGGCTCACTCCTACAGGGGACCGCGTTGATTTCAGATGAGGTGAATAAACCCGTTTTCATGACACTTTTGTTTCAATCCGCACTTTAGCTGTGCAATGCTGGCGCCCAGTCCGTTAGCCAACTACAGCTTAAGTATCAAAAACGTAGAAACCGCGCGGTACCGTCAACTTGCCCCTCTGGGGCGCTGCCATTACAGGGGGTCTGCATGCTCACCCTGCTCAATTTGCTGTCTGCCGTGGCCCTGCTGATCTGGGGCACGCATATCGTCCGAACCGGCATCCTGCGGGTGTACGGCACCAATCTGCGCCATGTGATCGGCCAGAACATGTCCAAACGCTGGCTCGCGTTCGTCGCCGGCATCGTCGTGACCGCGATGGTGCAGAGCAGCAATGCCACCGCCATGCTCGTGACCTCCTTCGTCGGCCAGGGCCTGATGGCGCTGACCCCGGCGCTGGCGACCATGCTCGGCGCCGACGTCGGTACCGCGCTGATGGCGCGGGTGCTGACGTTCGATCTGTCGTGGCTGTCGCCGCTGCTGATTTTCCTCGGGGTGATTTTCTTTCTGTCGCGCAAACAGACGCGGCTCGGGCAGATGGGTCGCGTGGCGATTGGCCTGGGGCTGATCATTCTCGCGCTGCAATTGATCGTCGAGGCCGCTGCGCCGATTACCCACGCCCAAGGGGTGAAGGTGATTTTTGCCTCGCTGACCGGCGACATTCTGCTCGACGCACTGGTCGGCGCGTTGTTCGCGATGATTTCCTATTCCAGCCTCGCCGCCGTGCTGCTGACCGCAACGCTGGCTGGCGCCAGCGTGATCAGCCTGCCGGTGGCGATCGGTCTGGTGATCGGCGCCAACATCGGCAGCGGCGTGCTGGCGTTCATGAGCACCAGCATGCAGAACTCGGCGGGCCGGCAAGTGGCGCTGGGCAGTCTGTTGTACAAGCTGATCGGCCTGCTGCTGATCATCCCGGTGCTCGATCCGCTGGTGCACTGGATGGACGGCCTGGATTTCAGCCCGCAGGAAATGGTCATCGGCTTCCACCTGCTCTACAACACCGCGCGCTGCCTGATCCTGCTGCCCAGCGTCTCGCCGATGGCACGCCTGTGTGCCTGGCTGCTGCCGGAGCGTGCGGAGGTCAACGGCACCGCCAAGCCGCGTCATCTCGATGCAACGGCGCTGGTCACCCCGAGCCTGGCGCTGGCCAATGCCGCCCGCGAGACCCTGCGCATGGGCGACCTGATCGACAACATGCTCGACGCGATGCTCGATGTGCTGCGCGGCAAGCAGACCGCCATCACCCAGGAAATGCGCCGTCTGACCGATGACGTCGAAGCGCTGTACAGCGCGATCAAGCTGTATCTGGCGCAAATGCCCCGCGAGGATCTCGGCGAGCAGGACAGTCGGCGTTGGGCGGAGACCATCGAGCTGGCGATCAATCTGAAACTGGCCAGCGACCTGATCGAACGCATGCTGCGCAAGGTGCAGCAGCAGAAGACTTCGCAGCGTCGCTCGTTCTCCGAGGACGGTCTGGAAGAGCTGGCCGGGTTGCATCAGCAACTGATCGCCAACCTGCGCCTGGGCCTGTCGGTGTTCCTCAGCGGCGACAAGGAAAGTGCTCGGCAACTGCTACGCGAGAAACGTCGTTTCCGCGCACAGGAACGGCGTCTGGCCCATGCGCATGTCAGCCGTTTGCAACGCAAGATCGTGCAGAGTCTGGAAACCAGTTCGCTGCATCTGGAGTTGATTGCCGATATGAAACGCTTGAATTCGCTGTTTTGCAGCAGTGCTTATGTGGTGCTGGAAACCTCGGACACCGGGGCGCTGGAGTCGGACGATATGGTAGACATTACGCATTCGCCTTGAACGTCTGGGGCTGGGGTCAGTCAGTAACTCAGAGTTCAGCCTCAGGGCCCCATCGCTGGCAAGCCAGCTCCCACAGGGTTTTGTGAATGCCGCCAATCCTTGTGGGAGCTGGCTTGCCAGCGATGAGGGCCTGACTGACGACACGGATCTCCAAATCAGCCGTATGGAAGCCTGTTATGCGTTGCCTGTTGTTCGCCTGTCTGTTGCTCGGTTCCCTGCCCGCCTTCGCTGTTGATCGATTTCAGGTCGAAGGCTATGCGCTGCCCAACGGTTTGCAGTTGCTGCTCAAGCCCGGCACCGAGCGCGGGCATGTGGCGATTCGTCTGGTGGTGGGCGTCGGCCTCGACGATTTCGATTGCGATGAGAAAGAGCTGCCGCACTTGCTCGAGCATTTGCTGTTCAGCGGCGTCGACGCCACTGGTGAAGGTGGCCTCGAGGAGCGCATGCAGGCGTTGGGTGGCGAGTGGAACGCGTTCACCAGCAACGCCGACACCACGTTCGTCATCGAAGCCCCGGCAAAGAATCAGCGCAAGGTGCTCGACCTGCTGCTCGACCTTTTGACCCAGACCCGCATCGACGACAACGCGATCAACGCTGCCAAACGTGTGGTCGAGCGTGAGGACGGCGGTCACTACACGCGCCTGCAGCGCTTCCTCGACCGCCAGGATCTGGGCCACACCGCGAGCAATCAACTGGCAGTGGAACTGGGCCTGAAGTGCCCGCAACGGGCCGAGGTCGGTCACCTGACCCAGAAGCAACTGGAGACGGTGCGCAAGACCTGGTACGCGCCGAACAACATGACCCTGATCGTCGTCGGCGAGCTCGACAAACTGCTGCCAGCCTATCTGGAACGCACCTGGGGCGCGCTCGAAGCGGTGGACCCGGCGGAGCACCGTGAGCTGCCGGACATCCGCACCAGCGCCGCCCATGAACGCACCCTCACCCGCGGCTTCATCGGCGACAGCGCCAAGTTGCACTGGCTGGTGCCGGAGCCGATGCTCGACGATCAATACGACGAGACCTTCGACATCCTCAAGGACTACCTCGACTGGGCGCTGTACCGGCAGATCCGCCTGAACCATGGGTTGTCCTACGGGCCGTGGGCCGAGCGTGAAGTGTTTGGCGGAGTGGGTTTCATGAGCCTCAACGCTGACGTGGATCGCGATGACCTCGCCGAAGCCAAACAGGTGCTGGAAGACCTTAAAGCCGATTTGCTGAAAAACGGCCTCGACCCCGACACCTTCGCCCGGATCAAACAGGCCGCCATCGCCCATCAGGCCTGGGCCGTGCAAGGCAACAGCGCGATGGCTGACTATTACTGGAGCGCGCTGGGCGACTACGAAGACGGCCGCTTCGCCAACCCCGCCCGCGAGCTGCAAGGCGTGACGCTGGAAACGGCGAACAAGGCCATGCGCGAGTTGCTGTTGCAACCGGGGTATCTGCGGATCGAGAAACCGTTGCTCAGTGATGATGAGGTGTTGTGGCTGATTGCCGGTGGTCTGGGCGTGGTGCTGCTGGTGCTGATTGGCTGGCGCTTGCATCGCCGTAAGCCAGCCGAACACTGAACCTGTGGGAGCGGGCTTGCTCGCGAATGCGGTGTGTCATGCAACACATGCACTGACTGATACGACGCCTTCGCGAGCAAGCCCGCTCCCACAGGGATCTGTGGTGATTTTACTGACCGGGAGCCTCGCCACGTCGCCCGGCGGACGGTACTCTGTCGAGGTTTTTTCCTATTCAGTCGTGAACCGCCCACATGCCGAAAATCCCCCTCCTGATCCAGCGTATTCTCGAGCTGATGAAGCGCTATCCCGGGGTGATTGCGCTTGGCGGTTTCATCTCCGGGGTCGGCAGTTTCATTCTGGTCGACCGCCAGCAGGGGCTGGCGAGCTGGATCACCATCATCATGCTGCTCAGCTGGATCTGGCTGATGCTGGAAAACACCCTGACCGGCCTGTTCACGCGCATCTTCAAGCGGGAAATCCCCCAGCCGCTGCTGCGTTACGCGACGCAGATGATCCACCAGGAAAGCCTGTTTTTCGTCCTGCCGTTCTTCTTCATCACCACCACCTGGAACAGCGGCCAACTGATCTTCACCGGCCTGCTGTGCATCGCCGCGCTGATCTCGATTGTCGATCCGCTCTATTACAAATGGCTGGCGCCACGGCGCTGGGCTTTTCTCGCGTTGCACACCCTGACCCTGTTCGCCGCCCTGCTCACCGCGCTGCCGGTGATCATGCACCTGACCACCGCGCAGAGTTTCAAGTGGGCGCTGGGCACGGCGGTGGTGTTGTCGTTCCCGAGTCTGGCGTCGATCTTCCCGATCCGCACGGTGCGCAACGCGCTGGCGATTCTGTGCATCACCTTCGGCATCGGCGCGGTCGGATGGACGCTGCGCTCGTGGGTGCCGCCGGCAACGCTGTGGATGACCGACGTGGCGATCAGCACCCAACTGCAGGATCGCACCCCGGGCGACAGCCTCGACCAGGTCAGTGCCGAGCAGATCCGCAACGGCGGTCTCTACGCCTACACCGCGATCAATGCGCCGCGCGGGCTGGATGAGCGGATCTACCATGTGTGGCAGTTCAACGGTCAGGAAGTCGACCGCATCGCCCTCGACATCCACGGCGGGCGCAAGGAAGGCTACCGGGCGTGGACGCACAAGCAGAACTTCCCCGGCAACCCGGCGGGCAAGTGGCAGGTGCGGGTGCTGACCGAGGACGGTCAGGTGATCGGCGTGCTGCGTTTCGAAGTGACCGACAGCACAGCGATCAAAGAAAAGTAATCCGGTTCGTGCTATTACGTATGCCAGCGTATTTAGCCGAACAAGCACGGAGCTTATGATCAGCAGCTCAATGAGCGGTAATGCCCAGCTGGACACCTCGATCAGCCCTGCCCGCCTGCGGGTGTCCGGGGACTGGACGCTTGCCCATTACGCCGACCTCAAGCACCTGACCGAAAAACTCCACGGCCAGTACGACGCCAATACCGTGGTCGACCTCAACAGCCTCGGCGCCCTCGACACCGCTGGCGCATCCCTGCTGGTAGAACTGCTCGGTTCCGAACGCCTCGGCAGATCCGCCGAACACCCTGACTGCACGATTTCCCAGGCTGACCGCGCACTGCTGCAAACGGTGTATCGCTCGCTGACCGATTTCTGCGTGCCGATCAAGGAGCCGGAAGTCAGCGTCAGCGTGCAACTGCTCACCCGCATCGGGCGCGCGGTGGAAACCGTCTGGCAGGACACCCTGCAAGTGCTGGGCTTCATCGGCCTGATCCTCGAAACCATCGCCCGCAATCTGCTGCGCCCCAAGCGTTGGCGCATCACCCCCGTCGTCGCCCACATCGAACAGACCGGTCTCGACGCCGCGCCGATCGTGGCGCTGCTGACCTTTCTGGTCGGTGCGGTGGTGGCGTTTCTCGGCGCCACGGTGCTCGCCAGTTTCGGCGCGACGATATTCACCGTGGATCTGGTGGGCTTCTCCTTCCTGCGCGAGTTCGGTGTGCTGCTCACGGCGATCCTGATGGCCGGCCGCACCGCCAGTGCGTTCACCGCGCAGATCGGTTCGATGAAGGCCAATGAAGAGATCGACGCGATCCGCACCCTCGGCCTCGATCCGATGGAGCTGCTGGTGGTGCCGCGGGTATTGGCGATGCTGGTGGCGCTGCCGATGTTGACGTTTCTGGCGATGCTCTGCGGGATCATCGGCGGTGGCGTGGTGTGCGCGGTGTCGCTGGGAATTTCGCCGGCGATGTTCCTCTCGCTGCTGCAAAGCGACATCGGTATTCAGCACTTTCTGGTCGGCCTGGTGAAGGCGCCGATCTTTGCCTTCCTGATCGCCACGATCGGTTGCCTGGAAGGCTTCAAGGTCAGCGGCAGCGCCGAATCGGTCGGCGCGCACACCACGTCTGCCGTGGTGCAGTCGATTTTCGTGGTGATCGTGCTCGATGCGGTGGCTGCGCTGTTCTTCATGGAGATGGGCTGGTGAGTCGTCTACCCCGCGCGCCCTCGGAGGCGGTGATCGAAGTCCGTGGCCTGTGCAATCGCTTTGGCAGCCAGAGCGTGCACGAGAACCTCGATCTGGATTTGTACAAAGGCGAAATCCTCGCCGTGGTTGGCGGTTCCGGCAGCGGCAAATCGGTGCTGCTGCGCAGCATTGTCGGTTTGCGCCGGCCCAGCGAAGGCAACGTGAAAGTGTTCGGCCAGAACCTGCCGAGCCTGTCCGAGCATGAGCGTTCGCTGGTTGAGCGGCGCTTCGGCGTGCTGTTCCAGAAAGGCGCGCTGTTCTCCTCGCTGACCGTCACCGAAAACGTCGCCCTGCCCCTGATCGAACACGCCGGCCTGAGCCGCAACGACGCCGAGCATCTGGCGGCGGTGAAGCTGGCGCTGGCCGGGTTGCCGCTGTCGGCGGCGGACAAATATCCGGCCTCGCTGTCCGGCGGGATGATCAAGCGCGCTGCACTGGCCCGAGCGCTGGCACTGGATCCGGACATCCTGTTTCTCGACGAACCCACCGCCGGCCTCGACCCGATTGGCGCGGCAGCGTTCGATCAACTGATCCTGACCCTGCGTGATGCGCTGGGTCTGAGCGTGTTTCTGGTGACCCACGACCTCGACACGCTCTACACCATCACCGACCGCGTGGCAGTGCTGGCGCAGAAGAAAGTGCTGGTGGCCGGCCCGATCGATGTGGTCTCGGAAACCAACGACGCGTGGATTCACGAATACTTCCACGGCCCGCGTGGCCGCTCGGCGCTGGCCGCCGCCAAATTGCTCAACGAGGTCTGACATGGAAACCCGAGCCCATCATGTGTTGATCGGCCTGTTCTCAGTGATTGTCGTGGCAGGCGCCCTGCTCTTCGGCCTGTGGCTGGCCAAGTCCAGCGTCGACAGCGAGTTCAAGGATTATGAAGTGGTCTTCAACGAGGCGGTCAGCGGCCTGTCCAAGGGCAGCCCCGTGCAGTACAGCGGGATCAAGGTCGGTGACGTGGTCAGCCTGCGTCTCGACCCGAAAGACCCCCGCCGGGTGCTGGCGCGGATTCGTCTGGGAGGTGATACCCCGGTCAAGGAAGACACCCAGGCCAAACTGGCGCTGGCCGGGATCACCGGCACTTCGATCATCCAGCTCAGCGGCGGCACCCCGGAGAGCCCGAAACTGCGCGGGCATGACGGCGAATTGCCGACCATCGTCGCGGCGCCCTCGCCCATTTCCCGGCTGCTCAACGACAGCAACGACCTGATGACCGGCATCACCGCGCTGCTGAACAATGCCAACCAGATGTTTTCCCCGGAGAACGTCGAGCGCGTCAGCAACACCCTGGCGCACCTGGAGCAAACCACCGGTTCGATCAACGATCAGCGCGGCGACCTGCGTCAGGCCATGCAGCAACTGGCGAGCGTCGGCAAGCAGGCCGGCAGCATGCTCGAGCAAACCTCGGCGTTGATGCGCAACGCCAATGGTCTGCTCAACGATCAGGGCAAGCAGGCGCTGGGCAGTGCCGAGCAGGCGATGAAGTCGCTGGAACAGAGCAGCGCCACCATCAACGGCTTGCTCAGCAAGAACCAGAACTCGCTCGACAACGGCCTGCAGGGCCTCAATGGCCTGGCCCCGGCGATCCGCGAACTGCGCGAAACCCTGACTTCGCTGCGCGGCATTTCCCAACGCCTTGAGGCCAACCCCAGCGGCTACCTGCTGGGCAGTGACAAGAACAAGGAATTCACCCCATGAAGCTGACTCACTTCGCTCTCCTCGCCAGTTTCTCGCTGCTCTCGGCGTGCTCGATCCTGCCCAAGGCCGAGCCTTCGGACGTCTATCGCCTGCCCGCCGCGCAAGCGCCCGCCTCGGCCAGCTCAGCGGCGACCCAGCACTGGTCGCTGCGTCTGAACAAGTTGCAGGCCAGCGAAGCGCTGAACCGGCCAAACATCGCGGTGATTCCACAGGGTGACGTGATCAGCAGCTACAAGGCTTCGCGCTGGAGCGATCCGGCGCCGGTGCTGGTGCGTAATCGGCTGCTGGATGGCTTTGCCCGGGATGGTCGGGTGACGCTGCTCAGTACCGATGACAGCAACTTCGCGGCGGATCTGGAACTGGGTGGCAGCTTGCAGGCGTTTCAGACCGAGTATCAGGGCAATCAGGCCAGCGTCGTGGTGCGCGTCGATGCGTTGCTGGTGCGCGGCTATGACCAGAAGATCCTCGCCAGCCGCCGCTTCGAAGAGCGTCAGCCTCTGAATGATGTGCAGGTGCCAGCGGTGGTGGCTGGGTTTGGGCAGGCCAGTGATCGGTTGACGGCCAAGGTCGTCGCCTGGGCTGTTCAGCAAGGCCAGCAATTCACCCAACAACCCAGACCTTAAACCTTGTGCATAACCCCTGTGGGAGCGGGCTTGCTCGCGAAGGCGGTGTGTCAGGCAATGCATCCATCGACTGACACGCCCTTTTCGCGAGCAAGCCCGCTCCCACAATGGGGATTTGTGGTTAACCGAAGAACCAGTAGCAGACGCCAATCGCGCCGAGCACGCCAGCCAGTTCCGCCAGCAGCGCGCAACCTACCGCATGCCGCGCCCGCTGAATCCCCACCGCACCGAAATACACTGCCAGCACATAGAAGGTTGTCTCGGTGCTGCCCTGAATCGTCGCCGCGACCAGTGCCGGGAAGCTGTCGACGCCGGAGGTCTTCATGGTCTCGATCAGCATCGCCCGTGCGGCGCTGCCGGAAAACGGTTTGACCATCGCGGTCGGCAACGCATCGACAAAACGCGTGTCCCAACCGGCCCACTGCACCAGATGCCGAATGCCGTCGAGGCCGAAGTCCAGCGCTCCCGAAGCACGCAGCACGCCAATCGCGCAGAGCATCGCCACCAGATACGGCAGCAGGTTCTTGGCGACGTCGAAACCCTCCTTCGCGCCCTCGACGAACGCCTCGTAAACCTTGACCTTGCGTAACGCGCCGATCACCAGGAACAGCATGATCAGGCCGAACAGCGTCAGGTTGCCGAGGATCGACGACAGTCCGGCCAGCGCTGTGGCCGACATCGTCGCCAGCAGCGCCATGAAGCCGCCGAGGATCAGTGCGCCGGGAATCAGATAGGCCAGCACCACCGGGTCCCAGATACGCAGGCGCTGCATGAACGCCACCGAGAGGAAGCCGACGATGGTCGAGCAACTGGTCGCCAGCAGGATCGGCAGAAACACCAGGGTCGGGTCCGGCGCGCCTTGCTGGGCGCGGTACATGAAGATCGTCACCGGCAGCAGGGTCAGCGACGAGGCGTTGAGCACCAGGAACAGGATCTGCGCGTTGCTGGCGATGGTCGCGCTGGGATTGAGCTCTTGCAGCGCTTTCATGGCCTTGAGGCCGATCGGCGTGGCGGCGTTGTCCAGCCCCAGACCGTTGGCGGCGAAGTTCAGGGTGATCAGGCCCAGTGCCGGGTGACCGGCCGGGACTTCCGGCATCAGCCGCAGAAACAGCGGGCCGAGCACCTTGGCCAGCCATTCGACGATCCCGGCCTTCTCGGCGATGCGCAGAAAGCCCAGCCACAGGGTCAGCGTGCCGAACAGCAGCACCATGACCTCGACCGAGAGTTTGGCCATGGCGAAAATGCTTTCCACCATCGCCGCGAAAATCCCGGCGTTGCCACCGACCAGCCACTGCACCAGCGCAGATATTGCCGCCACGACGAAGAAGCCAAGCCACAGGCCATTAAGCATCAGTCAAATCCCCCGGAAGATGCGGCGAATGATAGCGGGGTCGCCAGAAACGACAAACCCCGGATTGCTCCGGGGTTTGTCGGTAAGGCTTGCATCAGTCACTGTGGGAGCGAGCTTGCTCGCGAAGGCGGTGTGTCAATCAACATAATTGTTGGATGTGCCGGCCTCTTCGCGAGCAAGCCCGCTCCCACAAGGGTGTTTGCATTATGGCTTGGAGATCTCGCCAGCCGGCAGTTTTTCCTTGCTGCGCCAGTGCGGCAGGGAGTTCCAGTAGCGCTCGCCCTTGGCGTCGTCGTACATGCCTTCCCAACGCGCGATAACCAGGACGGCCAAGGCGTTGCCGATCACGTTCAGTGCGGTACGCGCCATGTCCATGATGCGGTCGACACCGGCGATGAACGCCAGACCTTCCAGTGGGATACCCACGCTGCCCAGAGTCGCCAGCAGCACCACGAAGGACACGCCCGGTACGCCGGCGATGCCTTTGGAAGTGACCATCAGGGTCAGTACCAGCAGCAGTTGCTGGCTGATCGACAGGTCGATGCCGTACAGCTGGGCAATGAAGATCGCGGCGATCGACTGGTACAGGGTCGAACCGTCGAGGTTGAACGAGTAGCCGGTCGGTACCACGAAGGAGCAGATGGCTTTCGGTGCGCCGTAGGCTTCCATCTTCTCGATGACGCGTGGCAGCACGGTTTCCGAGGAGGCGGTGGAGTAAGCCAGGACCAGCTCATCCTTGAAGATGCGCATCAGCTTGATCACCGAGAAGCCGAACAGCTTGGCGATCAGGCCCAGCACCACGAAGGCGAAGAAAGCGATGGCGACGTAAACCAGGATCACCAGTTTGGCCAGCGGCAGCAGCGAGGCGAAGCCGAAGTTGGCCACGGTCACCGCGATCAGGGCGAACACGCCGATCGGCGCGTAGTTCATGATCATGTGGGTGACTTTGAACATGCTTTCCGAGACGCCCTGGAACATCTTCACCAGCGGCTCGCGCAGGTCCGACTGCAGGCTCGACAGACCGAGACCGAACAGCACGGAGAAGAAGATGATCGGCAGCATCTCGCCGCGGGCCATGGCCGCGAAGATGTTCGACGGGATCAGGTTGAGGATGGTCTCGATGAACGCGTGTTCATGCTGCACTTCGGCGGCGGTCGCCTGGTACTTGGAGATATCCACTGTGCCCAGGGTGCTCATGTCGATGCCGGCGCCCGGGTGGAAGACGTTGGCCAGCACCAGACCGACGAGGATCGCGATGGTGGTGACGACTTCGAAGTAGATGATGGTCTTCAGGCCGATACGCCCGAGCTTCTTGGCGTCGCCCACGCCAGCAATGCCGACGATCAGGGAAGAGATGACGATCGGGATCACGATCATCTTGATCAGACGGATAAAGATATCGCCTGCCGGTTGCAGGACGTTGCTGATCCACCAGGCTTTCTCGGCACTGAAGTGGTTGAGCAACGCTCCGATTGCAATCCCTAATACCAGACCGATGAGGATCTGCCAGGCGAGGCTGAGTTTTGCCTTCTTCATTATCTTTACCCTTACTTGCGTTTGACTCAGGCACATGCAGGAACTGGAACGCTCTTTCAGCGGAAAAGTCTGTGCATCTGCCTCCGTATAAGGTGCCCCGAAGCGCGTGTTTACGGCTCTTCGGCAGGCGAAAAAAGGCGCAACTATTCCGATGCAAGGTTGCGCCGTCTAATGCCGTAAACGCCTACCCTATGCCGAATCGGCATGAGCTTTTTTAAATGAAACTGGCGTCCCAACCGGTTCGATTACGACATTTCAGCCGGCATAAGTGCCGTGAACCGGCCATTACAGCCGAGGTTGGTTATTTTTTGAACGAGTGAATTCGTCGGAAAATTTAGGAAAAAGCCTACATTTGCAGACTAGATCTCCCACTGTTTAAAGGGACTCTTTCTCGATATACGGTCGCCAGGAAACACCGCGAAATGTTTTCGCGCGCAGTGTGAGGCATTAAAAGACGAGCAGGACGCTCTAGATCAATGTTTTTGCATCGGACAAAGCTCAGCGCAAGTCCGTCGAACCGCTGTGGGTCGGCGAACCTGCGTCGCAGCTTTTACCCTGACCCGGCCCTCGCGCAGGCACTCCCTGTACCCGTAGGTCACTCCGACCCTGTAACAGTCAGAACGTCCCGGCCCCCTGGTCATGCGCCGGCCTTCCTCGGGCAGGCGCAATAAAGGGCAGCGGGGCGCTGCCCTCATGTTCGAATCAGTACCAGTTCGGATCTTTCTTCAGCGTTTCCATCAACAGGTTCTGCATGCCCTGATCCGGTTTGCCGAGGAAGCGGTAGGTCGCATGTCGCGTGGGCGACTTGTCGGCCGGCAGTCCTTCGGGCACATCGACGAGCATGGCGTACGCATCTTTCTTGTCGAAGCTGAAAGCCACGATCAAGCGGTGGTTGAGGCACTTGTCTGCGGATTCGCAGAGCGGCCCGACCAGATACTTGTCGCCATCTTCAGTCACAGCATTCATCTGCTGGTCTGGCGTACCGGACAGGTTCATCACCCATTCCGGCAGGCGCTCTTCATGCTTCACAATGCCTTGCCAGGTTTCCCGGTATTGCGGGTCGGAGCTGAGCAGCTCGTTGACCCGCGCCTGGCCATCATTGGCCGCCATCGCCATGGCACTACCGCCCAGAAGCAGGGCGGCTGCCAGTGTCTTTAAAGCAATCATCGTTAACCTCGGCCGCGACGGCCAAAGAAGAAGGAAGCGATGAACATCACCAGGAACACGACAAAGAGAATCTTGGCGATACCCGTGGCGGTGCCCGCGATACCACCGAAGCCCAGAACGGCGGCGATGATGGCAATGATCAAGAATGTAATTGCCCAGCTCAACATGGTGATTCTCCTTACTTCTCTATTTAGGGATATTGCGTGTTCTGGCGCGATGCGCCCGAATTCTTCGGTTCGTCAGAAAACCCAGCGCTCTTCACGTGGCAGTTGATCCAGCGGCTGTGGCTGATCGACATCCATCATGCGCATCGAGGCGCTTTCGGCCTGACTGCTGCTGACGGCGCTGAAGTGCGTCTGCGTGCTGTGTTGAATCGAGATCAGTGGCTCAGGCTTCTGGCTGTTTTCCCAGCTCAGGTATTGCTGGCAAGCGATCAGGGTGATCAACAGCGCAAGTACGCCAAACAGGCCTTGCTGAATATGCAGTGGCGAGATACGCACTTGGGCGGCACGTTGGCGAGTCATCCTGGGTTCCTCACTCTTATTCGGTTGGGGCAGGGGAATCTGCCCGGGCTGAATGAGTTATTGCAGGCTGCATGCCAGTTTTTTATTTGAAAAATATTCAATAAAATCAAGAAGTTATAAGTGATGAAAATTCAGCGACGGACGCATCCTGCACGATGGGTCGTCTGCGGTCGTGCGGAATGCACGATTATTTCGTAGGAGATTTCATTCTTATTGAATTGAGAGCACGTCGCGGATGTCAGAAAAGTACGCAGGGAACCCCCTGCAAATCGGTGATTGTTTAAAAACCCAACAAAATCAATGGATTGGCCGTTAAAGCAGGAGAGAGCTACCCTCCTATGGCTCGCATCGTTCAGAATCAACCATGCAACTTGCCCGATTTTTCCGGGACTAACCCAAGATCAATCACTATGGAGCGTAGGAAAAATGGAATCTGCCACTGAGCATCAAGGCCGCATTCTGCTGGTGGACGACGAGTCCGCCATCCTGCGAACCTTTCGTTACTGCCTCGAAGACGAAGGTTATACGGTGGCCACCGCCAACAGCGCGGCCCAGGCTGAGGCATTGTTGCAACGCCAGGTGTTCGACCTGTGCTTCCTTGATTTGCGTCTGGGTGAAGACAACGGTCTCGATGTACTGGCGCAGATGCGCGTTCAGGCGCCGTGGATGCGGGTGGTGATCGTCACCGCGCACTCGGCAGTCGATACCGCGGTGGACGCAATCCAGGCGGGCGCCGCCGATTATCTGGTCAAACCGTGCAGCCCCGACCAGTTGCGTCTGGCCACCGCCAAGCAACTGGAAGTGCGCCAGCTCTCGGCGCGCCTGGAAGCGCTCGAAGGCGAGATCCGCAAACCCAAGGATGGCCTCGATTCCCACAGCCCGGCGATGAAAGTCGTGCTGGAAACCGCACGTCAGGTCGCCGGTACCGACGCCAACATCCTTATCCTTGGCGAATCCGGCACGGGTAAGGGCGAGCTGGCCCGGGCCATTCACGGCTGGAGCAAGCGTGAGAAGAAATCCTGTGTGACCATCAACTGTCCGTCGCTGACCGCCGAGCTGATGGAAAGCGAGCTGTTCGGTCACAGTCGCGGCGCGTTTACCGGCGCCAGCGAAAGCACGCTTGGTCGAGTCAATCAGGCTGACGGCGGTACGCTGTTTCTCGACGAGATCGGCGATTTTCCGCTGACATTGCAACCCAAGTTGCTGCGTTTTATTCAGGACAAGGAATACGAGCGGGTAGGGGATCCGGTGACCCGCCGCGCCGATGTGCGGATTCTCGCGGCGACCAACCTCAACCTCGAGGACATGGTGCGCGACGGGCGCTTCCGTGAAGACCTGTTGTATCGCCTCAACGTGATCACACTGCATCTGCCGCCACTGCGCGAGCGTGCCGAAGACATTCTGACCCTGGCTGACCGCTTCCTCGCGCGCTTCGTCAAAGAGTACGCGCGTCCGGCTCGCGGCTTCAGTGACGAGGCGCGGGAGGCGCTGCTGGGTTATCGCTGGCCGGGCAATATTCGCGAGCTGCGCAACGTGGTGGAGCGGGCGAGCATCATCTGCCCGCAGGAACGCGTGGAAATCAGCCACCTGGGCATGGCCGAGCAACCGGCGAACAACGCACCACGGGTCGGCGCGGCGCTGAGCCTCGATGAGCTGGAAAAAGCCCATATCGGTGCGGTGCTGGCGACAGCGGGCACCCTCGATCAGGCGGCGAAAACCCTGGGCATCGATGCGTCGACCCTGTATCGCAAGCGCAAGCAGTACAACCTGTGAGCGCCCGACGATGAAGCTGGCGATGAAGTTGCGCACTCGCTTGTTCCTGAGCATTTCTGCGCTGATCACGGTCGCCTTGCTCGGGCTGTTGCTCGGGCTGGTCAGCGTGATGCAGATGGCCGGTACTCAGGAAGCAACGATCCGCAGCAACTTCGTGACCCTGGATCTGGGGCTCAAATTGCGCCAGACCCTCGGCGACCAACTGGTGCTGATGCTGGCTGAAAAGCCCGATCCTGCGGCGTTCGAGGCGTCCAAGCAGCATTACCTGCAATTACTCGATGAAGGCATTTCGCAGGAGGCAGACGGCGATGGCCGACAGTACGGGTTTACTCAGGCCAAAGCCGATTACCTGAGTTTTCTCCAGGCGTTCGAGCAGTTGCGTGAACCCGGCAACGTGCTCAGTGGCAACAGCGAACTCAGAGAGCGCTTCAACACCTTGCGCAACGGTCTGATCGCCGAACACAAGCATGCGCTGGACAACATCAACGCGGTACAGCATGACGCCCGGGAGCGGGCGCTGCTGGTGTCTGGCTTGCTCGGACTGGTAGGGCTGGCGGTGTTGATCATCGGGTTTGTCACTGCGCATGCGATTGCCCGGCGTTTCGGCGCGCCGATCGAGGCGCTGGCGCAAGCGGCGGACAACATCGGCCAAGGCAATTTCGAGGTGACGCTGCCGATTTCCTCGGCGATGGAAATGAATCAGTTGACCAAGCGCTTCGGCCTCATGGCCGAGGCGCTGCGCGAGCATCAGGCGACCAATATCGACGAGCTGCTGGCCGGTCAGCAGCGCTTGCAGGCGGTGCTCGACAGCATCGACGACGGTTTGTTGATGATCGACCGCGAAGGGCATCTGGAGCACCTCAATCCGGTGGCCCAGCGCCAGCTGGGCTGGGACAGTGACCGCTTGGGGCAGGGCCTGGGCACTGCGCTTGAGCGCCCGGAGCTTGATGCGCAACTGCAACTGGTGCTGCGCGGCGGCACCCTTGAGCGCGCCCCGGAGGATTTGAGCATCGAGGTCGATGGCGAATCACGCTTGTTGACCTATAGCCTGACCCCGGTCAGCCACACCCAGGGACATATTCTTGGCGCGGTGATGGTGCTGCACGACGTCACCGAGCAGCGCGCCTTCGAACGGGTACGCAGCGAGTTCGTGCTGCGCGCCTCCCATGAGCTGCGCACGCCGGTCACCGGCATGCACATGGCGTTCGGCCTGTTTCGCGAGCGGGCGAAGTTTCCCCCGGAGTCACGCGAGGCGGACCTGCTCGACACGGTCAACGAAGAGATGCAGCGCCTGATGCAGTTGATCAACGACTTGCTCAACTTCTCGCGCTATCAGAACGGTTTGCAGAAACTCACCCTGGCGCCGTGTTCCATCGAAGATCTGCTCGAGCAGGCACAGTCGCGTTTCGCCGATTCGGCGGCGGCCAAGGGCATTGCCTTGAACGTCGAAGTGCAGGGGCCGTTGCCGCGCCTGCAGGCCGATCAGGCGCAACTGGACCGGGTGCTGGATAACCTGATCGATAACGCCCTGCGCCACACTGCCCGCGACGGACAGATCCGCCTGCAGGCGCGCCGGCATGGCGAGCGGGTGATCATCAGCGTCGAAGACAACGGCGAAGGCATTGCCTACGGGCAGCAGGGGCGGATTTTTGAACCGTTCGTGCAGGTCGGGCGCAAGAAGGGCGGCGCCGGCCTTGGCCTGGCGCTGTGCAAGGAAATCGTCCAGTTGCATGGCGGGCGGATGGGCGTCTATTCGCGGCCGGGACAGGGCACGCAGTTCTACATGGCGCTGGCGGTCTAGGCTTCGTCATCCAGCCGGCGTCCGGCGAGGCGCCGTCCGCGGGTGATCAGTTCGATGAACTGCACCGCACTCAAGGCTTGGGCGAACAGCCAGCCCTGACCGAACTTGACCCCCTCACTGCTCAGAAACACGGCTTGCGCTTCGTGCTCGATGCCTTCGGCAATCACCTTCAGATCCAGTGCCTGCGCCATGTGAATGATGTGCGGAGCAACGCCACTGCTGGCCGCGTCATGACCGAGTGCGTCGATGAAGGCCTTGTCGATCTTCAGGCAATCCACCGGCAACGTCTGCAGGTAGGCGAGGCTGCAATAACCGGTGCCGAAATCGTCGATCAACACCTGATGCCCGACATCGCGCAAGGCTTGCAGGTTCTCCCGCGCCACTACCACGTCGATCAGCCCGCGTTCGGTGACCTCAAAGGCAATCTGCCGCGCCGCGACCCGGTGCAGGGTCAACAGCTTGGCCATGACCTGACCGATGCGCGGCACCATCACGTCGCACGCAGCCAGATTGACCGAGATGTACAGCTGCGGGTTGGCGCGCAGCACCGGCCCCAGTTGTTCAAGCAGCCGTTGCAGGACGAAATCGGTCATCTGGCGAATCTGCCCGGTGTTTTCCGCCATGGGGATGAACAGGTCGGGACTGGTCAACGTACCGTCTGGCCGGCGCCAGCGCAGCAGGGCTTCGGCGCCCACGCAGTTGCGGCTGTCGAGGTCGAAGATCGGTTGATACAGCACTTGCAGTTCGCCGCGACGAATCGCGCCCTGAAGCTCGGCGTCCAGCGACTGACGCTGGCGCACCAGCAGAAACACCAGAAACCCCGACAACGCTCCAAGCAGCAGGCAGACCGGCACCATCCACCACCAGACGGTGGGAATGTGCATGCCGGTTCGTGGCGTGATCAGCACCAACTGGTATTCCGGATTTTTAGTTGGCATGCGGTAGATCAGCCGTGACTGGGTGACTTGCAGCGCCTCGCGGCTTTTTGGTGGCCAGGCCTCGGTCGGTGGCCATGCCTGGGCTTTGCCGAGTACCGGAATAGCTCGCTTGCCGTGATCGAGCACCACCAGCAGGCTGCTGTCCGGTGGCAGGTCGACCATGTCAGTCAAATGCCCACGGGATGTGGCCACGCGGAAATTGCCGCGCCCGAGCATCAGGGCTGCGCGGTTTTCATCGGGTTCGGTGGTTGTGTTGAGCCAGTAGCTGTAAGTCGGGCCTTTGATGTCTGGCGCACGGACGACCGACAGCCCTTCTTGCCGGGGCCGGTTGGAGCAGATTCGCTTGCCGTCCATGTAGGCCGCCTCATAGACGAAGCGATAGTTGAAGGTGACCTGTTGCAGGGTGGCGATCATTTCGTCATCGCAACTGCGTAACGGCTGCGCTTCGAGGTCGTCGAGACTTTCGCGCAATTGCCCGAACAGTTGCTCCAGACGAGCCAGAAAACGCTCGCCCTGAGCGTTCATCTCCTGGCTCTCGTTTTGTTCGATCTGGTGAATGGCGAAGAACATTCCACCGGCGATCAGCAACGCAGCGCTGAGGACAGCCGCGATCATCGCCAAAAACCACGGGCGATAGAACCAGCTACGCAGCGTCGCTCGGGTAGCAACCATCATGGAATATCCGAAGAATTACCAATGAGTTATAGCTGCTGATTACGGTTTCGCCCTGACCGTCGGGCGGGCGTCATTATTTTGTCTGGTTGAGTACCAGCAACAATGCCGCCGTTTGTGCGTCCGGCGTACCGTCGAAGCGTGAAGGGCGGAAGTGCATCTGGAAGGCGGCGAGTACATGACGGGTTGCGACATCCAGCTCGCCGGTTTGCGGGGTGTCGTAACCGACGCGCGCCAGTTGTGCCTGGAACCAGCTGATACTCGGCAGCTCGGCGTTGAACTGTGCCTGCTGGCGCGCCACGGCTTGTTCATCGGGCCACACGCCCAGGCCTTCGGCGGCCAGGCGTTTCCAAGGGAACAGCGGCCCCGGGTCGAGTTTGCGCAGGGGGGCGATGTCGCTGTGACCGATGATATGGCGCGGGCTGATGCCCTGACGCTGGCTGATGTCCTTGAGCAGAACGATCAGCGACTGGATCTGCGCTTCGCTGTACGGAAACCACAGGCGCCCGGTCGGCGTGTCCTTGAAGCCCGGATTGACGATTTCGATGCCGATCGAGCTGGAGTTGAGCCAGGTGCGGCCCTGCCACTGACTTTCCCCGGCATGCCATGCACGCTGGTTTTCATCCATCAGTTTGTAGATGGTGGCGCTTTTGTCGTCGCCGATCAGGTAGTGACTGCTGACTTCGCCGTGGGTCAACAGCTGCAGCGAACGTGCCAACGATGCAGAGGTGTAATGCACGATCACGAACTGCACGCGGCTGTCGTGATTGGCCGAAGGATGGCTGGTGTCGTAACGCGGGGCGCTGGCACAACCGGCCAGAACGAGCAGCGACGCAAGGAGAGCAAAAAATTTCATGGCAGAAGACAGTACACGCAAGACAGTAATGCAACAGTGTAACGTACTGCCTTGCGTATCGACGGCCGATGGGCTGATTTAAACAAAATGGAACAATTGCTCAGCCCAGCTCGACCCGGTTGCGCCCGCTGTTTTTCGCGCGGTACAGCGCCTGATCGGCTCTTTTGAGCACCAGATCGCTGTGTTCTCCCGTCCTGAACGACGCCAGGCCCATGGAAATGGTGATCGTCACCCGTTCACCCTTGAAGTGAAACGGGCAGGCTTCGATCGCCGCGCGCAGGCTTTCAAGCAGTTTGGCGCCGACGGCCGGCGTGGTGGCCGGCAGCAGCAGAACGAATTCTTCGCCACCAAAGCGGGCAATGAAATCTGCACCGCGCAGGCGTTTGCGCAGTACGGTGGCGATGATCTTCAGTACCTTGTCGCCGGCCAGATGGCCGTAGTTGTCGTTGATGCGCTTGAAATGATCGAGGTCGAGCATCGCCAGGCTCAAGGTATTGCCGTGTTGCTGCCACTGCTTGATCTCGTGTTCCAGCCGTTCGCTCCAGGCGGCGCGGTTGGGCAGGCCGGTCAGCGGATCGATCAGGGCTTTCTGCCGTTGTTCTTCCAGGTGTTCGCGAAAGCCCAGGGCTTCCTGCTCCATGTGCGCCACGCGCTCGGCCAGACCTTTGAGACGTGCCGCCACTTCCTGCTCGCGGGCATCGCGTTGTTTCTGGTGCTGGTCCATGGTGCCGAGCAGGCCTTCGAGATGGTTCTCCAGCACCTGTTTGAGGTCATCCAGATCAGCCGCCTCCTGCATGCTGGTCTGCAAGCCGTCGACTTGCTCGCGGATCTGCGTGTCCATTGCCCGTGCCGCCGAGCTGTTGTCGGCGTGGCCCTCGCTGGCGGCCTGCAAGTTACTCTGGAACGCTTCGAGGCGTTCGTTGAGTTGTTGCAGATAGGCTTCGAACTCGTGCTGGCCGCTGTCGGTGATGGCCAGCATCAAGGTCGCAAGATCGTCGAGAATCGGCAGCAGTTCGTACCAGTTCAGGCCATTTTTCAAACGGTCGCGCATCGCCTCGGCCTGCGGGCGATGGCGCTCGGGCAAGGTCAGGTCGTCAAGTAGCCCGATCAGCGTGTCTTCAATGTGTTTGGCCACCGAACTGTAGGACGGCTCCGGCGAGTCGGGCAGGGCGAACAGAATGTCCTGCTCGGGTTGCTCCGGGTCGATGGCGGCCAGGGCCTGGGCGATCGGTTCGGGCAGGGGCAGGCTGTCGAGCAGCAACGGTGTCGGGCTGTCACCGGGGTGGATCAACTCGTCGGGGTTGATCGCGGCAACCAGCGCTGGTGATGTGATCGGGGTGGCCGGCCGCGCGACTTCCGGTTCGGTTGCCGGCAGTGCGGGCGCGGCAGCGGGTTCGCTGATCGGCTCGACTGCAACCACGGGTGGCACAAATGAAACCACGGGCGATTCGGCCTGGGGTTGCACGGCTGGCGTTTGCTGAAGCTCAGCCTCCGGTGGTTGCGCGATGGTCTCTGCGGTGAGCGGCGCTACCGGCACCGGTTCGATTGCTCTTGTCGGCACGGGCTCTGGCTCTGGCGCAGGTCCCGCGCTGGGTGGTGCAGGCGCTTGAGGCTGATCCGGGGCCGGCGGCGCGGCTGTTGCCTCTTCACTCTCGCGGCTGCCAAACAAACGCTGCAGAAAGCCCGGACGGTCCGGCTCGGCCGGTGTTTCCAGCTGGCTCAGCGCCTTGCCCTGCAAACCGCTGAGTTCGCTCAGCAGCAGCGGCATTTCCCGCGCCTGACCGACCCGGCTGTCGAGTTGCTTGGCGAATTTCTTCAGCGGCTGGGCGACTTCCCGAGGCAGCGGCAAGGCTTGCAGCTGGGTGACCAGCGCGGTCAGCGCGGTGCTGACCTGATCGATACGGGTCTCGCGGCGCTGCTCGGAATCGAGCACGGCTTTTTCCAGGCGCGGCAGCAGGGCTGCGAGGCCGGCGTCCATGTCGTCGGTGCGCACCACGTCGCGCATCTCTTTCATGCACTGATCAACGACTTTGTCGGTGCCTTCGGCGGCCAGCGTGCTGCGCACCAGACCGCGACGCAGCAAGTCGAGCCGGGCGGCCCAGCGACGTTCGAGCTTGTCCTGTTGTTCGATGCTTTTAAGGTACTTCTCTTTCCAGCGCTGGGCGTCGTCGCTCATTCAGGGGTTCCGCGAGGGGCAGGACTCATCGCGGGCAATGCATCGGCCGTGAGCGAACCCGGCAGACGGATCTCTACCGCGACCGGCAGGTGATCGGAAATGGGTTGAGCCAGCACCTCGACCTTTTCCAGGGTCAGGGTCGGGCTGAGCAAAATGTGATCCAGGCAACGCTGCGGCCGCCAGCTGGGGAACGTCGCCTCCATCTGCGGGGCCAGCAGGCCGAGATCGCGTAACGGTGACTGTTGTAGCAGATCACTGGCATGGGTGTTCATGTCGCCCATCAATATCTGGTGCTTGTAGCCACTGATCAGATCGCGAATGTAGGCCAATTGCAGGCTGCGCACTCTGGCACCGAGCGCCAGGTGCATCATCACCACCACCAGCGCCTCCGGACCTTCGCCGAAGCGCAGCAGGATCGCGCCGCGACCTTTCGGGCCGGGCAGCGGATGATCTTCGATCGCCCACGGCTTCAGGCGACTGAGCACGCCATTGCTGTGCTGGGCCAGTCGGCCGAGGTTGCGATTGAGTTGTTGATACCAGTAGGGGAAGGCGCCGAGGTGGGCCAGGTGTTCGACTTGATTGACGTAGCCTGAGCGCAGGCTGCCGCCATCGGCTTCCTGCAGGGCGACCAGATCGAAGTCGCCAAGCAGGTCGCCGATTTTTTGCAGATTGCCTGAGCGCCCGGTGTGCGGCAGCAGATGCTGCCAGCTGCGGGTCAGGTAGTGCCGATAGCGCTCGGTGCTGATGCCGACCTGGATGTTGAAGCTGAGCAAGCGCAGACGATGGTCTGCGGGCAGGCCCGTGGACTCCAGGTGATGCTCGTTGACCTGCGGATCATGCAGGCCAACGATGCGTTCGGTGCCCCAGCGGCGCATGGCGATTGCCGCGCTTAGTTGGCAGCTGCCTTGTTGGCCGCTCGCTCTTTGGCGATCAGTTGATCAGCCAGTTGCAGCGCTTCTTTCTCGCCACCGGCAGAGCCGACGTCAAAGCGGTATTTGCCGTTGACGATCATGGTTGGAACGCCAGTGATTTCATACTTCTTGGCCAGCTCACGTGCCTTGACGATCTGCCCTTTGATGGCGAACGAGTTGAAGGTGGCCAGGAACTTGTCCTTGTCGACGCCTTGAGTGGCAAGGAAGTCAGCCATGTCTTCAGGCTTGGTCAGGGGTTTGCGTTCTTTCTGGATGGCATTGAATACCGCAGCATGAACCTTGTGCTCGACGCCCATCGCTTCCAGGGTCAGGAACATCTGGCCATGAGCGTCCCACGGGCCGCCGAACATGGCCGGAATACGCACGAAGTTGACGTCGGATGGCAGTTTTTCAACCCAGGGATTGATCACTGGCTCGAAGGAGTAGCAATGCGGGCAGCCGTACCAGAACAGCTCCACCACTTCGATCTTGCCAGGTACTGCCACCGGCACCGGGTTGGCCAGTTCGACATAAGGGGCGGCCGGTGCTTCGGCAGCCTGGGCGGTGAAGCCGAACAGGCTGGCAGCGACGAGAGCGGCGCTGATGATCAGATTACGCATGCTTTACTCCTGGACAATTTTGGTCGCCTCGCGCGACCTGTTTTCAGACAGATCCTGGCGGGCATGAGTTCTGTAGTGTAACGGCAGCGGCCACAAAAAAGGGCAGCCAAAGCCACCCTTTTTATACTTGCTGCGACGGATTAATCGAGCGTTAACGTTGCAGGAGATGTCCATCAGCGTTAACGCTCGATTCAGGGCGGTTAGTGCAGGCCCTGGATGTAGCTGGCGACCGCGGCGATATCTTCGTCGCTCAGTTTGCGAGCGATGGTGCGCATTGGCATGGAGTCGCCGTCGTTGGCGCGACCGCCTTCTTCCTTGCGGAATTCGGTCAGTTGTTTGGCGATGTATTGAGCGTGTTGGCCACCCAGGTGCGGGAAGCCTGCGGCGGCGTTGCCGGCACCGTTCGGCGAGTGGCAGCCGGTACAGGCTGGCAGGCCTTTGTCCAGGTTGCCGCCACGGAACAGGGCTTCACCTCGCGCGACGATCTTTGGATCGGCGGCGCCGACGCTGCCTTTCTGGCTGGCGAAGTAGGCGGCGATGTCGGCCAGATCCTGATCGCTCAGGTTGGTCAGCAGGCCGGTCATTTCCAGAACGACGCGCTTGCCCGACTTGATGTCGTGCAACTGCTTGTCGAGGTAGCGTTCACCTTGACCGGCCAGTTTCGGGAAGTTTGGCGCCATGCTGTTTCCGTCCGGGCCATGGCAGGCCCCGCAAACGGCGGCTTTCGCCTGGCCGGCTGCTGCATCCCCAGCAGCATGGGCGATGCCTGAGATTCCCACGGTCAACAGCAGACTCACGATCAATTTGTTCATCAGCTAATCCAACTACGGCTAAGGGTTAAAAGTTATGGACCGGGTTTACTCGCTCATCCAGAGGATGATGGCCTGGTAATCCTCGGCACTGCAGTCCATGCACAAACCACGCGGCGGCATCGCCTTGAAACCCTGGGTCACGTGTTGCACCAGCGTCGCCATCCCTTTCGCCAACCTCGGCGTCCAGGCTTCCTTATCGCCTCTTTCGGGCGCCATGGGGAGTTGGCCGGCATGACAGGCACCACAAACATGGTTGTACACGGCTTCCGGATCCTGTGTAGCCTGTGCGCTGTAAAGCGGTAGCAGGACTCCGGCAGCCAGCAGCCATTTAAACGACCTTTTCAGGGTTGAGAGCGTTCTGCGTTCTAATGCGCAATCAAGGTCTGTCGCTCTCGTGAACTTCATCCTTCGCTGGGACAAAGCACACACAAAATCTGCGGCATTATATACTGGCGTCACTGAAACGGAAGCGACACCGCGTTCCGCGCCCAATCCCGGCGCCGCCCACATCGGAAATCCCATGCAACTCAAGAATCCCATCCTCGGCCTGTGCCAACAGTCCACGTTCATGCTCAGTGCCGCCAAAGTCGATCAATGCCCTGACGACGAAGGCTTCGAAGTGGCGTTCGCCGGTCGTTCCAACGCTGGTAAATCCAGTGCACTGAACACCCTGACTCACGCCAGCCTGGCGCGCACCTCGAAAACCCCGGGTCGCACACAGCTGTTGAACTTCTTCAAGCTAGACGATGAACGGCGTCTGGTCGACCTGCCGGGCTATGGTTATGCAAAAGTACCGATCCCGCTCAAGCAACACTGGCAGCGTCACCTCGAGGCTTACCTCGGTGGCCGCGAGAGTTTGAAGGGTTTGATTTTGATGATGGACATCCGCCATCCAATGACCGATTTCGACCTGCTGATGCTCGACTGGGCCGTTGCCGCCGGCATGCCGATGCACATTCTGCTGACCAAGGCCGACAAGCTGACCTATGGCGCAGCCAAGAACACGCTGCTGAAAGTGCAGTCGGAAATCCGCAAGGGCTGGGGTGATCTGGTGACGATCCAGCTGTTCTCGGCGCCAAAACGCATGGGTCTGGAAGAGGCCTACACTGTGTTGGCAGGCTGGATGGAACTGGCGGACAAGGGTGCGGAAACAACAGCTGAATAATCGGATTATGGAAAATTGGTTGTAGTGCGGTCAGGCAAGGCAAAAGCGTTAATAAAAAGCGGAGTTTAGGGGACCTAAATGAGCATTTTTAGTAACGCTTTTAACGCAGCATGACCGCGCTACAGCCGATTTTTGGGTAAAAAAAGCCCCGGACTTCGTATGGGGAGGGAGAAGTTCCGGGGTTTAAGCTCCGAACCGCTAGGGCGGGGTTCAGATATCTGCCAACACTTAACACAACATAGGAGCATTGAAGGGCTTCACCAGCCATTCAGTATCTCTGAGTAGTGAGTTGTCAGATTAGTTCAGATTTTTTTCAAAAAGCTTTGGAATTACCCCAAGCGCGTTTCGAAATAAGCGCGTTTCGGGCGTTTGCCGCGACGGTGTGTCGCGGCAAACGCCCGGGCCAGATGCCTTAGTGCGCTTCATCCCAGTTGTTGCCGACGCCGACTTCCACCAGCAACGGCACGTCCAGCTTCGCCGCTTCGCTCATGTGCAGGCGGATTTCCTGGCTGACCTGATCGACCAGATCCTCGCGAACCTCCAGCACCAGTTCATCGTGCACCTGCAGGATGACTTTGGCGTCCAGCCCCGAAGCCGTCAGCCAGTTATCCACCGCCACCATGGCTTTCTTGATGATGTCGGCGGCAGTGCCCTGCATCGGCGCGTTGATCGCCGTGCGCTCGGCGGCAGCGCGTTCCTGCGGCTTGTTCGAGTTGATTTCCGGCAGATACAGACGGCGACCGAAGAAGGTCTCGACATAGCCCTGATCAGCGGCCTGCTTGCGGGTGCGCTCCATGTATTCGCGCACACCCGGGTAGCGGGCGAAGTAGGTGTCGATGTAGGCCTTGGCGATCTTGGTGTCGACGCCGATGTCCTTGCCGAGCTTCTGCGCGCCCATGCCGTAGATCAGGCCGAAGTTGATCGCCTTGGCGCCACGGCGCTGGTCGGAAGTCACTTCGTTCAGCTCAACCTTGAACACTTCAGCGGCGGTCGCGGTGTGCACGTCCAGGTTGTTGCGGAAGGCGTTCATCAGGCCTTCGTCTTTGGACAGGTGGGCCATGATCCGCAGCTCGATCTGCGAATAGTCCGCCGCCAGCAGTTTGTAGCCCTTTGGCGCAACGAACGCCTGGCGAATACGCCGGCCTTCAGCGGTACGCACCGGAATGTTCTGCAGGTTCGGATCGCTGGAGGACAGGCGTCCGGTAGAAGCCACGGCCTGGTGGTACGAGGTGTGGATACGCCCGGTGCGCGGGTTGATCTGCTCCGGCAGCCGATCGGTGTAGGTGCTTTTCAGTTTGCTCATGGAACGGTGTTCCATCAGCACTTTCGGCAGACGGTGATCGTCCTCGGCGAGCTTGGCCAGCACTTCCTCAGCGGTCGATGGCTGGCCCTTGGCGGTCTTCTTCAGCACCGGCAGGCCGAGCTTTTCGTAGAGGATCACGCCCAACTGCTTCGGCGAGCCGAGGTTGAATTCTTCCCCGGCGATCTCGAATGCTTCGCGCTCCAGCGCGACCATCTTGTTGCCCAGCTCGATGCTCTGGATGCCGAGCAGTTCGGCGTCGACGAACGCGCCTTGACGCTCGATGCGCGCCAGCACCGGCACCAGCGGGATCTCGATGTCGGTCAGCACGCTGGCCAGGCTCGGGATGGCGCTGAGTTTGTCGAACAGAGTCTGGTGCAGGCGCAAGGTGATGTCGGCGTCTTCGGCGGCGTACGGGCCGGCCTGCTCCAAAGCGATCTGGTCGAAGGTCAGTTGCTTGGCGCCTTTGCCGGCGATGTCCTGGAAGCTCACGGTGGTGTGATCCAGGTACTTCTGCGCGAGGCTGTCCATGTCGTGGCGGGTCGCGGTGGAGTTGAGCACGTAGGACTCAAGCATGGTATCGAAGGCGATGCCGCGCACGTTGATGCCTTGGCTCTGATCGCCGCCGATGGCGCAGTTGGCCAGGATGTTCATGTCGAACTTGGCGTGCTGACCGACCTTGAGTTTGTTCGGGTCTTCCAGAATCGGCTTGAGCGCGCGCAGCACAGTGTCGCGATCCAGTTGCTCCGGCACGCCGATGTAGGAGTGGGTCAGCGGGATGTACGCCGCTTCGTTGGCCTGCACCGCGAACGACAGGCCGACCAGTTGCGCCTGCTGCGCGTCGATGCCGGTGGTTTCGGTGTCGAAGGCGAACAGCTTGGCGTTGTTCAGTTTCTCCAGCCAGGCGTCGAAACGCGTCTGGTCGAGAATGGTTTCGTAGGCGGCTTCAGCGGGGGCGGCAGGCGCTTCGTCCGCTGGTGCGCTGAACAGATCGCCAGCCGGCGCAGGCTCGGCGGCTGCGCTCAGTTCCTGGCGCTTGGCGTCGCGATCCAGATCATTCAGCCAGCTCTTGAATTCCAGCAGGGTGTAGAGCTCGTAGAGCTTGGCCGGGTCTTCCGCGCCCATTTGCAGGTCGTCGAGGCCGATGTCCAGCGGCACGTCGACCTTGATCGTTGCCAGTTGATAGGAGAGGAAGGCCATCTCCTTGTGCTCTTCGAGCTTGGCCGGCAGGGTCTTGGCCCCGCGGATCGGCAGCGTCGGCACGATGTCGAGATTCGCGTAAAGCTCGGTGAGTCCACCGTTGACCCCGACCAGCAGGCCGGAAGCGGTTTTCGGGCCGATGCCGGGAACGCCCGGGATGTTGTCGGAAGAATCGCCCATCAGCGCCAGATAATCGATGATCTGCTCGGGAGCGACGCCGAATTTCTCCTTCACGCCCTCCACGTCCATCGAGCTACCGGACATGGTGTTGACCAAGGTAATGTGACCGTCGACCAGTTGCGCCATGTCCTTGTCACCGGTGGAGATGATCACCGGGCGATCCGCTGCTGCGCTGCTGCGGGCCAGCGTGCCGATAACGTCGTCAGCCTCGACGCCGTCCACGCACAGCAGCGGGAAGCCGAGGGCGATCACGCTCTGGTGCAGTGGCTCGATCTGCACGCGCATGTCGTCGGGCATGCTTGGACGGTTGGCCTTGTATTCGGCGTACATCTCATCGCGAAACGTCCCGCCCTTGGCGTCGAAGACCACGGCGAACGGGCTGTCCGGGTACTGCTTGCGCAGACTCTTGAGCATGTTCAGCACACCTTTGACCGCGCCGGTCGGCAGGCCTTTGGAGGTGGTCAGCGGTGGCAGTGCATGGAACGCGCGGTACAGGTAAGACGAACCGTCCACCAGGACGAGGGGGGCTTGGCTCATGAGCAGAATCAACCTTTTCGGCGGGCCCGGCGCTAGAATAGCGGGACCGTTGACGACAAAGGGACAAGGTTATCATGCGTACGTTAAATCGCTTGCTGCTGGTCGGTTTGATTGCTGCCTCACCAATGGCCGCGATGGCGGCGGATGATGCGCCGTCAAAGGAGCCGGAAGTTACCATCAACACGCACACCGAAGGCGACAAGGTCATTCAGGAATACAGCCGCAGTGGCTTCGTGTATGCGATCAAGGTCACGCCGAAGGGCGGCAAACCGTATTTTCTGGTGCGCGCCGATGGTTCGGACGTGAACTACATCCGTTCCGACCAACCGGATATGCTGATTCCGTCGTGGGAAATCTTTACCTGGAAGTAAGATTCCCGACTTTTAATCGGCGTCGCTTGATTGCGGCGCCCGAACTGAGCAGTTTTTAACCATGTCTGTGTTCACCCCCCTGGCTCGGCCCGAGCTGGAAACCTTTCTCGCCCCTTACGGGCTCGGCCGTCTGCTTGATTTCCAGGGGATCGCCGCCGGCAGCGAAAACACCAATTTCTTTATCAGCCTGGAGCAGGGCGAGTTCGTCCTGACCCTGGTCGAACGCGGCCCGGTGCAGGAAATGCCGTTCTTCATCGACCTGCTCGACGTACTGCACGAGGCCGATCTGCCGGTGCCCTACGCGCTGCGTACCACCGACGGCGTGGCGCTGCGTGAGCTCAAGGGCAAACCGGCGCTGCTGCAGCCGCGCCTGTCCGGCAAGCACATCAAGGTCGCCAACGCCCAGCATTGCGCGCAGGTCGGCGAGTTGCAGGCGCATCTGCACCTGGCGACCCAGGGCGAGCGCATGATCAAGCGCAAGACCGACCGTGGCCTGGACTGGATGCTGGAGGAGGGCACCGAGTTTCTTTCGCACCTGAGTGACGAACCGCGTGCGTTGCTGCACAAGGCACTGGATGAAATCACCCACCAGAAAGACAGAATTCTCGCGCTGCCACGGGCCAACATTCACGCTGACCTGTTCCGCGACAATGCGATGTTCGAAGGCACGCACCTGACCGGGTTGATCGACTTCTACAACGCCTGCTCGGGGCCGATGCTCTATGACGTGGCGATTGCCTTGAATGACTGGTGTTCGGACGAGGAAGGTTTGATTGACGGGCCGCGTGCCCGCGCATTCCTCGGTGCCTATGCGGCGCTACGTCCGTTCACGGCCGCTGAAGCGGAGCTATGGCCGACCATGTTGCGCGTGGCGTGTGTGCGGTTCTGGTTGTCGCGGTTGATCGCCGCCGAGCAGTTTGCCGGGCAGGACGTGCTGATTCACGATCCGCAGGAGTTCGAGCAGCGTTTGGCGCAGCGGCAGCAGGTGCATACGCCGCTACCATTCGCTCTCTAAAGTGTGGCGAGCGAGCTTGCTCGCGCTGGGCTGCGAAGCGGCCCCCAAAATTCTGGCATTCAGCCCATATTTTGTGAGTGCTGCGCACTCAAGCGGGAGCAAGCTCCCTCGCCACAGGTCTTGTGGGGTTACAACGATTCCAGGCACCCGGCCAGATCGTTGCCCAATTTCTCCAGCACCTGCTCATAACCCTGAGCGGTTGCCGGGGTGTAACCGCCCAATGCATCCAGCTCCGCCAGCTTCACCGGCAGGCCTGCCACCAGGGTTTCCGCCAGGCGCGGACGCAGCGGCGGTTCGCTGAACACACAGGTCTTGCCCACTTCCTGCAGGCGCTTGCGCATCGCAGCCACATGCTGCGCACCCGGCTGCACTTCGGCGGCCACGCTGAACACGCCAGTGTGTTTCAGGCCGTAAGCGTCCTCGAAGTAATCGAAGGCTTCGTGGAACACGAAGTACGGTTTGCCCTCGACATCAGCCATGCGCTTTTTCAAGCGTGCATCCAGTGCGTCGAGGCGCTCATCGAAAGCCTTGGCGTTGCTCTGATAGCGCTCGGCGTTGGCCGGATCGGCTGCGCTGAGGTCGGCGGCCATTTTGTCGGCAATGACCCGCGCGTTGACCGGCGATAGCCACAAATGCGCGTCCAGCGTGCCCGGGCGATGATCGTGATCATGCTCGTCGGCGTCTTCGGCGTGGGAGTGGCTGTCTTCGGCGAAGCGGCGCAGCTTCATGCCCGGCAGATCCTGCACGGCCACGCTTGGCAGCGTACGACCGTTGAGCACCCGTGGCAGGAAACCTTCCATGTCCGGGCCGATCCAGTACAGCAGATCCACCGATTGCACCTTGCGCACGTCGGACGGGCGCAGCGCGTAGTTATGCGGCGACGCGCCCGGCGGCAGCAGCACTTCCGGGATGGCCACACCGTCCTGCACGGCCGCGGCAATCAGCTGCAACGGTTTGATGCTGGTGAGGACCTTGACCTCGGCCTGAGCCGAACCGATCAGCAGAAAACTGGCGATAAACGCCACAAAAACAGAAAAAAGTCGGGACACGATGACCACTCAAGGAGGCGAGAACGGGTAACATAATAACGTCTCTATCAAAACTCGTCGCCGCCCATGCCTATTACACCGATTGCCAGCCGTCCACACGACCACTCTCATTGCGTGCACAGCGCACTGACCGAGGCCGATACCTTGTGCGCCCAGAAAGGCCTGCGCCTGACTGCGTTGCGCCGGCGGGTGCTGGAGCTGGTGTGGCAGAGCCACAAGCCGCTGGGCGCCTACGACATTCTGGCGGTGCTCAGCGAGCAGGACGGCCGCCGCGCCGCGCCGCCGACCGTGTACCGCGCGCTGGATTTCCTCCTGGAAAATGGCCTGGTGCACCGCATTTCTTCGCTCAACGCCTTTGTCGGTTGCGTGCATCCGGAACATGCGCATCAGGGCCAGTTCCTGATCTGCCGCGACTGCCACGCCGCCATTGAGCTGGAACAGAAAGCTATCAGCGACGCGATCATCAATAGCGCCAAGGATGTCGGCTTCATCGTCGAAGCACAGACCGTCGAAGTGGTCGGCCTGTGCTCCGGTTGCCAGGGGGCCTGATGAGCAACCCGTTGATCCGTCTGGAGCACGTCGCCGTCACGTTTGCCGGGCAGACCGTGCTGGACAACATCGAGCTGAGCGTCGAACCGGGGCAGATCGTCACCCTGATCGGCCCCAACGGCGCCGGCAAGACCACACTGGTGCGCGCCGTGCTTGGCCTGCTGAAGCCTGACAGCGGCAGTGTCTGGCGCAAGCCGAAACTGCGCGTCGGCTACATGCCGCAAAAGCTTCACGTCGACCCGACCTTGCCGCTGTCGGTGCTGCGTTTCCTGCGTCTGGTGCCGGGTGTTGATCGCCCGCGTGCGCTGGCTGCGCTGAGGGAAGTCGGCGCCGAGCACGTTATCGACAGCCCGGTGCAGACCGTTTCCGGCGGCGAAATGCAGCGCGTGCTGCTGGCCCGGGCGCTGTTGCGCGAGCCGGAGTTGTTGGTGCTCGACGAGCCGGTGCAGGGCGTGGATGTCGCCGGCCAGGCCGAGCTGTACAGCCTGATCACTCGCCTGCGCGACCGGCATGGTTGCGGGGTGCTGATGGTCTCGCACGATTTGCATCTGGTGATGAGCACCACCGATCAGGTGGTCTGCCTCAACCAACACGTCTGCTGTTCCGGGCACCCCGAGCAGGTCAGCGGCGATCCGGCGTTCGTCGAGCTGTTCGGCAAGAACGCGCCGAGCCTGGCGATCTATCACCACCATCACGACCACGCCCACGACCTGCACGGTTCGGTGGTCAAGGCGCCCGCTGCGGGCCACACCCACGTTCACGGAGACCACTGCAAGCATGGCTGATTTTCTGTTGTATGCCCTGCTTGCAGGTCTGGCGCTGGCGCTGGTTGCCGGGCCGTTGGGTTCGTTCGTGGTCTGGCGGCGCATGGCCTATTTCGGCGACACCCTGTCCCACGCCGCGCTGCTTGGCGTGGCCCTGGGCTTTCTGCTGGATGTCAGTCCGACGGTGGCGGTGACCGTCGGCTGCCTGCTGCTGGCGGTGCTGCTGGTGACGTTGCAGCAGCGTCAGCCGCTGGCGTCGGACACGCTGTTGGGGATTCTCGCGCCGAGTACGCTCTCTCTTGGCCTGGTGGTACTAAGCTTCATGCATGAAGTGCGGATCGACCTGATGGCCTATCTGTTCGGCGACTTGCTGGCGATCAGTCCGACCGATCTGGCGTGGATCCTCGGTGGCAGCGCGGCAGTGCTGGTGTTGCTGGTGACGCTGTGGCGGCCGCTGCTGGCGATTACCGTGCATGAGGAATTGGCCAGGGTCGAAGGCCTGCCGGTGGCGGGTCTGCGCATGGCGCTGATGCTGTTGATCGCGGTGGTGATCGCGGTGGCGATGAAAATCGTCGGTGTGTTGCTGATTACTTCGCTGTTGATCATCCCGGCGGCTGCGGCACAACGTCACGCCCGTTCGCCGGAGCAGATGGCGCTGGGCGCGAGCCTGCTGGGCATGCTCGCCGTGTGTGGCGGGCTGGCGCTGTCATGGTTCAAGGACACCCCGGCGGGGCCGTCAATCGTTGTGACGGCAGCCGCACTGTTTCTGCTGAGTTTTGTTCTGCCCCGTCGAGGGGTGTAGACTTGCTCGCTTTTTGCGCAAATAGAGAGTCGCAGGAATGAAGCCGTTCGCCTCCCGTTATCTGCTCCTTGTCGCATTTTCCGTGCTGCTGGGCGCCTGCCAAAGCACGCCGCCGGTGGCCGAAGCCCCCGACGCGCGGGCCACGGCCATCGCACAGCTGGAGCAAAGCCTGGCCAGCAGCGAACTGGCCACCGCCGAAGACCAATTGGCCGCCTTGCAGGCACAGAACCCCAACGATCAGTCGCTCGAGCAATACCAGCGCCAGTTGGCCGAAGCCTACCTGCGCCGCAGTCAGATCGTGTTGCAGAAAGGTGATGTGAACGCGGCAGCGACCGCACTGAGCCGTGCCCGCGCGCTGATGCCCAAGGCCCCGGCGCTGACCGGTGGCGTCAATGGGGCGATCACCGAAGCCCGTAAAGCCGAGCTGGAGAAAGCCGAAGCGGCGCTGCTGGCGGCCGAAGCCAAACCGAAAGCCAAGGTCATCGATCCGACCGCCGAAAGCACCACGGTGGCGCTGAACATCAACGATAGCCGCAAACTTCGCCGGCAACTCGACGCGATCGCCGCCGATGTGGTGAATTACGAATGTGCCGTGAGCATTCAGGCACCGCGCACTCAGGATTACCCTTGGCTGGCGACTCTGCTGAGCAAGCGGGTGAAGAAACTGAATCCGGATTTCGAGTTGCGCATCGAGAAGCAGATTCTGCGCGCGGTGCCGGCGCAGATGGTTCTGATTCCAGCTAAACCCTGAAAAGCTTCGCGAGCAAGCCCGCTCCCACAGGTCCAGCGTGAACCCTGTGGGAGCGGGCTTGCTCGCGAAGGCGTCCTCTCAGGCAGCCAGTTTCCTTAAGCTGGAATGGCTTTGGCCTTAGGCTCGCGATCCCAAACCCGATGCTGCCCGATCGCCGCGAAGAACGGCTTGGTCAACCCCGGCACATCCTTGCCCTGCAGCAACCCGTCATCCGCCTCGAGCTTGAGCAGATCCTGCAACTGCTTGGCATCGCCGTGCAGCGCAATCGCCTTCAGGTGCTTGTAGGCTTCCAGAAGGTAATGCAGCGCCACGCCGTCGCCGCTCAACGCCTTGATCGACGCCGCGCCACCCGGCACGAACACCGCATCGAAGATCACTGAAGGCATGCCTTCCATGGAGGCGTCCACCGGCAGGGCTTTGCCGTCGGCCGTCTTCACCGGTGCCGAAGTCGGGCCGAGCAGCTTGGCGTGGGCACCTTCCGCTGCCAATGCCTTCTTCATCGCATCAATTGCCGCACCATCGACACCGTTCGCCGCAAGAATCGCCACTTTTCGGGTTTTGATGTTCTCTGGCAGCAGATTGGCCTGACTCAGCGCTGGCGAATGATCGAACGAAGTCTTACGCACCTCGACCGTGCCTTTGCTTGGCGCCGGCAGCCCGAGGTTGGCCGCGACACGTTTGGCCAGTTCCAGGTCGATATTGGCGAGAATCTCATTCACCTGCCGCGCACGGATGAACTCGCGCTCAACCTTGCCCAGCTCGAAGCTGTAGGCGGCAATGATGTGTTCCTTCTCATGGTCACTCATGCTGTTGAAGAACAGTCGCGCCTGCGAGAAGTGATCGCTGAACGATTCGCTGCGCTGGCGGATCTTGGCGGCGTCGATGCGTTCCGGATAAGTCTCGAAACCACCGTCCTGCGCGGCTGGCGGGGTCTCTTTCGGCCAGCCGCCATCGATCGAGTTCGGCTCGTAGGACGCGCGCCCCTTGTCGATCACTGTGCGGTGCTGCGCGTCGCGCTGACCGTTGTGGAACGGCGCGACCGGGCGGTTGATCGGCAGCTCATGAAAGTTCGGCCCACCGAGTCGGCTGATTTGCGTGTCGGTGTAGGAAAACAGCCGGCCTTGCAGTAGCGGATCGTTGGAGAAGTCGATCCCCGGCACGATGTGGCCCGGGCAGAACGCGACCTGTTCGGTCTCGGCAAAGAAGTTGTCCGGGTTACGGTTCAGGGTCATCTTGCCCAGCGGGGTGATCGGCACAATTTCTTCGGGGATCAGCTTGGTCGGGTCGAGGATGTCGAAATCGAAGTCGTGCTCGTTTTCCTCCTCGATGATCTGTACGCCCAGCTCCCATTCCGGGTAGTCGCCCATCTCGATGGCTTCCCAGAGATCGCGACGGTGGTAGTCGGTGTCTTTACCGGCGAGCTTCTGCGCCTCGTCCCACACCAGCGAGCAGGTGCCGGCGGTCGGGCGCCAGTGGAATTTGACGAAGCGCGATTTGCCCTCGGCGTTGACCAGGCGGAAGGTGTGCACGCCAAAGCCCTGCATGCTGCGCAGGCTTTTCGGGATCGCCCGGTCGGACATCGCCCAGATCACCATGTGCGCCGATTCCGGCACCAGCGAAACGAAGTCCCAGAACGTATCGTGGGCCGAGCCGCCGGTCGGGATCTCATTGTGCGGTTCGGGTTTTACCGCGTGGACGAAGTCGGGAAACTTGATCGCGTCCTGAATGAAAAACACCGGCATGTTGTTGCCGACCAGATCGAAGTTGCCCTCGTCGGTGAAGAACTTCACGGCGAAACCGCGCACGTCACGCACGGTATCGCCGGAACCGCGCGGCCCCTGCACCGTGGAAAAACGCACGAACACCGGGGTCTTTTTCCCCGGATCCTGCAGGAAGCCGGCCTTGGTCAGCGTCGAATGGTTCTCGTAGGCCTGAAAGAAACCATGCGCGCCAGTACCGCGCGCATGGACGATGCGCTCCGGAATGCGTTCGTGGTCAAAGTGCGTGATCTTTTCACGCATGATGAAGTCTTCCAGCAACGACGGCCCGCGCGGGCCGGCCTTGAGGGTGTTCTGGTTATCGGCGACCTTCACTCCCTGATTGGTGCGCAGGGCCTGGCCGGTCGCGTCGGAGCGAAACTTCTCCAGACTGTCGAGTTTGGCGTTGGTGTTGGCGCGATCCTTGGTATCGGTTCCGGCCAGTTGGCTTTTGTCGGTCGTAGGTTTCTTGCTGCTCATCAGACGTAAACTCCTCGGTTGACCCCGTTTCAACGGGGACTCTTGAGCGTTTCCGGGCACGGTTACCCAGGGTTTCAAGTCGCTTAACTAGTGACCAATGAGCAGGAATGGGCGTTCCTTTTTTATGACCTTTGATCTTGTTATTGCCAAATCGAAGGTTAATTGCGAAATAAATGCTAAGAACCTCTATACGGACAGGCTAAAATGCGCGCCCGGCTAACCGCTGATCCTTTTCTAACGCGCCCCACAAGGTTCGCTACGTGATCGAGTTTCAAAACGTCCACAAAACTTACCGCGTCGCCGGTAAGGACATCCCCGCCCTGCACCCGACCAGTCTTTCGATTGAAAACGGTCAGGTCTTCGGCCTGATTGGCCATTCCGGTGCGGGAAAAAGTACCCTGCTGCGTCTGATCAATCGCCTGGAAGACTCCAGCGGCGGCAAGATCATCGTCGACGGCGAAGAAGTCACCGCGCTGGACGCCAACGGCCTGCGCCGCTTCCGTCAGCAAGTCGGGATGATCTTCCAGCACTTCAACCTGCTCGCCTCCAAGACCGTGGCCGACAACGTCGCGCTGCCCCTGACCCTGGCGGGCGAGTTGTCGAGCAGCGAAATCAATCAGCGTGTCGCCGAGTTGCTGGCACGGGTCGGTCTGTCCGATCACGCCAAGAAGTACCCGGCACAATTGTCCGGCGGCCAGAAGCAGCGCGTCGGCATCGCCCGCGCCCTGGCGACCAAGCCGAAGATCCTGCTGTGCGACGAGGCCACCAGTGCCCTAGATCCGCAGACCACCGCGTCGGTCCTGCAACTGCTGGCCGAGATCAACCGCGAACTGAAGCTGACCATCGTCCTGATCACCCACGAGATGGACGTGATCCGTCGCGTCTGCGATCAGGTGGCAGTGATGGACGCCGGGGTGATCGTCGAGCAAGGCTCGGTGGCCGATGTGTTCCTGCATCCGCAGCACCCGACCACCAAGCGTTTCGTCCAGGAAAGCGAGCAGATCGACGAAAGTGAACAGCGCGATGACTTCGCTCACGTGCCGGGTCGCATCGTGCGTCTGACCTTCCAGGGCGAAGCAACCTACGCGCCGTTGCTCGGTACCGTTGCCCGGGAAACCGGGGTCGACTACAGCATCCTCGCCGGTCGCATCGACCGCATCAAAGACATTCCTTACGGGCAATTGACCCTCGCCGTCACCGGTGGCGACATGGAAGCGGCATTCGCCCGCTTCACCGCCGCTGACGTTCATATGGAGGTGCTGCGTTAATGGAAGCCCTGATGAGTTTCTTCACCAATATCGACTGGTACGAAATCTGGCTGGCCACCGGCGACACCATGCTGATGCTTGGCGGATCGCTGCTGTTCACCGTGTTGCTCGGCTTGCCGTTGGGCGTGTTGCTGTTCCTCTGCAGTCCGCGTCAGTTGCTGGAAAGTCGTGGCCTCTACGCCTTCATGTCGCTGGCGGTGAACATTCTGCGCTCGCTGCCGTTCATCATTCTGCTGATCGTGATGATCCCGTTCACCGTGCTGATCACCGGCACTTCGCTGGGCGTGGCCGGTGCGATTCCACCGCTGGTGGTGGGTGCGACGCCGTTCTTCGCGCGTCTGGTGGAAACCGCGCTGCGTGAAGTCGATCGCGGCATCATCGAAGCCACCCAGTCGATGGGCGCGACTACCCGTCAAATCATCATGAACGCCTTGCTGCCGGAAGCCCGTCCAGGCATCTTCGCAGCGATTACGGTGACCGCGATTACTCTGGTGTCCTACACGGCGATGGCCGGTGTGGTCGGCGCCGGTGGTCTGGGTGACCTGGCGATCCGTTTCGGTTACCAGCGTTTCCAGACTGACGTGATGATCGTTACCGTGGTGTTGCTGTTGATTCTGGTACAAGTGCTGCAAATGGTCGGCGACCGACTGGTCGTGCATTTCTCGCGCAAATAACCGGTTTTTGTAATCAAGAGATGAGCCGGCCATTCGCTGGCAGGCGCCACACGGGCGCCTTATAAGGAGTTAGCTGAATGAAAAAACTGATCGCTGCTTTCGCTGCCGTAGCCGCTTTTTCGGCCCACGCTGAAACCCTGACCGTTGCCGCCACTCCGGTGCCGCACGCGGAAATCCTCGAATTCGTGAAGCCGGCCCTGGCCAAAGAAGGCGTGGATCTGAAGGTCAAGGTCTTCACCGACTACATCCAGCCGAACGTACAGGTTGCCGAGAAGCGCCTGGACGCCAACTTCTTCCAGCACCAGCCGTACCTCGATGAGTTCAACAAGGCCAAGGGCACCAACCTGGTGGCTGTGACCGGCGTGCACCTGGAGCCGCTGGGCGCCTACTCGAGCAAGATCAAGGATCTGAAAGACCTGCCAAGCGGCGCCAACGTGGTGATCCCGAACGACGCCACCAACGGCGGCCGTGCGCTGCTGCTGCTGGCCAAGGCTGGCCTGATCACTCTGAAGGATCCGAAGAACATCCTGTCGACCGTCAAAGACATCGCCGAAAACCCGAAAGACCTGAAAATCCGTGAACTGGAAGCCGCGACCATCCCGCGCGTGCTGACCCAGGTCGACCTGGCGCTGATCAACACCAACTACGCGCTGGAAGCCAAGCTCGATCCGTCCAAGGACGCGCTGGTGATCGAAGGCAACGACTCGCCGTACGTCAACATCCTGGTGTCCCGTGCCGACAACAAGGACAGCGACGCGATGCAGAAACTGGCTGCTGCGCTGCACAGCCCGGAAGTGAAGCAGTTCATTACCGAGAAGTACAAAGGCGCGGTATTGCCGGCGTTCTGATACAGATAGCTGCAATGAAAAGGGGACGCCAATGGCGTCCCCTTTTTTTGTGTGGCCGAGTGTTCGGTTTTGGACCTGCTGTGTATTCGCCCCTCACCCCAGCCCTCTCCCGGAGGGAGAGGGAGCCGACCGAGGTGTCTTGCGTTGTACATCGACCTGAAAGATTGGGTCGATTATGGATTCGGCAAAGGACTTACAGGTCGGCGTATTTCGTCAGCATCCCTCGGTCAGTCCCCTCTCCCTACGGGAGAGGGTTAGGGTGAGGGGTGGCTTTTGATCTTGGCTATTTACGGTTGAGCATTACTGGCAGCTGCGCAACCAGTTTGGCGTTGTTCAACGGCGCACGAATAAACCCGCGCTGCGTCCCATCCGGCCCGATCACCGCCAGATTGCCGCTATGGTCGACGGTGTAATTCGGTTTGCTGGTATCGGCCGGAATGAACGGAATACTCACCGCATTGGCGACCTTCTGCAGCTCCTCGATCGACTTCGGCGTCAGGCCGACGAACTGTGGATCGAAGTAACCCAGGTACTGCTTCAACTGCTGCGGGGTGTCGCGGTTCGGGTCGACGCTGACCAGCACGATCTGCAGTTTATCCACAGCATCCTTGGGCAACTCGCTCTTGATCTGGCGCAGTTGGGCGAGGGTGGTCGGGCAGATGTCCGGGCAGAAGGTGTAGCCGAAAAACAGCAGGCTCCACTTGCCTTTCAACTCGTCGATGGCGACCGGCTGGCCGTCCTGGTTGGTCATGGTCACGCTAGGCAGGGTGCGGCTCTGCGGCAGCAGGATGATGCCGGCGTCGATCAGCGCGGTGGGGTCGCCCTGGCCCTTGCCACTCAGCACTTTGTTGACGGTAAGTCCCAGGATCAGCGCGATCACGGCGACGAGGATGAAGACGGTTTTCTGGGTTCGAGTCATAGGTTCAACAGTAAGTAGTGGTCTACGAGCAGGGCGATGAACAACAGGAACAAGTAATAAATAGAGTACTTGAAGGTGTTGATCGCCGCGTGCGGCCGAGTGCCACGGTACAGCACCACGGCCCATTGCAGAAACCTTGCGCCCAGCGCGAGGGCGCAGATCAGGTAGAGCACGCCGCTCATGTGAATCACGTACGGCAGCAGGCTCACCGCGAGCAGCGCGAAGGTGTACAGCAGAATATGCACCTTGGTGTAGTGCTCGCCGTGGGTCACCGGCAGCATCGGGATGTCGGCCTTGGCGTATTCCTCTTTACGATGAATCGCCAGCGCCCAGAAGTGCGGCGGGGTCCAGGCGAAGATGATCAGCACCAGCAGCAACGGTTCGGCGCTGACATGGCCGGTAGCGGCGGTCCAGCCGAGCAGCGGAGGAGCGGCGCCGGCAAGACCGCCGATGACGATGTTCTGTGGCGTCGCGCGTTTGAGGAAGCCGGTGTAGATCACCGCGTAGCCGAGTAACGAAGCGAGGGTCAGCCACGCGGTCAGCGCATTGGTGAAGGTCAGCAGCATCGCCTGCCCGAGCAGCGCCAGCACCAGCGCAAAGGTCAGCGCCGCTCCGGGTGAAACCCGGCCCTCGGCCAATGGCCGTTTGTGGGTGCGCGCCATTACCGCGTCGATACGCCGATCCACCACATGATTGACCGCCGCCGCGCCGCCGGCACACAACGCAATCCCCAGATTGCCGAACACCAGCACCGTCCACGGCACCCCGGCGCGGGTCGCGAGGAACATGCCGACCAGCGAGGTGATCAGCATCAGCACCACCACTTTCGGCTTGGTCAGCTCCAGATAGTCACGCCACAGCGCTTGCGCGGGACGTTCGCCGATCAGAAGCGCCATGGCGTTTCTCCTTTAATGGTGATGGGCGCCGCCACGTGTTTACGCGGGCTGAGGCGCCAGCGGGCGAGCACCGGCTGTTTGACCCGAACCAGACTGGTGCGCGCGTGATAATTGACCAGCACCATGGTCAGCAGCAGCGCTGCGCCACCGGCGTTGTGGGCCACGGCCACCGGCAGCGGCAGATGGAACAATACGTTGCTGATACCGAGGGTGATCTGTGCGCCGAGGGCGACCAGCACCAGCCCGGCGAGTCGGGTCATGCCGACGGCTTTCAGTTGCCAGGCCAGACCGAGCAGGACGATCGTCACCAGCAGCGCGCCGATGCGGTGTGTCAGGTGAATCGCCGTGCGCGCATCGCTATCGAGTTGGCCGCCGAGATAATTGGGGCCGATGTGTTGGGTCAGATGAAAGCCGTTGGCAAAGTCTGCCGGCGGCAGCCACTGGCCGTGGCAGGTCGGGAAGTCGATGCAGGCCACCGCCGCGTAGTTGGAGCTGACCCAGCCGCCGAGGGCAATCTGGCCGATCACCAGCAACAGCCCCGCCGTCGCCCAGTACTGCAAGCGCTTGGGCACGGTCAGCGCCGGCAGCACGCCGGACAGGCGCAAGGTCAGCAGGAACAACAGACTCAATGTCGCAAAGCCGCCGAGCAGATGCCCGGTGACCACTTGCGGCCAGAGCTTGAGCGTCACCGTCCACATGCCGAACGCCGCTTGGGCGAACACCACCGCCAGCAGAAACAGTGGCAGCTTCAGCGGCTGCCCCGGATGACGACGATTGACCCAGGCGCGCCCGGCCAGAAGCGAAATCAGCAGGCCGAGAGTGCCGGCGAAGTAGCGGTGGATCATCTCGTTCCAGCCCTTGTGCGCCACCACCGGCGAGTCGGGGTAATGCAGCTCGGCATGGGCCAGTTGGGCTTCGCTTTTCGGCACGCTGATAAAACCGTAACAGCCCGGCCAGTCCGGACAGCCCAAGCCTGCGTGGGTCAGGCGGGTGTAGGCGCCGAGCAGCACGACGATCAGTGCCAGCAGGGTGGCAAACAACGCGAGGCGAAATCCAGGTTTGGCCATGACGATGCCCTTATCCGATGTTCGACAGTTTCAGCAGGTGGCGCAGGTCGTTGAGCAGATCCTTGCCTTTGACACTCGGGTCGTAGCGCAGCACCAGGTTGCCGTGGGGGTCGATGATCCACAGTTGCGGCGTGGCCTTGTCGCCGGTGGCCTTGCTGAACGCAGCGCTGTCCAGCGGATAGCGTTGCAACTGCGGATATTCGCGGGTCAGTTTGGCCTCGTAGTCGGCGCTCAACGGTTGCGCGGCGGCGAGGGCGTGGCTGGCGCGACCGGCGTCGCGACCGAGGCCGATCTGGATCTGCCGGGCGAGGTACACCAGTTGCTGGCAGTCCACCGCGCAATCCTTCGGCGCGGTCACCAGCATCTGCCAGCGCTGTTCATCGGCTTGTACGCCGAGGTCGGCACGGGTCTGGCCGTTGCCGATCAGTTCGCCGTGGTAGCTGCGACCTTCCGGTACCCAGAACTGCAGTTTGTACATGCCGGTCGCCAGCACCATCGGGCCGACCACGCCGAGCAGAATCAGCAGCAGCTGAATCCGCCCGCGGCGGCGGGTGGCCGGGGTTTTCGCCTCAGACATGCTGGGTGGATTCATGGCCGTTCCCATGGTGTTTCTCCTTTGCGTTGTGCAATCCAAGGTAGAGGTAGAGGCCGAGCAGGGCGGTGGCCATGGCGAACCACTGCACGGCGTATCCAAGGTGTTTTTCCGGGCCCATGGCGACGACCGGCCAGTCGGCCTCATAGCTGGCGGGGCCGGGTTCGGCACGAAGTTCGTAGGCGAAGCCGTCGCGTTCGAGGGTTTTCCACAGCTTCGCAGGCTCGACGGCGGTGATCGTTTGCGGCCAGGTGCTGCTGGCCGGGTCGGCGTGCAACTGGAAGGTCGCGCCGGGGGCGACGTAGACCCAGGCATCCAGGTTGACCGCGTCGGTGGGGGTTGCGAATTGCGGCGTCACCCGGCGATCCGGCCATGGCAGCCAGCCGCGATTGACCAGCAGCCACTGGCCGGTGGCCCGATCCTGAAACGGTTGCAGCAGCTCGATACCGACCTTGCCGTTGCGCTGGCGGTTGTCGAGCAGCAGGCTGTGGGCGCCATCGAACTGGCCGTACAGATGCACGCGGCGAAAGGCCGGGTCGGCGCTGTGCAGCAATTCGCTGCTGGCCATCGGATCAGCCGCGCGGCGCTCGGCGTAAGTGGCGAGCAGGGCGGTTTTCTCCGCCCCCCGGCCCAGTTGCCAGAAACCCAGCGACACCAGCAGCGGCAACAGCAACGCCACTACCACGGTCGGTATCACGCCCGGCCGGAAGCGCTTCATGGCCGTGCCAAAAAGTCAGTCGTCGCGATCGCTATACTCAACTGCATCGCCTGTCCCCCGGAGTCTTCCCATGCTCAAAGCAGCCATCGTCCTGCTGCTGATTGCCACGGTGATCAGCCTGTTCAGCGGCCTGTTTTTCCTGGTCAAGGACGACAGCAGTTCCAATCGCCTGGTGATCGCCTTGAGTGTTCGGGTGGCATTGGCCGCGGCCACCGTCGGCCTGATCGCCTGGGGCTTCTACAGCGGCCAACTGGTGTCGCACGCGCCTTGGTGATCAGCGCTCAGAGTACGTAAACGAAGACGAACAAGCCGATCCACACCACATCGACGAAGTGCCAGTACCAGCTCGCCGCCTCGAAGCCGAACTGATGCTCGGCATCGAAATGGCCCTTCATGATGCGCATCAGCATCACGAACAGAATGATCGTGCCGATGGTCACGTGGGCGCCGTGGAAACCGGTGAGCATGAAGAACGTCGCGCCGTAAATGCCCGAACCCAGCGTCAAACCCAGTTCGTGATAAGCGTGCATGTACTCCTCGGCCTGCAATGCGAGGAAGCCGCAGCCCAGCAGCACGGTGATCGCCAGCCAGATTTTCAGCGCACCGCGATGGCCTTTTTTCAAGGCGTGGTGGGCGATGGTGATGGTCACGCTGGAGCTGACCAGCAGGATCGTATTGATCAGCGGCAGGCCCCACGGGCTGATGACTTCCTTGGGCGGCGGGAACAGTTTCGGGTCCGGGGTGTGCAGCAGCGGCCAGGTGAACTGGAAGTTCGGCCAGAGCATGTGCGCGATGCCTTTCGGGCCTTCGCCACCCAGCGCCGGGCCGGAAATGTGCCGCACGTAGAACAGTGCGCCGAAGAAGGCGACGAAGAACATCACCTCGGAGAAGATGAACCAACTCATGCCCCAGCGGAACGAGCGGTCGAGCTGCGGGCTGTACAGCCCGGCGCGACTTTCCTTGATCACCGCCCCGAACCAGCCGAACAGCATGTACGCCAGCAGCAGCCCGCCGACGAAAAAGATGTACGGGCCGTGGGATTCCGGGCGCGCAGCCTTCAGATCGTTGAACCAGGTCGCCAGGCCGTACACGGTGGTGACCATGCCGATGGTGGCGACGATCGGCCATTTGCTCTGGGCCGGAACGTAATAGTGCTCATGAGTTGCCATTTATTGTTCTCCTTATCGGGCACGCTTAACCGCCAGTGTTTGCAGCCACCGGTGGATGACGGGCGGTGATATCGAACAGCGTGTAGGACAGCGTCAGGTGCTTCACGTCCTTGGGCATGTCGCGGTCAATGATGAAACGCATCGGCATCTCGATCTGCTGACCGGGCTGCAGCACCTGCTGGGTAAAGCAAAAGCATTCGGTCTTGTGGAAATACGCCGCCGCTTCGCTGGGTGCGATACTCGGCACGGCCTGGGCGCTCATCGGTTTGTCGGTGGGGTTGCGGGCGACGAAGATCATCTCGTTTACGCCGCCGGGATGGGTCACCAGTTCCTCACCCTTGGGGTAGAACTCCCACGGCATGTCGGCGTTGTTCATCGACAGAAACTGCACGCGCACCTGCCGCGAGTTATCCACCACCTGCTCACCCTCGTACTGCCCGGCGGTCTTGCCGTTGATGCCGAAGGCCTTGCACATCACGTCGTAGATCGGTACCAGGGCAAAACCGAAGACAAACATTGCCACCACCACGCCGAGCAGGCGGGTGACCAGTTTTTTCAGCGAGATCGAGTCAGCCATGATTTTCAGCCTCAGCCGAGATCCCCTGTGGGAGCGGGCTTGCTCGCGAATGCAGTTCATCATTCAACACATGAGTGGAATGATCTGACGCATTCGGGAGCAAGCCCCCTCCCACAAAGGCAAGGCGTTTCATTTCACTTCCGGCGGCGTAGTAAAGGTGTGATACGGCGCCGGTGACGGCACGCTCCACTCCAGGCCTTCGGCGCCATCCCACGGTTTGGCCGGTGCCGGTTCGCCGCCACGGATGGTCTTGATCACGATGAACAGGAAGAAGATCTGCGTGGTTCCGAACATGAATGCGCCGATCGACGAGACCATGTTGAAGTCGGCGAACTGCAGGTTGTAGTCCGGAATCCGTCGCGGCATCCCCGCCAGCCCGACGAAGTGCATCGGGAAGAAAGTCAGGTTCATGCCGACGAACGACAGCCAGAAGTGCAGCTTGCCGAGGGTTTCGTCGTACATGTGCCCGGTCCACTTCGGCAGCCAGTAATAGGCTGAGGCAAAGATCCCGAAGATCGCACCCGGCACCAGCACGTAGTGGAAGTGCGCGACCACGAAGTAGGTGTCCTGGTACTGGAAGTCCGCCGGAGCAATGGCCAGCATCAGCCCGGAGAAACCGCCGATCGAGAACAGGATCACGAACGCCACGGCGAACAGCATCGGCGTTTCGAAGGTCAGCGAGCCTTGCCACATGGTGCTGGCCCAGTTGAACACTTTCACCCCGGTCGGCACGGCGATGAGCATGGTCGCGTACATGAAGAACAACTCGCCCACCAGCGGGATGCCGACCACGAACATGTGGTGCGCCCAGACGATGAACGACAGGAACGCGATGCTCGCCGTGGCGTAGACCATCGAGGTGTAGCCGAACAGCGGCTTGCGCGAGAAGGTCGGGATGATCTGGCTGACGGCGCCGAAGGCCGGCAGGATCATGATGTACACCTCGGGATGGCCGAAGAACCAGAACACGTGCTGGAACAGCACCGGGTCACCGCCACCGGCGGCGCTGAAGAAACTGGTGCCGAAGTGGATGTCCATCAGCATCATCGTCACGCAACCGGCCAGCACTGGCATCACCGCTATCAGCAGGAACGCGGTGATCAGCCAGGTCCAGACGAACAGCGGCATTTTCATCAGGGTCATGCCGGGGGCGCGCAGGTTGAGGATGGTGGCGATCACGTTGATCGCGCCCATGATCGAACTGATCCCCATCAGGTGGATGGCGAAGATGAAGTAGGTGACGCTTTCCGGCGCGTAGGTGGTGGACAGCGGCGCGTAGAACGTCCAGCCGAAGTTCGGCCCGCCACCGGGCATGAACAGGGTCGAGACCAGCAGCAGAAACGCCGCCGGCAGCAGCCAGAAGCTGAAGTTGTTCATCCGAGGCAGGGCCATGTCCGGCGCGCCGATCATCAACGGGATCATCCAGTTGGCAAGGCCGACGAACGCCGGCATCACCGCCCCGAACACCATCACCAGGCCGTGCATGGTGGTCATCTGGTTGAAGAACGCCGGCTCGACGATCTGCAGTCCGGGCTGGAACAGTTCGGCGCGGATCACCATGGCGAACGAGCCGCCGAGCAGGAACATGCAGAACGCAAACCACAGGTACAGCGTGCCGATATCCTTGTGGTTGGTGGTCAGCACCCAGCGCATCAGGCCTTTGGCGGGGCCGTGAGCGTGGTCGGCATGACCGTGGTCATCGATTACAGCGCTCATGGCCGGTCTCCTTTACGTGAGTGGACGGGGCTGGCCGGGGCGCGTTGCCCCGGCCGGTTCACGAAGTACGCGATAGACCGGCTCATTTGGTTTCCGCCTGTTTGAGCTCCAGCACTTCTTTTGGCGTGACCATATCGCCCTTGTTGTTGCCCCAGGCGTTACGTTCGTAGGTCACGACCGCTGCGATATCGACTTCCGACAATTGCTTGCCGAACGCGGCCATGGCGGTGCCGGGCTTGCCAAAGTACACGCGGTGCAGGTGGTCGGCTTTCGGCCCGGTGGCAATCGGCGAGCCCTTGAGCGCCGGGAACATCGGCGGCAGACCCTGGCCCTCGGCCTGGTGACAGGCCACGCAGGTGGTGTGATAGATCTTGTCGCCGCGCTCTTTGAGTTCGTCGAGGGTCCATTCCTTGCTGGTCAGCTCTTTGAGCTGAGCGGCTTCGGCCTTGCGGTCGGCCAGCCATTTGTCGTAATCGGGCTTCTCTTTGACGTCGACCACGATCGGCATGAAGCCGTGATCCTTGCCGCACAATTCGGCGCACTGCCCGCGATAGATTCCGGGCTTGTCGATGCGGGTCCAGGCTTCGTTGACGAACCCGGGGATCGCATCGCGCTTGACCGCGAAGGCCGGCACCCACCACGAGTGGATCACGTCGGCGGAAGTCACGAGGAAGCGCACCTTGGCGCCGACCGGCAGCACCAGCGGCTTGTCGACTTCGAGCAGGTAGTGCTCGCCCTTGGCTTCCTTGTTGTGGATCTGTTCGGCGGGGGTGGCCAGGTTGCTGAAGAACTCGACATCCTGACCGAGGTATTTGTAGTGCCACTTCCACTGGTAACCGGTGATCTGGATATCGATATCCGGTTCACTGGTGTCGTACATGCGGATCAGGGTGGCGGTCGCCGGCACGGCCATCGCCACCAGGATCAGGAACGGCACGACGGTCCAGAGAATCTCGACGGTGGTACTTTCGTGGAATTTTGCGGCGACCTGCCCGGTCGAGCGGCGATGCACGATCATCGACCAGAACATGGCGCCGAAGACGATGATCCCGATCACCACACAGATCCAGAAAATGGTCATGTGCAGGTCGAATACTGCGTGACTGATTTCAGTCGCTCCAGGCGCCATATTCACAGTCCAGGCCGCATTGGCCGGGCTGAAAATCGACCACAACAGGAGGCCCATCCAGACGTGTGGATGTCGCATCATTGCGGGTTCCCCTTATCGTTCTTGTTATCCCGCCGGCTTCGGCCCGCGGCAAGGGAGCGGCTGCATCAGACTACGAACTTGAATCGCCGGGCCTTGCTGCGGGTGCAGTCGGGCGTCATCAGCTAACTCCATTCAATGGCGAGTATAGACAGCGGCGGAGAATTGCAACGCGATCGCGTAAATGATCTGAAACAGCCGGGACTTGCGCTCAAGGGCACGAATGGAGAAGGATGCAGACGAGTGGTGGCAAACCGATATAACGCAGGTGTATCAAGGATGAAATAATTATGACAAATGCGTCTTAGCATTTTTCGTAAGCCAGCTAAGTTATGTCTTCCCTATTTCATTGCCTTGTTTCCTGGAGTTTTCATGAACACCGCCGCATTGCGCGAGCAGATCCAAAAAGCCCGACAAACCGAAAATGAAACCGGACGCCTCAAGCGTCAGCTGGAAGCCAAGTTGCCTCATCTGCATTCGGCTATCCAGTTGCCGGACGCTAACCGCGAAGAAGCGTTGACGAGCTTTGTCACCGCCTATATCGATGAAGTACCAGACATGCTGGACGCAGCCAATGAAGTTGCCAGGGAAGCGGGAATCGAGTCGCAGATCAAACCGGTGCTGAAAATCGCCGAGCAGTACTTCCTTCAGCCGCCGGTCGGTCTGGACAGCCTGCTGGACGAAGCCTATCTGGCGCACCGCTTTGTCGAAGAGGTCAACGACCTGTACATCAAGCACCTCGGCCAGCCACTGATCCCCTTGGACATGACGGTCGCCAATCTGATTGCTCACCAATTGCTCGGTGAGGAATTTGCCAATCAACTGGACGAAGTGGTGCATCACGCCATCGACGAGATGCTCGACGACGAGAGTTTTGCGCTGGAATCGGTAGAGGCCTACCGCGACAAACTCAGCAGCCCGGATACCGGTGCGGCGTGGAAGCGCTGGCCGTGCATGGGCCGTCGCCTCGGCGTGGGCCTGGAGCTCGACCAGCCCGCTGCCTGAGTTACACACAATCCAATGTAGGAGCTGCAGCAGGCTGCGATCTTTTGATGTTGTTTTTAACAATCAAGAGCAAAAGATCGCAGCCTGCGGCAGCTCCTACAGGGGTTGAGTTCAACCCGGAGATTTAACCGGCAGCGCCGATGCCTGTTGTTGTGCGAACCCGCCCCTCAAGCCGTCGCTTCAACCCACGCGACTCAATCAACAACTTCGACCCTTTCGCGGCATTCGCCCGGCCCCACTCCTCCAGCAACTCCAGACACGAATGGTCGATGTAGCTCAAGTTATTGAGCGGCACATGCACCGTCGTCCCCGCCGGAATGCTGCCCAGCACCTGGGTCAGCGCCGGCACCTTGAGAAAGGTCGCCGCGCCGACCAGACGCAGTTCCATCTCACCATCCTGCGGCAGGTCGATCAGGCTGATCTTCAGGCGTGAAGCCTTGAAGGCCAGTTTCAGCACCGTCAAACCGAAACCGATCAACACACCGGTCAGCAGGTCGGTGAAGATGATCGCCAGCGCCGTGGCGGCGTAGGTGAACATCGGCATCCGCCCGTAACGGCCCAGGCCGCGAAACGCTTTCAAGTCCACCAGTTTGAAACCGGTGTACACCAGCACCCCCGCCAGACTCGCCACCGGAATGCTCTGCAGCACGCTCGACAGCAACAGCACGAACGCCAGCAGCCACAGGCCATGGAAGATCGTCGAGTAACGGGTGGTCGCGCCGGCCTGGACGTTGGCCGAACTGCGCACGATCACCCCGGTCATCGGCAGCGCACCGACCAGACCGCAGAGCATGTTGCCGACACCTTGCGCTGATAGTTCACGGTCGAAGTCCGAGCGCACGCCGTTGTGCATGCGATCCACCGCGGCGGCGGACAACAGCGTTTCGGCGCTGGCGATAAACGCCACGGCAAACGCAGCGATCAGCAGGGTCGGGTCGGCAAGGCTGAGCAGGTCGGCGGGTTTCAGCCAGTCGATGGCTTCGGCCAGATTCTCCGGCACCTCGACGCGTTTGACCTGCAGCGCCAGCAACAGGCTGGCACCCGTGGCCAGACCGACACCGAGCAGCGCGCCGGGAATGAAGCGCAGCGAATGCGGGCGAAACTTCTCCCACAGCCACATCACCGCAATGGTCGCCAGCCCGAGCAACCCGGCCTGCCAGCCGAACGACGGCAAGGCCTGCGCCACCGCGCCGGGGAAGGCCGTGAGGTTATCCAGGCCGGAGGGTTGTGGCTTGGCATCAAGCATCACATGCACTTGCGACAGAACGATCAGCACGCCGATCCCGGCGAGCATGCCGTAGACCACCGCTGGCGCCGTCACCCGAAACCAGCACCCGAGCTTCAAACGCCCGGCCACCAGTTGCAGGAAACCGGCGAGCAACAGAATCGGCCCGAGCATCTCGATGCCGTGCTGGCGCACCAGCTCGAATACCAACACCGCCAGACCCGCCGCCGGCCCGCTGACCTGTAACGGCGAACCCGCCAGCCAACCTACCACCAGGCCACCGATGATCCCGGTGATCAGGCCTTTGGCTGGCGGCAACCCTGACGCAATCGCAATGCCCATGCACAGCGGCAGCGCGACCAGAAACACCACCACCGAAGCCAGCAGCTCCCGTGGCAGAACCGCTTTCAATTGAGCAGCACGCATGGTGACTCTCCCGAAGTTTTCTTCAGGCATGGCGAGGCCGGGCCGCTGAAACAGCGGCCGGCGTCAAACCACACAGATTTTTAGGAAGATTTAGAAGCGCGCTTTGGGCGTCGCCACCGGAATCGGATGGCTGCCGTCGAGCGGCAGGAAGCGTCCCTGATCCGCGTCGTAAGCTTTGATTTCGCTGGTTTCGATGTTGTAGACCCAGCCATGGATGAACAGTTGACCGTTCGCCATGCGTGAGGCTACCGAAGGATGGGTACGCAAGTGCTGCAGTTGGGCGATGACGTTCTCCTCGGTGAGGATCGGCATGCTTTCTTTTTCGTCGGTGCAGTTACAGTTTTCGTGCACCATGGTTTTTGCCACTTCGGCGTGGCGCAACCAGGCTTTGACCGTCGGCATTTTTTCCAGGCTGTCCGGGTTGAGTACCGCACGCATGGCGCCGCAATCGGAATGGCCGCAGATGATGATGTGCTGCACGCCCAGTGCCAGCACCGCGTATTCGATGGCGGTGGAAACGCCACCGTTCATCTGGCCGTAAGGCGGCACGACGTTGCCGACGTTACGGGTCACGAACAGATCCCCGGGGGAGCTCTGGGTGATCAGCTCGGGCACGATGCGCGAGTCGGCACAGGTGATGAACATTGCCCGTGGCGATTGCGCCGTGGCGAGTTTCTTGAAGAGTTCTTCCTGTTGGGGGAAGACCTCATGATGAAAATGCAAAAAGCCGTCAACGATCGTTCGCAGCGCTGCATCGGCGGATTCCGCCCCAGGGACGGCTTGCGCCGACGCAGCCAACGGCTGTTTATCCTTATCACTCATGATTCATCCTCTTTGGCGGATTCGGGGAGTCGTTCCCGTGTATTCCGGTATGAAGCCAGTGGCTGTTTAAAACATCCGGGCCATCCCGACCCGTCAGTCACTCGATGAACAAGGTAGCCGCCGAAACTTAACTCAAACTGAATCAAGCGCTCTAGAACGTGTGTTCCAGATCACAAAAAACGTGACTGGCGTGTTTCGACGGAAGGATTCCAACCCATCAACCGTAGGCTAATTGTCGCTAAATCAATGACATCTGGCGACCCGGCGGACAGAAGGCAGTGCAATCGAGGTTGTAGCCTTCACGGTGGTTCAAACCGAGACGTTTAATGGCTTTGGCAAAACGCTGCGCAAGCAGGTCGGCAAACGGCCCCTCGCCGCGCATCCTCGCGCCGAAACGGCTGTCGTAGAGCTCGCCGCCACGGCTCTGGCGGATCAGGCTCAGCACATGGGCGGCGCGCTGCGGATAGTGCGCCTGCAGCCATTCCTCGAACAGCGGCGCCACCTCCAGCGGCAGGCGCAACATCATGTAGGCGGCGCTTTGCGCGCCAGCGGCGTGGGCTTCGGCCAGCAGGCTTTCGATTTCGCTGTCGTTGATCATCGGAATCATTGGCGAACACAGCACCCCCACGGGAATGCCTGCTTCGCGCATCACCCGGATCGCTCGTAACCGGGCTTTGGGCGCGGCGGCACGGGGTTCGAGGATGCGTTTGAGTTCGTCGTCCAGCGTGGTCAGGCTGATCATCACCGCCACCAGTCGTTGCTGCGCCAGTTCGGTGAGCAGGTCGAGGTCGCGCAGGATCAGCGAACCCTTGGTGACAATGGTCACCGGATGCCGGTAGCGCAGCAGCACTTCGAGGGTCTGGCGGGTGATCTTGTGCTCGCGTTCGATGGGCTGATACGGATCGGTGTTGGAGCCAAGATTGATCGGCGCGCATTGGTAACCGCGTTTGCTCAACTGTTCCTCAAGCACCTGGGCGGCGTTGGTCTTGGCGATCAGCCGGGTTTCGAAATCCAGCCCCGGCGACATGTCCCAATAGGCGTGGCTCGGTCGCGCATAGCAATAGATGCAACCGTGCTCGCAGCCGCGGTAGGGATTGATCGAGCGGTCGAACGGCAGGTCAGGCGAGGTGTTGCGGGTGATGATGGTTTTCGCGGTCTCGATCATCACCTCGGTGTTCTGCGTCTCGGGCACTTCCTGGTACCAGCCGTCGTCCTCGACCACCGAGCGATTCGGCGCAAAGCGGTTGTGCGGGTTGGTCGCGGTGCCGCGACCGCGAGGTGGCAATGGAGTAGACATGAAAACGCCCCGATACTGTATATGCACACAGTATCGGGGCGTAGCACATCTGACTAGTGCCGTCGGGCGATTGCTCAGTTGTTGTGTTGCGTCACCTGACCGAGGTCATCACCGGACGTGGTCTGCATATCATCCTTGCGCAGCGCGGCCACATCACTGGCCTTGACCGGTGCCCCTTTGTTGCCCCAGCTGCCACGAATGAAACTCACCACATCCGCCACTTCCTGATCCGACAACCGCCAGGCGTACGCCGGCATGGTGAAGGTCGATGGCGCGGTGTGTGTGGCTGGCAGGGTGCCGCCCTTGAGCACAATGTGGATCAGCGAAGTCGGATCCTCCGATTGCAGCACCGGATTGCCCGCGAGCGCCGGGAACACCCGGGTATAGCCATGGCCGTCGGTACGATGGCAGGCCGCGCAGTTGTCGATGTACACCGCCGCGCCACGCTGGCTGTCGTCGCCGTTCCACAGGGCTTTGGCCGCTTTCTCGTCGTACTGGTGCGGCTGGTCCGCCGGATCATTGGCCGGCAGCGACTTAAGGTAGCGGGCGATCGCAGTGAGGTCGGCATCGGTCATGTACTGCATGCTGTGGGTGACCACATCGCTCATGCCGCCGAACACTGCGCTGCGGTCGCTGCGCCCGGTCTTGAGGAACTGCACCAGTTGCGCTTCGCTCCAGCTGCCCAGGCCATCCTTGTGATCACCGCGCAAACTCTTGGCGATCCAGCCTTCCAGAGGCGCACTGCCGGCGAGGAAGTTTTTGCCGTCGGTGGCGCTCAGGGATTTTTCCTGCATGGTCAGCGCCCGTGGCGTATGGCAGGCGCCGCAATGGCCGAGGCCTTCGACCAGATAGGCGCCGCGATCGATCACCGGATCATCCGAGGTGGCCTTGTAGTCCTCGACCTTCGGCGCGAACAGCCAGCGCCAGCCCATCAGCGGCCAGCGCATGCTCAGCGGCCATGGAATGTCGCTGGCCTTGTTCTCCTGGGCCACCGGTTCGACGCCGTGCATGAAGTAGGCGTACAGCGCTTTCATGTCGCCCTCGCTGACCCGGGCGTAGGACGGATAGGGCATTGCCGGGTACAACGTGCTGCCGTTTTTGGCGACGCCGTGACGCACCGCTTTGTCGAAGTCCTCGAAGCTGTAGTCACCCAGACCGGTTTTGTCCGGGGTGATGTTGGTCGAATAGATCGTGCCGATCGGCGTTTCCATCGGCAGGCCGCCGGCGAACGGTTTGCCGCCCTTGGCGGTGTGGCAGGCCACGCAGTCACCCGCGCGGGCGAGGTATTCGCCTTGTTTGATCAGCGCTTGATCGACGTCGGCGGCGTGCACGGCAGCACTGCCGAGCAGGGCCAGGGTGGCGATAACGAGATTTTTCATGGTCATCGCTCCTTAAGCCTGAACCAGCGGGCCGGGGTTTTTCAGGTATTGCTCGCGAATCGCCTTGGCCGACCAGTAGGTCAACGCCGCCACCAGCCCGGTCGGGTTGTAACCCAGGCCCTGCGGGAATGCCGAAGCACCCGGCACGAACACGTTGTGCACGTCCCAGCTCTGCAAGTAACGGTTCAGAGCACTCTTCTTCGGATCGGTGCCCATGATCGCGCCACCGTTGAGGTGGGTGGTCTGGTAGGCCGCGGTGTTGAAGTGATCACCGACCTGCTTGCCGATCACCGCAATGGCTTTCGGGCCCATGGCTTGGGCGACCTTGCCCATTTTCTCGACCATGAAGCGGTTCATCTTGATGTCGTTTTCCTGCCAGTCGAAGGTCATGCGCAGCAGCGGCAAGCCGTAGGCATCGCGGTACACCGGATCCAGATCGAGGTAGTTGCCACGGTAGGACTGATGCGCGCCGTGGGCGTCCATCGACACCTGGTGGGTGTAGTAATCGGCGGTCGCGCGCTTCCACTGGCTGCCCCAGGCCGGGGTGCCGGGCGGGTTCGAGGTGCCGGCAATCGGACGGCTGCCCGCCTGGTTGACCCACATTGGCGAGCCGCCGACGAAGCCGTGCGGGCCGTGGTCGAAGTTGTCGGCGTTGAAATCGTCCAGCGCCACGCCGTTGCCGCCGGCGCCGATGAAGTTGTTGGTGTGGGTATCCTTGTCGAAGAACGCCTTGATGGTCGCCATGTTCTGGTAGGCGAAGTTACGCCCGACCACGCCTTCGCCGCTGATCGGGTCGTACGGTTTGCCAATGCCCGAGAGCAGCATCAGGCGCACGTTGTGCAGCTGGAAAGCGCCGAGGATCACCAGATCCGCCGGTTGCTCGATCTCGCGGCCCTGGCCGTCGATGTAGGTCACGCCGGTGGCTTTGGACTTGGTGCTGTCAAGATTGACCCGCAGCACATGGGCGTTGGCGCGCAGCTCGAAATTCGGCAGCGGACGCAGCGCCGGCAGAATGTTCACGTTCGGCGAAGCCTTGGAATACATGTAGCAAACGTAACCGCTGCAGAATCCGCAGAAGTTGCACGGGCCCATCTGCGCGCCGTAGGGATTGGTGTAAGGGCCTGAAGTATTCGCCGAAGGCAGGTTGTAGGGTTTGTAACCGACCTCTGTCGCCGCTTTGCCGAACAGCTGTGCGGAAACGGTATTCTTCTGCGCTTCCAGCGGGAACGGATTGGAGCGATCCGGTGCGTAAGGGTTACCGCCCTTGCCCTGACCGACCAGTTGGCCTTTTACGGTCCAGGCCTGGCCGGAGGTGCCGAAGACTTTTTCGGCGAAATCGAAAAACGGTTCCAGCTCTTCATAGCTGACGCCGAAGTCCTGGATGGTCATGTCCTTGGGGATGAAACTCTTGCCGTAGCGTTCTTCGTAATGGCTGCGCATGCGCAGCTCGATCGGATCGACTCGAAAGTGCACGCCCGACCAGTGCAGACCGGCGCCGCCGACGCCATTGCCCGGCAGGAACGCACCCAACTGGCGGTTCGGCAGGGCGATGTCGTTGACGCTGTGGCGGATGGTGACGGTTTCTTTCGAGATGTCCTGAAAGAGTTTTTTGCGCACGCTGTAGGTGAGTTCGTCGATCACCTGCGGATAGTTGCCGTCGGGGTAAGTGTCCTGCATCGGCCCGCGCTCCAGCGCCAGCACGTTGAGCCCGGCTTCGGTCAGCTCCTTGGCCATGATCGCGCCAGTCCAGCCAAAACCGACGATCACCGCGTCGACCTTCTTCATTACCGTTGCCATGCTCACGCCCTCTCGCCGCGAATCGAAACTGCCGGGAAGGGGTATTGCTCGTTGCGTTCCACCCAATCCATGAAATCGGCGCGGGCGCCGGGGAAGCCGATCATGGTCCAGCCGACCATGCCTTTATTGCCACCGTGGATCGGGTCGCAGAAGAACCCTTCCTTGGTGTTTTGCAGCAGCAGGCTGAAGAAAATCTTCGCGGGAACCGCATCGAACTGCGGTTTTCCGGCTTCAAGTTTCTTGAGCAGATCGTCTCGGGTAGCGCTGTCTTGCTCGGCAAATGTTTTACCGTTGAGCGACTTTGCCCACTGATCCGTCGCGGCGATGCCCAGGCGATAGATCTCTTTGGGCACCAGTTTGCTCTGCCAGCCCATCTCCGGCGCGGCGTCGGCGTTGAACGGGCCTTGCATGTACCACAGGGCACCGGCGGCGTACGGGGTGTTCATCTGGCGGTCGATGTATTCCGGCACGCCGGCTTCCAGGGCGCCCGGGCCTTGCTCGTCGTTGGGGATCAATTGCGCCACGGCGGCGTTGATGAAGGCCCATTCCTCGGCGGTGAAATAGCTCGGCTGATAAGCACTGGCGTCCGCCTTGGCCGGTGTGGCTGCTGGCGCCGCCGGGGTAGCCTCAGGCGCAGCTTGCAACACGCTGCTGCCCAGACCGGTACCGGCGAGGGTGACCACGGGAATCAGGGTCAGGGATTTGCGCAGGAACTCACGCCGGGGGTTGTCTCGATCTGCATCAGACATGGGGGTGCACCTCATCAGGCATTGATGGTTGTCCGTTTCTGCGAACGGCTTGAGCATTTTTTCGTCGCGGCGTGGCCCGGTGCTTGACCGGGAAAAGGGGGACGCCTGCAACATCGTGTGACAAATGGTAGCAGGCTACACATCGGGATGAACCGATTCAGCGGAAAAACCCGCCATTTTTTATCTGGCGCTCAATGAAATCGCATGGATTCACGATTCTTTGACAAGTGCCTCACAGGGCTTTGACCCTCTCCCCTGGAAACTACGGGACCTTTCATTGATGAATCCCGATACGGTCAGCCCAGCATGTCTCGAGTGCGCCTTTTTCCTGCTTTGTGTTTGTCGCTTGTTGCCCTGCTGCATTTGATGCCGGCCCAGGCTGACGCCTCTGCGCCGTCGCGCCCGCCGGAGTGGGCGCAGCCGGTGGAAGTGCAATACAACCTGTTCCAGATGTCGCCCACGCTCTACCGCAGTGCCTTGCCGGATGGCGGCGTGGTGCCGTTGTTGAAAAATCTGAAAGTGGTGACGGTGATCAACTTCCTGCCGGAAGCTGACAGCAATTGGTTGTCCGAGCCGGGTATCAATCAGGTGCAGTTGCCATATCGCACCAACCACGTTGATGACAGCGATGTGCTCAAGACCCTGCGCGCGATTCAGGCTGCCGAAACCAATGGCCCGGTGCTGATGCATTGCAAGCATGGTTCCGACCGCACCGGCCTGATGGCGGCGATGTACCGGATTGTGGTGCAGGGCTGGAGCAAGGAAGACGCGTTGCGTGAAATGACCGAAGGTGGTTTTGGCGAAAGCGGTCACTTCAAAGATAGCGTGCGCTACGTGATGCAGGCTGATGTCGACAAACTGCGCACCGCGCTGGCCAACGGCGATTGCAGCACCAGTGCCTTTGCCACCTGCTCGATGAAGAGCTGGTTCCAGTCGGTCAACCTCAAGTAAGCCGCACCCTCCACGGCATTGCACCGTGGAGGGTCAGTCGCCGGCTCAGTCTTCGGACTTTTTCTTCAGTTTCGGATTCGGGAAAAACTGCACGGCCTGGACCGTCTTGTCCGCCGCCGGCTTGAGCGCGCTGGTATTGACCCGCGTGCCCAGTTCCTTGGGAACCGACAACCCCTGCTCGTTCAGCGTATCCGAGTAACCGCAGGCCACGCACTCGCGGTGCGGCACGCTGTCCTCGTTCCACATCATCAGTTTGTCCGGCTCGCTGCACGCCGGGCAGACAGCCCCGGCGATAAAGCGCTTCTTGGTAATCACAGGTGCCTCACTCATGCTGCTGCGTCCTCACTCAGGCCGCTATGGCGCAAGAGTGCGTCAATCGATGGCTCACGGCCACGGAAGTCGACGAACAGCACCATCGGCGCCTGCGAACCGCCACGCGCCAGAATCGCTTCGCGGAAGGCGCGCCCGGTCTCGGCGTTGAGCACGCCGTCTTCTTCGAACTTGGAGAAGGCATCGGCTGACAGCACTTCCGCCCACTTGTAGCTGTAGTAACCCGCCGCGTAACCGCCGGCGAAGATGTGCGCGAAGCTGTTGGGGAAGCGGTTGTACGCCGGTGGACGCATCACCGACACCTCATCGCGCACGCCCTCCAGCACCTGGGCCACGCTGCGACCGTCACCGTGGGTGGCGTGCAGTTCGAAGTCGAACAGCGAGAATTCCAGCTGCCGCACCATCATCAGCCCAGACTGGAAGTTCTTCGCTGCGAGCATTTTTTCCAGCAGGTCTTGCGGCAGTGGTTCGCCGGTTTCGTAGTGACCGGAGATCAGCGCCAGGCCTTCCGGCTCCCAGCACCAGTTTTCCATGAACTGGCTTGGCAGCTCGACCGCATCCCACGCCACGCCGTTGATCCCGGAGACACCGGCGTGATCAACGCGGGTCAGCAGGTGATGCAGGCCATGGCCGAATTCATGGAACAGGGTGGTCACTTCATCGTGGGTCAGCAGCGCAGGCTTGCCGCTGTCGGCCGGGGTGAAGTTACACACCAGGTTCGCCACCGGGCTTTGCAGCACGCCGTCGACGGTGCGGCGACGGTCGCGGGCGCCGTCCATCCACGCACCGCCGCGCTTGTTGGCGCGTGCATACAGGTCGAAGAAGAAGCGGCCGACATGCTGGCCGTTTTCCTTGATTTCGAACAGGCGCACGTCCGGGTGCCAGGTATCGAAGCCTTTCAGTTCAGCGATTTCGATGCCGTACAGGCGCTGGACGATGGCGAACAGACCGCCGAGGACTTTATCGATCGGGAAGTAGGCGCGCAGCGTTTCCTGAGCGACGCTGTAGCGTTGCTCGCGGAGTTTTTCCCCGTAGAAACCGCTGTCCCAGCTTTGCAGATCAGCGCAGCCCTGCTCGGCGGCGTAGGCGCGCAGCTGCTGCAGATCCTGCGCGGCGAACGGCTTGCTGCGCTTGGCCAGGTCGCGCAGGAAGCTCAGCACCTGATCGCTGGACTCGGCCATTTTGGTCGCCAGGCTCAGCTCGGCGAAACTGGCGAAGCCCAGCAGCTTGGCCAGCTCCTGACGCAGGTCGAGGATCTCTTCCATCACCGGGCCGTTGTCGTTCTGACCGGCGTTCGGGCCTTGATCCGACGCACGGGTGCAGTAGGCGGCGTAGACTTCTTCACGCAGCGCACGGTCCTGCGCGTAGGTCATCACCGCGTAGTAGCTCGGGAATTCCAGTGTGATCAGCCAGCCGTCGAGGCCTTTGGCCTGCGCGGCGGCGGCCATTTGCGCCTTGGCCGAATCGGTCAGGCCGGCGAGGGCGGCTTCGTCGGTGACGTGCTTGGTCCAGGCTTGCGTGGCGTCGAGCAACTGGTTGGAGAAGCGGCTGCCCAGCTCGGACAGTTTGCTCTGCACTTCGGCGTAACGCTTCTGTTCGGCTTCCGGCAGGTCGATACCCGACAGACGGAAATCGCGCAGGGCGTGTTCCAGAATGGTTTTTTGCGCCACATCGAAACCGGCGGCTTCCGGGCTGTTGGCCAACGCTTCATAAGCCTGGAACAATTCGCGGTTCTGGCCCATCTCGGTGGAATAGGCGCTCAGGGCCGGCAGGCACGACTCGTAGGCTTCGCGCAGTTCTGCGCTGTTGCACACGGCGTTGAGGTGGCTGACCGGACTCCAGGCAGCGCCGAGGCGATCGTTGAGTTCGTCCATCGCCAGCACCAGGCCGGCCCACGTCGGATTCTGGCCCTGGGTCTTGAGAATTTCGGCGATGGCGGCGCGGTTGTCGGCCAGGATCGTTTCGATGGCTGGCAGCACGTGTTCGGCACGGATCGTGGAGAACGGCGGCAGGTCGTAGGACTGCAGAAGAGGGTTGTTCACGCTCACGGTTGGCACCTTGGCTGGGGAAACATTGCCCCATCTTAATTACAATCGACACTCACCGCAGCTATCGGCGACAGAGAGAGAACTTATCGTGCCCGTTCGCAAGTACCAGAATCACACCCCGCAACTCGGCAAAGGCGCGTTTGTCGACGCCTCGGCGGTGGTGATCGGCGACGTCGAAATCGGCGAAGACAGCTCCGTCTGGCCGCTGACCGTGATCCGTGGCGACATGCACCGCATCCGCATCGGTGCGCGCACCAGCGTGCAGGACGGCTGCGTGCTGCACATCACCCACGCCGGACCGTTCAACCCGGACGGCTTCCCGCTGCTGATCGGCGATGACGTGACCATCGCCCACAAGGTCATGCTGCATGGCTGCAGCGTCGGCAGTCGCGTGTTGATCGGCATGGGCAGCATCGTCATGGACGGCGCGGTGGTCGAGGATGATGTGATCATCGGCGCCGGCAGCCTGGTGCCGCCGGGCAAGCGCCTGCAAAGTGGCTTTCTCTACGTGGGCAGCCCGGTGAAGCAGATCCGCCCGCTGACCGACAAGGAGCAAGCCTTCTTCACCTACAGCGCGGCGAACTACGTGAAGCTCAAGGACCTGCATCTGGCCGAAGGCTACGACCAGCTCTGAAACGACTTACACCTGCTCAGGATTTCTCATGCATTACCAGACCGTACTGTTCGACCTCGATGGCACCCTGACCGACCCGCGTGAAGGCATCACCCGTTCCATCCAGTTTGCCTTAAGCAAACTCGGCATCGACGAGCCGGACCTGACCAGGCTCGAACACTTCATCGGCCCGCCGCTGTTGCAGGCGTTCATGCAGTTCTATGGCTTCGACGAGGCCAAGGCCTGGCAAGCGGTGAATTTCTACCGCGAGCGCTTCAAGGTCACCGGCCTGTACGAAAACCGTGTGTTCGAGGGCGTCACGCCGCTGCTGGAAACCCTGAGCGGGCAAGGGCGACAGCTGTATATCGCGACCTCCAAACCTTGGGAGTTCGCCCGGGAAATCGCCCGGCACTTCGACTTCGCTAAACACTTCAAGGTGATCTACGGCAGTGAGCTGGATGGCACGCGGACCAACAAGGTCGAGCTGATTGCGCACCTGATCGCCGAAGAAGGGCTGGATCCGGCCAATACGCTGATGATCGGTGACCGCAAGCATGACCTGATCGGTGCGCGCAGCAACGGCGTGGATGCGGCGGCGGTGGGGTATGGGTTTGGCAGTTTTGAAGAGTTGAGTGCCGAGGCGCCGGCTTATCACTTTGAAACGCTGGCGGAGTTGCACCAGGCGTTTTTGCGGCGCTGATCAGTCAGTCTTCGCGAGCAAGCCCGCTCCCACAGAGTGAATGCATTTCAACTGTGGGAGCGGGCTTGCTCGCGAAGGGGCCGGTTCAGCCAATGCGCAATCAGGATTCGGCCAGCGCTCTAAGTGCCGCCTTACGCTCAGCCACCGGCAGCTCACCCAGCCTCTCGACCTCAGCATAAAACCGCGGCCAATCCCCCCCGACCTGCCTGAACAACGCTGCAAACGCCGGCACCCACTGGTCATACAGCCCGAACGGCAACAACCGCGCATTATTCAACGGCGCATTGACCCAAGTGTCATAACGCTTGTCGCCGCCCCACTGGCTGTCGCGCATCACCCGGTAATTCTGGCGAAACCGCTCGAACTCCGCCGCTTTGCGCGCGCGCATCTGTTCGGCTGGCAGCGGCTGCGTATAGAGCTTCTCCAGACGTGAACGGGTCTCGAGCACCAGTACGGTGAACTGGTCGCGCTGGGTGATCAACGAGCTGTTCTCCGGCGGCAAGCCGCGAAACGCGCGCCACTGGCGGGTGCCTTCCTGTTCGACGAAGGTGGCGTAAGACTCGTTGAACTCGGTGTCGTCTTTCACGTAGAAGCGCTGGTGCGCCAGTTCGTGAAAGATCAGCGTGGCCACGCGTTCGTCGCCCCAGCCCATCATCGAATTGAGAATCGGGTCATTGAACCAGCCGAGCGTCGAGTAGGCCTCGACGCCGCCAATCGACACGTCCATGCCCTGCAGGCGCTGGAGCGCCGCCTCGCCACGGGCCGCGCTCTGACTGTAATAGCCGCGGTAGGCCACGCACCCGGCAATCGGGAAGCAATGGCTCTGGGGCGTCAGGGAAAACTCCGGAGTGGCGAACACGTTCCACACCACATAGGGCCGGCCGATGTCAGCGTACAGCCGATAGCTCTGGTTGTCCGGCAGGTGCAAGTGCTCGCTGGCGAAGACTCGGGCCTTTTGCGACTGGACCAGGTGCGCGCGCAATGTTGCGTCGCGGCTCGGGTCGGCAATCACCTCCGCCACCGGCTCACGCGCCCGCAGCAACTGCAACTGGCCGCCAGCCAACTGGCTGTAATAGCTGACGCTGGAACAACCGTTGAGCAACAAAAGCATCACACCCGGAAACAAAATCCGAAAAACGCGATCAAGTAACCCATGGCTTGGAAGCGGCCTGCTCAAAATAAAAATCCTTTGGAAAGTCTGCCCGCAAGACTATCCCGCCATTTGGAGCTTCGCTATGCGCATGTTGATGCTGACAGGAGGCCTGCTGACGCTGGCCGGTTGTGCCGGATTCGGAATGCCCGATCCTGACCCCTCGCAAGCCTGGATCGATCTCGATGCCCGGCAACAGGACACCGCGCTGCAAGCGCTGAAAGTCGATGACAAGGTGACCGTCGACAAACGTTATTTTGAAGTTGAGCCCGGCAGCCACCAATTGCAGGTGCGCTATCAATTCCCGGTCGAAGCCACCAACATCGGCCCCGATGCCGAACCGCTGTGGCGCGACTGCCAGTTGAATGTGAAATTCAAGGACTTCAACGCCGGTCAGCGTTATCAGCTGCAAGCTGGCAGCATCGGTTTCCGGCCATGGGCCAAGCTCTATGACGAGCAACACAATGTGGTCGGCCAGGGCACACCGGCAGGCTGTCAGCGCACTTGATCGGGGTTATGCTTAAGGTCTGAATCCTGAGACATCCATCATGCGCAAGTTGATGCTGTTGCTCGCGTTTGGCGTCATCGCCGGCTGCCAGACCCCATTGCCACCGGTCGATCCACAAATGGCCTGGGTCGATTTCTCGACGCCGACCCCGGGCGGCAAATTGCTCATGGCCGAGCGCCTGGACAATCAACGCCTGAGCGACGGGCGTTTCTTCCAGGTCACCCCCGGCAGCCATGAGCTGCGGGTGCGTTACGACTTCGAAGTGTTTGGCGGCGGCGGCAGTCTGATGACCGGTCCTGTCGAGCGACTGTGCTATCTGTACATCCGCTACGACCATTTCGAGGCCGGGCAACGTTACATGCTGGAGGGCCGTTCACTCGGCTTCACACCAAGCGCCCGGTTATACAACGCCAGGCACGAAATCGTCGCCGAGGATCGCGACATCGACTGCCTCAGCTGAGACGGATCAGATGCCGTTTTTCTGATAGATGACCGCTTTGGTGCCGTACTCGCAGGTACCGACGACCATCGCCGCGTCGTGTTTGTCGGCCTCTTCCTTGCTGACGATTTCCAGTGTGTAGGAGGGCACGGCATTCGCCTGGATCTTGATTTCGATTTCTTTCTTGAGTTCTTCGCAGTCTTTGGGTGCGGCGAGAACCGAGGTGGCCAGTGCACTGCAGAGGATCGCCAAGCCAATACGTTTCATTTTGAAGCTCCGTGGGGCAGCGCGCACGGGCGTGCACTGAACCTGCTGTCACTTATTCGACCATATTTTTGCAGCGCGGGTTCTGACTTCGCTCACATCTTCAGAGACGGTGGTGCTATTCAGATCGCCTTCGCGAGCAAGCCCGCTCCCACATTGGAATGCATTTCAAAGGTGGGAGCGGGCTTGCTCGCGAATAGGTCAGTCAGCGCTGACTCAGCTGACCAGCGAAGCCTCAAGGGTAATCTTCGCATTCAACACCTTGGACACCGGGCATCCTTCCTTGGCCTTGTTGCTCAGCTCTTCAAACTGCGCCTGAGTAGCGCCCGGGATTTTCGCCTTGAGGATCAACTTGATCGCGGTGATGGCAAAGCCACCTTCGACCTGATCCAAGGTGACTTCAGCCTGGGTGTCGATGCTCTCGGCCTTCAGGCCCGCATCACCGAGAATCATCGAGAACGCCATGGAAAAACAGCCGGCATGCGCCGCGCCGATCAGTTCTTCCGGGTTGGTGCCCTTGCCGCCTTCGAAGCGGGCCTTGAAGCCGTACGGCGCTTCTCTGAGCACGCCAGTCTCGGTAGAGATCGAGCCGATGCCGGTTTTCAGATCGCCTGCCCAATGCGCGGATGCTTTCTTCACGATAGCCATGTCTGCCTCCTCAAGATCTGGCGCGGAACGCCGCGCCGTCGTGGTTTTTGCTTGCAAGGCTTCTGAGGATAGACGCCGGGACAAAGTTCAGCCCGAGTGAATCGTTGACTTTTTTAGTAGGATTTTTCCCTCAGGTATTGAAACTCGGGTATATGCCCTCATTGCACAGAACACGCTTATGAATTCGGCAGGTTTTCGTTCGCAAGAAAAAACCTGCAGACCACTCGGAGACGCAGGTTTATGAAGCAACTGTCCGATGTAAAGTTTTCCACCCTCGATCTGGTGCCCGTGCGCGAGAACGGCAGCCCGGCGCAATCGCTGCGCAATTCGCTGGATCTGGCGCAGCATGTCGAGAAATTCGGCTATACGCGCTTCTGGGTCGCCGAACACCACAACATGGATGGCATCGCCAGCTCCGCCACCTCGGTGCTGCTGGGGTATCTGGCCGGCGGCACCTCGACAATTCGTGTCGGCTCCGGCGGGGTGATGCTGCCCAACCACGCGCCGCTGGTGATCGCCGAGCAGTTCGGCACTCTCGAAAGCCTGTATCCGGGACGCATCGATCTGGGTCTGGGCCGCGCGCCCGGCTCCGACCAGATGACTGCCCGCGCCCTGCGCCGCGAACGCTCCGGCAGTGCCGATGATTTCCCGGAAGACGTCGCCGAGCTGGCGCGCTTCCTCGGCCCGCGCACCCCGGATCAACGGGTGATCGCCATGCCCGGCACCGGCACCAACGTGCCGATCTGGTTGCTCGGTTCCAGCCTGTTCAGCGCGCAACTGGCCGGTGAGCGCGGTTTGCCTTACGCCTTCGCCTCGCATTTCGCCCCGCGTTTCATGCACGAGGCGATTCGCGTCTATCGCAACCACTTCAAGCCGTCGGCCGTACTCGACAAGCCTTATGTGATGCTCGGTGTGCCGCTGGTGGCGGCCGATACCGATGAGCAGGCCGACTACCTGGCGACCTCGGTGTACCAGCGCATTCTCGCGTTGATGCGTGGGCAAAGTCTGGTGCAGCGCCCGCCGGTGAAGAGCATGGATGGCCTATGGCTGCCCCATGAGCGAGAAGCGGTGGGTGATTTCCTTGGCCTGGCGATGGTCGGCAGCCCGCAGAAAATCCGCGCGAAGCTGGAGGTACTGGTCGAGCAGACGCAGGCTGATGAGCTGATCTTCACGTGCGACCTGTATGAGCATGCCGATCGCTTGCACTCCTACGAACTGCTGGCTCAAGTCATGAAGGGTTGACTCTGGAATACGGCCCTTGTGGGAGCGGGCTTGCTCGCGAAGACGGAGTGTCAGACACCTTGGATGTCGGCTGACATAACGCTTTCGCGAGCAAGCCCGCTCCCACATTGGGAATGTGTTGCCCACAAAAAAGCCGACGCCTTCGCGTCGGCTTTTGCATTTCAAGTGCGATCAACCGCGTTTGTAGACGATTAATTTACTGCCACCTTCGCAGGTGCCGACGGTTTGGCCATTGGCACCGGTATTGCCGGCCTTGTCGACAATCTGCAGCGCGTAACCATGTACGCCTTTGGCTTCCAGCTTGTCCTTGATTTCCTTCTCCAACTGATCACACGGCTTGCCAGCAGCAAACGCGCCACCCGCAAGGCTCAACAAACCTACTGCCAATATGAACTTCTTCATCGGTCGCACTCCCTGGTCGGATTAAAAGAGGCGGGCACCGGCGGTGCCGATGCGCTCACCTTGTAGCGCTTTGCCATTCCTATGGCACTCGGCCAGCGCGCAAGTTCAGAAGCGTAGCCCAAACTCAGCTGCTGGCAATGCGGAAGCCGACTTTGAGTGTTACCTGGAAATGCGCCGCCTTGCCGTCCTTGATGTGGCCACGGGTATCGACCACTTCAAACCATTCCAGATGCTTGATGCTCTTGTTGGCTTCGGCCAGCGCGTTGTTGATGGCGTCTTCGATGCTGCTGGTGGACGAGCCGACCAGCTCGACTTTCTTGTACGTGTGATGGTCACTCATGGCGATCTCCTGGATGTGTGGATTTGAGACTAGCAGTGAATCTGCACTGATGATTTCGGCGGCTCGATGCAAGTGAAGTTCAGATTTTCTGCACTTTCTCAAACCGCTGAAGTCCCAAACAACACACGCCACTCATCACCAATGCAGGAGAGCCACCATGGCCAACACCTCTTTACGTAAAGCCTCGTTGCAAAGCATGGAAGCCGAGATCGAGAGTCTGCTCAAATCGTTGGAAAGCTTGAAAGACGACGCTTCGGACGAGTCGCGCAAGACCCTCAAGGCGCTCAAGAGCAACGCTGAAAGCGCGCTGAAACATTCGCGCAGCCTGCTCAGCGATGCCTATGAAGAAGTCAAAGTGAAAACCCGCGAGACCGGCATCGCCACCCGCGATTACGCTCAGGAACATCCTTGGACCACCGCCGGTGTGGCAGTCGGTGCAATCGGTCTGCTGGCCGCTTACTTGCTGTTCAAGCGCGGCGAGTGATCCGACTGGCGCAGCTCATTCTTGAGCCACTGCGCCAGTTGCCGGGCGCGCCCGTCTGCGGCGCGCTTGGGTAGCCACAACGCCAGTTGCGCCGGGGTTTCGCAAAAGCCCCACGGCGCAACCAGGCGACCGGCCTTCAAGTCCTCGGCCACCAGCGGCTCTGGCGCGATCGCCACGCCGAGTCCGGCCACTGCGGCTTCCAGCAGATAATACAAATGCTCAAAACCTTGCCCCGACTTCAACGCCTTGGCGTCGAGGTGATTTTGCTGTGCCCAGCTCGGCCAGGCTTGCGGGCGCGATGTGGTGTGCAGCAGCGGTTCGCTGAGCAAGGCGGACGCCGGCGCGGTTTGCAGGCGCTGATAACCGCTGAACAGCGGGCTCATCACCGGCCCGATGCGTTCCGCCGCCAACTCGTACACCTGCATGTCGGCCGGCCATGGCGGCTCGGCGAACAGCAGCAAGGCATCGAGTCCGGGGCGCCGCGGGTCGAGATCGCCTTCACCAGCCGACAGATGCAGACGCAAGTCCGGCAAGTCCGCGTTGAGTCGTCCCAGGCGTGGAATAAACCAGCGCGCCAACAGACTGCCGGAGCAGCCGAGTACAAACGGCGCATCAGCGGTGCTCTGCGTCAGCTCGGCGCAGACGCTGCGCAAGCGATCAAAGGCCTCACCGCTGGCGTCCCGCAGACGCACTCCGGCATCTGTGAGTTTCAAGCCGCGGCCGTCCTTGACGAACAAGCTGACGCCGAGGTGCTCTTCCAGCACCTTGAGCTGACGGCTAACCGCGCCGTGGGTGACGTGCAGCTGTTCGGCCGCCTGACTGACGCTGTTCAGTCGGGCGGTGGCTTCGAACGCGCGCAAGGCATTCAACGGTGGAAGGTCGTGGCTCATGGTATCTGTGAGTTTTCCTGACAGGTTGCGGCGATCTTATCGGTTTTCAGCCTGGAAGGTCAGGGGTAGAGTGGACGCCATTGTCTTCTTACCCGAATTCACCTGGAGCACATCATGACCCAGACTTCGAACACCTCCAACCTGCGTAGCGGCCCGGACGATAACGGCCTGTTTGGCGCGTTCGGCGGCCGCTACGTGGCGGAAACCCTGATGCCGTTGATCCTCGATCTGGCCCGTGAATACGAAACGGCCAAGGAAGATCCGGCATTCAAAGAAGAACTGGCCTATTTCCAGCGTGATTACGTCGGACGTCCGAGCCCGCTGTACTTCGCCGAGCGTCTGACCGAGTTCTGCGGCGGCTCGAAGATCTACCTCAAGCGCGAAGAGCTGAACCACACCGGCGCGCACAAGATCAACAACTGCATCGGCCAGATCCTGCTGGCGCGGCGCATGGGCAAGAAACGCATCATCGCCGAGACCGGCGCTGGCATGCACGGCGTGGCGACGGCCACCGTGGCCGCACGTTTCGGTCTGGACTGCGTGATCTACATGGGCACCACTGACATCGAGCGTCAGCAGGCCAACGTGTTCCGCATGAAGCTGCTGGGCGCCGAAGTGATCCCGGTAGTGGCCGGCACCGGCACCCTGAAAGACGCGATGAACGAAGCGCTGCGTGACTGGGTGACCAACGTCGACAGCACCTTCTACCTGATTGGCACCGTGGCCGGCCCGCACCCGTATCCAGCCATGGTGCGCGACTTCCAGGCGGTGATCGGCAAGGAAACCCGCGAGCAGCTGCAAGCTCAGGAAGGTCGTCTGCCGGACAGCCTGGTGGCGTGCATCGGCGGCGGTTCCAACGCCATGGGCCTGTTCCACCCGTTCCTTGACGACCAGAGCGTCGAAATCATCGGCGTCGAAGCGGCCGGTTACGGCATCGAAACCGGCAAACATGCGGCCAGCCTCAACGGCGGCGTACCGGGTGTGCTGCACGGCAACCGCACGTTCCTGCTGCAAGACGACGATGGCCAGATCATCGACGCCCACTCGATTTCCGCCGGCCTCGACTACCCAGGCATCGGCCCCGAGCACGCCTGGTTGCATGATATCGGCCGCGTCCAGTACACCTCGGTGACCGACGACGAAGCCCTCGCCGCGTTCCACCAGTGCTGCCGCCTCGAAGGCATCATCCCGGCGCTGGAAAGCGCTCATGCGTTGGCTGAAGTATTCAAACGCGCGCCAAAACTGCCGAAGGATCACCTGATGGTGGTCAACCTGTCCGGCCGTGGCGACAAAGATATGCAGACCGTCATGCACCATATGGAACAGTCGAAGCAGGAGAAACACTGATGAGCCGCCTGCAAACCCGTTTTGCCGACCTCAAAGAACAGAATCGCGCCGCGCTGGTGACCTTCGTCACCGCCGGTGATCCGGACTACGACACCTCGCTGGCGATCCTCAAAGGTTTGCCGGGTGCTGGCGCCGACGTGATCGAGCTGGGCATGCCGTTCACTGACCCGATGGCCGACGGCCCGGCGATTCAACTGGCGAACATCCGTGCATTGGGCGCCAAGCAGAATCTGGCGAAAACCCTGCAAATGGTTCGCGAGTTTCGCGAAGGCAACAGCGACACGCCGCTGGTGCTGATGGGCTACTTCAACCCGATCCACATGTATGGCGTTGAACGTTTCATCGCTGACGCCAAGGAAGCGGGCGTCGACGGTCTGATCGTGGTCGACATGCCGCCGGAGCACAACAATGAACTGTGCGATCCGGCGCAGGCTGCGGGCCTGGACTTCATCCGCCTGACCACCCCGACCACCGACGATGCGCGTCTGCCGAAGGTGCTCAACGGCAGTTCCGGGTTTGTTTACTACGTGTCGGTGGCCGGTGTGACCGGTGCCGGTGCGGCAACCCTGGAACACGTCGAGGAAGCGGTGACTCGTCTGCGTCGACACACTGACCTGCCGATCAGCATCGGTTTCGGTATCCGGACTCCGGAGCAGGCGGCGTCCATCGCTCGTTTGGCCGACGGTGTGGTGGTGGGTTCGGCACTGATCGATCATATCGCCAATGCGACCACGCCGGCCCAGGCTGTCGATGGTGTGCTGGGTCTGTGCAAAGCGCTGTCCGAAGGCGTGCGTCAGGCCCGCGTCAGCTGAAAGTAAAGTTCCTGATACAGAGGAATTAGCGTCTCGCTGCGCAACCTAATGAGCAAGACCGAGGGATTCAGAACCACGTTCTGAATCCCTTTTTGCTGTTAGTGCAGTGAGGAAAAACCCCCATGAAAATGCCGAAACGTCTGATTGCCAGTCTGGGCGTGCTGATGATCAGCGCGACACCGCTGCTCGCCAGCGCCGATCAGCGTGACGATTATGGCCACGGCGGCCCGCCACAGGGCCATTACGATAATCGCGGCCCGCAGAACGACCACCGCGGCGGCCCACCGCGCGACTTCGGGCCGATCCGTCAGACCATTCGCGACAATCACGGCTACTTCGTTCGCGGTGCCCCACCACCTCCAGGCATCCGCCTGGAACGAGGCCGGCCGCTTCCTCATGGCTACTATGGGGAACGGCTGGACGGTCGGGCTTTGAGTCGCTTGCCGGTGTACCCGGGGTATGAATGGCGCCGTGCCGGCGGTGACATTGTGCTGATCGCGGTAGGTACCGGGATCGTCTACGAAATTCTGGACGGTGTTTTGAACTGATCGACAGACCCTAAAAAGATCGCAGCCCTACGGCTGCGATTTTTTTTCAGGGCAGCTCAAGTCCGCCGGATGCCTTGTGCAATTTGCGCAAATGCTCGCCAACCTGCTTCACGTTGGCCTCGCAGGCAGCAATTTCCGCAGCGCGCTTGGGCTCCAGCAGTGCCCGTACTTCTTTGTCCAGGTCGCCGCTCAGCGCCAGCAGTTGTTTCTGGCGCTGGCTGCTTTCAGCTTCCAGACGACCGAATTCGCTTGGCTGCGGCAGGCCGTAGCCATGGGAGTCGAGCAACTCCGCCGGACGGCTGAGGAAGCCGCTGTTGGCAAGAATCTCCTGCAAGGTCGCGTTGGCTTTGTCCATGCCACCGTTTTCCAGCTCCCGAGCGCCGAGGTAGCGCTGCTTGACCTCATCCTGGGCCAGCAATAACTGGCGACGGTAGCTCGCCTGTTCCAGCAGCAACAACGCGGCACTGGTGCGCAGGTCTGCACGCTCGAACCACTGACGACGTTCTTCGGCGGAAAGTGAGAGCCACTCTTCGACACTGGTCTGTTTGATCGGCAACTGCTTCTTCAACACATCGAACATCGCCTGATAGCGATCACGGAACGAGTCGAATCGGTAGCCCAGCCGCAAGGCCTCTTTCGGATCTTCCAGCACGCTGGTGTCGGCCAGGCCACGGCCTTTGAGCACTTCGAGCAAACCGTTGGGCATGATGCTGTCCAGACCGACGAGTTGCTTGTTGTTGCTGCCGCTGCGCAGCAGTTTCAGGCTTTCCACGGCGCAGTTGTTGGACAGGAAGAAGTAGTTGCCGTCGTAGCTCCAATGCATCTCGGCGGCGTGTTCGACCACCTCTTCAATCTCGGTACGCGACAGGTTCAGGGGTACCGAAGCGAGGCTGCGCATTTCGGTTTTGGTGTACTCGTCGATCACTTGCGCCAGTGGCAGTACGAACAGCCGCGACGGGTACTTGCCGACCAGTCCATCCCAGCTAGACAGCTGCACATCACCGACGAAAGCGCGGTAGGACAGCACCAGATGTTGATCCAGATCGAGCCGGCAATCCGGACCCCGTGGTCGGCCGGGTGCACAGATCACCAGGCGCAACATGCTGTGGCCCCAGCGGCTGACCCAGTTCTGGTTGGCCTCCGCCAGCAGGTAGTCGACGGCGTAAACCCGTTCCGGATCGACCTGGCCCAGCGGCTGTTTGGCAAAGTCGTTACCGGCGTTGAGAAACGCAAAGGTCTTGCTGCAGGTGTCCTTGGCGGGCGGGGTCCAGCCAAAGCGTTCCTGGTAGTAGCGATAGAGCGCCGGACGCCGACAGGCGTAGCTCGGGTCGAGGAGGAAATACTCCATGTTGACCGCGACGAACTCCTTGGGGCTGGAGATCTCGTAAAGGTCCGGGCTGCGGGCGATCTGCCGGTTGTGCTGTTCGCGCTCGCCGCGGCGCCCGACGTATTGCTGCCAGCCGGCGAGGTCGAGCAGGCGTGGGTCATCGCTGAGGGTGAAGCGGCGACCGTTCTGGCCGCGACATTCATCGGGAATGCCGATCAGGCCCGCGCTGTTGCTGCGCCGAGTGCAGCGCTGGATCAGCGTGCGTTCGGCGGCGGGCCACAGGCGGGCGCGGTCATAAATGTGGGTGAGTTCGTGCAGCACGGTTGCCAGCAGTTCCTGGCGCACGGTGCCGTGGGGGCGGTTGGTTTTCTCTTTGGCCGCGCTACCGTCGGTGAGGCCGGCGAGCAGTTTGCGGTTCAGATCGAGTTCGGAGACCAGCGCCGCTTCGCCATAGGCGTTGTCGGGCATTTCGTCGGTCCAGCCGACATCAATGCGCCGGTCCAGTTGCTCGATGAAGCGCGGCGGCAATTTCTGCATCGCTTCATCGAGCAGCGCCTGGCTGGCCTGTTGTTCGGCAGGGCTCAGACCGTCGGTCTTGAGCCGCAATTGCAGGCTGGCGTGGGCGCTGTTGCCCAGGAGCAACAACGCGCTGGCCAGCAGCCAGGCGCTGAGTGACTTCACAGGGCGAGAATGGCTTCGGCCAATACCTGGTCGCTAGCGTCGCGGGCTTCCGGCACGCGGCTGCGCAAGGTATTGAAGGCCGCTTCGAGGTTGGCGCCACGAATGTCGCCATTGCTGGCGACGAAGCTGGCGGCATCGTCGTGGGCTTCACGGATGATTTTCGAGTCGCGAATCGAGGTGGTGGTGTCTGAGGTGAAATCAACGGTGCGCTGGGAGGCGCGAACGATGATGTTACTGGTGGCTACCAGGGTGTGCGCCTGGGCCACATCGGCCAACAACAACAGGCCAAGGGCGGCAGCAATCAGCGGGCTACGCATGGAACGACTCCGGAGGGGCAATGTTAACGAGGGATCAGGATAGCTATTGGACGAGAATTGCCTGCGCCAGTTCAAGGTCGCCAGCATGAAGTTTTGGTCGGCTCTTGCGTAGGTAATGCAGTGCGGATTCGAGCTGCGCGCCTCGCAATTCACCGTCACTGGCAACAAACGCAGCCGCATCATCGTGAGCAGCGATGATCAGTTTACGGTCGAACGGTGCGGAAGACACCATGCCGGTCGCCCAAAGGCTGACCACGGTGTTTTGCGTGGAGACATCAAAGGCATCGACCGACGTCGCCCAGCAGGCGCTGATCAGGACAGAAGGGAAAAGCAGTTTGAGTAAACGCATGGGGCTCGATAGCTGTTAACGAGCCCCAAGGCTAGCGCAAACGCCCGGGCCAGAGCCAGCGGCGAAACATCGGGACACGTCTTGCGTGTCCCTTCAAGCAATGCAGGATCAGATCGCCAGGATGGCTTGCGCCAGTTGAGCGTCAGTCGCGTTCAATTGCGGTGCCTGGTGGCGAATAAGGTCCAGAGCGCTTTCCAATTTCACGCCGCGGATCTGGCCTTCGCTGGCGACGAAGCTGGCAGCGTCGTCCCGAGCGGCGATTACAACCTTGTTGTCGCGCAGGGACGAGGTGGCATCGGAGGTGGCGTCGGAAGAGGACTTCAATGCGCCAACCACTGCGTCGGTGGTCACGATGAAGCTGGATGCGCTGGCATTGGCAGCCACGGCCAGCAAGGCGGCAGCGCTGAGCAGGCGAAGACGGGACATGGTGGATCTCCTGAAAGTAAACCGTATAGAGAGGTGGCTTGTGTCTGATGAGTCAGACGCGGGTTACAGAAGATTCGCCACGTTCTGGCGGCGATATTAGGCCTGCGCGCCGGGTTCGCACAGTGGGCAAAATGCTAGCGCCAGAAGGGTTTCTCCAGTTCATTCAGTCGATCGGCGTGGCTTAAGCCCAGATCCGCCAGATCGCGGTTATCCAGTTGAGCCAGCAAGCGCCGCGTTCTGGCGCGCTCCAGCCCTTGCCACAGGCTTCGAAAAAGGCGCCGCAGCGGGTGTGAGTGAATGAGAGGTTGAGCCGAAATTTCCGAAACATCCTGTAAGTCTTTCATGGCGTTTCCCTTAAGCCGAGATGGGTTAAGGACATGCTGCGCCCGATGCAGTTTGGTCGGCAGATACACCAATGGAAAATTGTACTGGTTCAGATATTGATTGCTAGAAACTGTACTTGTACTTCCAAAACCAAGCTGTACGGGCGTTTTCGAACCCTGAAACGACAAGACCCGTCGCGGTTTCCCGCGACGGGTCTTGTTTGTTCGATTCGGGTTGCTGGCGGTGGGTCTAACGACCAGAGCCAGCGACGCTACTTAGCGCCAGAACGGCTTGCTCAGCTCTTCGTAGCGTTGTGCTTCGCTGATACCGGCGTCAGCCAGCAGACGCGAATCCAGACGAGCCAGTTGGTGGCGGCTGGAGATGCGGCGCTGCCACAACATCAGGTTGGCGATAACGCGCAGAGGCAGGGAAGCCTGGGTTTTTGCAGCTTTGTCTTCGAAGAACAGTTCGGAACTGAGTGTACGTTCCATGGTTGACATCCTTCCGCTTGTGGCGGGATCAGGTAGTGGTTTGACTGGTGCCCATGATCCTCTCGTTTGCCTAGTCTCTCTAGATACAGTTCAACTGTATTGTGAGTGACCAGTTAACTGTTTATAGGGGGTGTACGGGTCAAAATTGAGCAAACTGTACCTGTCTGCACTTAACTGGTGCATTTTTGCTCGATTCGGGGGAGTTGGTAGGAAAAAGCTGTAGGAAAACACCGGTACAGTAGTACAGTTTTTTCCAGAAGAGGCTGATGAAAAAACCGCCGAAACAAACTGTGTTTGCATCGGCGGTTTTGACTGTATGAATTACACCGCCAGCATGTGCCCGGTTTCTTCCAGGTTTATGTGCCAGCTCAAGGCGTCACGCAGAATGTGCGGGGTGTGGCCACCGATGGCGCACGCTGCAGTGAAGTAGTCGTTCAGCGCCTGGCGATAGTCCGGGTGCACACAGTTGTCGATGATCACTCGGGCGCGTTCGCGTGGGGCCAGGCCGCGCAGGTCAGCCAGACCGACTTCGGTCACCAGAATGTCGACGTCATGCTCCGTGTGGTCAACGTGGCTGACCATCGGCACCACGCTGGAAATCGCGCCGCCCTTGGCGATCGATTTGGTCACGAACACCGCCAGGTGCGCGTTGCGCGCAAAGTCCCCCGAACCGCCGATACCGTTCATCATCCGCGTGCCGCAGACGTGGGTGGAGTTGACGTTGCCGTAGATGTCGAACTCCAGCGCGGTGTTGATGCCGATGATACCCAGGCGGCGCACCACTTCCGGGTGGTTGGAGATCTCCTGCGGACGCAGCACCAGTTTGTCCTTGTACTTCTCCAGGTTGCCGAACACGTCGCTGTTGCGCCGCTCCGACAATGTGATCGAGCTGCCCGACGCAAAGCTTAGCTTGCCGGCGTCGATCAGGTCGAAGGTCGAGTCCTGCAGCACTTCGGAGTACATGGTCAGGTCTTCGAACGGCGAGTCGATCAGGCCGCACATCACCGCGTTGGCGATGTTGCCGATCCCGGCCTGCAACGGGCCGAGCTTGTTGGTCATGCGCCCGGCGTCGACTTCCTGCTTGAAGAAGGTGATCAGGTGCTCGGCGATGGCGTTGGTGTCGACATCCGGTGTCGACACCGTGGACGGCGAGTCCGCCTGTTGGGTGATGACGATGGCGACAATTTTCTCCGGCGGGATTGGGATCGCGGTGCTGCCGATGCGATCGTCGACTTTCACCAGCGGAATCGGCGTGCGCGTCGGGCGATAGGTGGGGATATAGATGTCATGCAGGCCTTCGAGGTTGGCGTTGTGCGCCAGGTTGATCTCGACAATCACCTGCTTGGCGAAAATCGCGAAGCTCGCCGAGTTGCCCACCGAGGTGGTCGGCACGATGTGGCCTTGCTCGGTGATGGCCACGGCTTCGATCACCGCGATGTCCGGCAGCTTCAGTTGCTGGTTGCGCAGTTGCTCGACGGTTTCCGACAGGTGCTGGTCGATGAACATCACTTCGCCGGCGTTGATCGCCTTGCGCAAGGTGCTGTCGACCTGGAACGGCATGCGGCGCGACAGTACGCCAGCCTCGGTCAGTTGCTTGTCGAGGTCGTTGCCCAGGCTGGCGCCAGTCATCAGGCTGATCTTCAGCGGCGTGACCTTGGCTCGCTCGGCCAGTGCGTGAGGGACGGCTTTGGCTTCGCCAGCGCGGGTGAAGCCGCTCATGCCGACGGTCATGCCGTCTTCAATCAGCGCGGCGGCGTCGGCGGCGCTCATCACTTTATCCAACAACGAAGGCAGGCGAATACGGTCACGGTACATGGATTATTTTCTCGGGAAGCGAGTAGCAGGATGCGCAGTCTAGTGAATTTCACGGGCGCCTGTCCCGCTACCAAGGTCGCAAACGAGGCGTCTATTTAGCGGGTTTCAAGTAAAACACCGTTACTGGATCTGCAACAACGTGGCAAATTGTCCGACGTTTTGCGCAAACAAAAACGCCCCGACAAGTCGGGGCGTTGGGTGCCGCCACGGAGGATTACTCGACCGCTTTGACCATGTCTTCGATGACTTTCTTCGCGTCGCCGAAGACCATCATGGTCTTGTCCAGGTAGAACAGTTCGTTGTCCAGACCGGCATAGCCGCTGGCCATCGAGCGCTTGTTGACGATGATGGTCTTGGCCTTGAACGCTTCGAGAATCGGCATGCCGGCAATCGGCGATTTCGGATCGTTCTTCGCGGCCGGGTTGACCACGTCGTTGGCACCGAGCACCAGCACCACGTCGGCCTGGCCGAACTCGGAGTTGATGTCTTCCATCTCGAACACCTGGTCGTAAGGCACTTCGGCCTCGGCGAGCAGCACGTTCATGTGCCCCGGCATACGACCGGCCACCGGGTGGATTGCATACTTCACGGTCACGCCGCGATGGGTCAGCTTCTCGGTCAGCTCTTTCAAGGCATGCTGCGCGCGGGCCACCGCCAGGCCGTAACCCGGGACGATGATCACGGTGTCGGCGTTGGTCAGCAGGAACGTTGCGTCGTCGGCCGAGCCGGATTTCACCGGACGGGCTTCTTTCGCACCGGCCGGGCCAGCGTCAGCCGTGTTGCCGAAACCGCCGAGCAGTACATTAAAGAAAGAACGGTTCATCGCCTTGCACATGATGTACGAGAGGATCGCGCCGCTCGAACCCACCAGCGAACCGGCAATGATCAGCATCGAGTTGTTCAGCGAAAAGCCGATACCCGCCGCCGCCCAGCCCGAATAGCTGTTGAGCATCGACACCACCACCGGCATGTCGGCGCCACCGATCGGGATGATGATCAGCACGCCCATCACGAACGCCAGGGCCAGCATCAGTGCGAACGCTGCGAGGTTGCCGGTGAGCATGAAGGTCACGCCGAGCACCAGTGTCGCCAGACCGAGTACCGCGTTCAGCTTGTGCTGACCGGCAAACTGTACCGGCGCACCTTGGAACAGGCGGAACTTGTACTTGCCCGAGAGCTTGCCGAAGGCGATCACCGAACCGGAGAAGGTGATTGCACCAATCGCCGCGCCGAGGAACAGCTCCAGGCGGTTGCCCGCCGGAATCGAGTCGCCCAGTTGCTTGACGATGCCCAGCGATTGCGGCTCGACGACGGCGGCAATGGCGATGAACACCGCCGCCAGACCGATCATGCTGTGCATGAACGCGACCAGTTCCGGCATCTTGGTCATTTCAACGCGCTTGGCCATGATCGAACCGGCAGTGCCGCCGGTCAGCAGGCCGACGATCACGTAACCGATGCCGGCAGTTGCAAGCTCAGCACCGAGCTTATAGATGAGGCCGATGGTGGTGAGGATGGCCAGCGCCATGCCGAGCATGCCGAACAGATTGCCGCGCCGCGAGGTGGTCGGGTGCGACAGGCCTTTGAGGGCCTGGATGAAACAGATCGACGCGATCAGGTAGAGCGTCGTGACGAGATTCATGCTCATTACTTCGGCGCCTCTTCTTTTGCTTTCGGGGCTTTCTTCTTGAACATCTCAAGCATGCGGCGGGTGACCAGGAAGCCACCGAACACATTGACCGCAGCCAGCGCTACGGCGAGGGTGCCCATGGTCTTGCCCAGCGGCGTAACGGTGAGCGCGGCGGCCAGCATGGCGCCGACGATCACGATCGCCGAAATGGCGTTGGTCACTGCCATCAACGGCGTGTGCAGCGCAGGTGTAACGTTCCAGACCACGTGGTAACCGACATAAATCGCCAGCACGAAGATGATCAGGTTGTAGATACCGGGGGAGATAAGCTCTTCCATCGTCTGAATCCCTGCTTAGGCGTTTTTGCGGATGACTTGGCCGTCGCGGCACATCAGGCACGCGGCGACGATGTCGTCTTCGAGGTTGACGTCGAACTGGCCTTCTTTGGTGAACACCAGCTTGAGGAAGTCCAGCAGATTGCGTGCGTACAGCGCCGAGGCGTCTGCAGCGACTTCACCCGCCAGGTTGGTCGGGCCGACGATGGTCACGCCGTTCTCCACCACGACCTGATCAGCCACGGTCAGCGGGCAGTTGCCGCCCTGAGCTGCTGCGAGGTCGATGACCACCGAGCCTGGCTTCATCTGCGCCACGGTTTCCGCGCTCAGCAATACGGGTGCCTTGCGGCCCGGGATCAGTGCGGTGGTGATGACGATGTCGGCCTGCTTGGCGCGTTCGTGCACAGCCTGGGCCTGACGTTGCATCCAGCTCGCTGGCATCGGGCGAGCGTAACCGCCGACACCGACCGCGCATTCACGCTCTTCGTCAGTCTCGTAAGGCACATCGACGAACTTCGCGCCGAGGGATTCGATCTGTTCCTTCACTGCCGGACGCACGTCAGACGCTTCGATCACCGCACCCAGACGTTTCGCCGTGGCAATCGCCTGCAACCCGGCCACGCCCGCGCCGAGAATCAGCACGCGCGCCGCTTTCACGGTGCCCGCAGCGGTCATCAGCATCGGCATGAAGCGCGGATAGTAGTGCGCGGCCAACAACACAGCCTTGTAGCCGGCAATGTTCGCCTGCGACGACAGCACATCGAGACTCTGCGCCCGAGAGGTACGCGGCGCCGCCTCCAGGGCGAACGCAGTAATCCCGCACTCGGCCATTTTGGCGATGGTGTCGTTATTGAAGGGGTTGAGCATGCCCACCAGCACCGTGCCGCGCTTGATCAGCGCCAGTTCGGCGTCGCTGGGGGCGACCACTTTGAGAATCAGCTCGGCAGCGAACGCATCGTTGGCACTGCCAATGGTTGCGCCCGCCGCTTCATAGGCACTGTCGACAACGCTGGCTTTGACGCCAGCGCCGGTTTGCACAGTGACCTTATGACCTTGGCTGATCAGCTTTTTAATGGTTTCCGGGGTTGCAGCAACCCGTGTTTCACCGGTCTGGGTTTCGAGAGGAACACCAATGTGCACGTCAAATCTCCTGCGTGATCTTATTGAGTAAACCCAGGCACTGCGGATGGTGCGACTGGGGCGGCCGATCAGCACGATCCCGCCAAATCAGGGCGGGGCGCGGCATTTTGCAGGCGAACTTTATGCCCTTCAAGGGATTATGACGGGTGACGGAAAATTAACTACAAGTCATCCCGTGACCGAATGTCGCAGATGGCCAGCTGAATCCCTTGCAGGCCGTGCCTTGTAAGGATTCTGGCTGAATTTGAAAAAATTTCTCATCGGCGGCGTGAATAGGCCGTAATGAGTCGTGAATAGAGGCTCAAAGCCACGTCCGCAGGCGCTTGTGGGACGTCTGTACGACTTTCGGATACAGTCTGCGATTTTGCGACAAATACTTATATCTGTAGGGCTTTGATTTTCCTGACTACCGGGTTAGTAATCGCTGTAAGGCCTTATCCTTCTAGGCTGTAGCTGTTTGCCTGGTTGACCAGCCAATCGCGAAAAGCCTTGAGTGACGCCGATTCGACCTTTCGCTCCGGAATCATCAGGTAATACGCCTTGATGCTGGAGAGCGCACTCGGGTTGGCGATCACCAAGCGTTTCTCGGCCAGCTCGCGCTGAATCAGGAACGGTGGAATCAGCGCGATGCCCATGTCGTGCATGGCCGCTTGGGCCAGCATGGAGAATAGCTCGTAGCGCGGGCCTGTCATGTCGCGTGGGATGTTCAGGTTCAGGGAGTTGAACCACTGCCGCCAGGCGTAGGGACGGGTGGTTTGCTGCAACAGAGGCAGCTCGGCAATCTCGTTGGGTGTCAGATGTTTCTTGCTGCCGAGGAGAGCGGGGCTGCACACCGGCATCGGATTTTCGCCCATCAGCCTGTGGGATTCGGTACCCGACCAATCGGCGTCGCCAAAATAGATCGCCGCATCGAAATCAGTGTCGGCAAACAGGAACGGGCGGGTGCGGTTGGTCAGGTTGACCGTTACTTCCGGGTGTTTGAGCTGGAAGTCCTTGAGCCGTGGCAGCAGCCATTGCGTGCCGAAGGTGGGCACCACCGCCAGTTCGATCACATTTGTGCCCTGCTGGCCCATCACCGAAAGTGTGTCGCGCTCGACGGCGTCGAGTTGCATGGCCACCCGACGACTGTAGGAAAGGCCTGCTTCCGTCAGCTTCACTCCGCGTCGCGAGCGTCGGAACAGTTCCACACTGAGGAACTCCTCAAGGCTGGCGATCTGTCGGCAAATCGCGCCTTGGGTGAGGGAAAGTTCTTCGGCAGCCTTGGTAAAGCTTTCGTGCCGGGCGGCGGCTTCGAAACTGATCAGGGCCGTGGTACTGGGAATCTTCCTGCGCATGTACTGCAACCTCACTAATGCGCCGCATAAAAGGCATTCAGCGACGTTTCGGAGTGAGAAATTAGCACAACAGGATGCGAAATCCTCGTTTGCCGCGCTGGCGAACCGGGCCTAGGATCAATGCCACGTTAATTCACCGATTTGCGAGGACGCACTCATGGGCGGTAAAGCTAGCTTCAACTGGATCGATCCCCTGCTGCTGGATCAACAGCTCACCGAAGAGGAGCGCATGATCCGCGACACCGCCGCCCAATTCGCCCAGCAGAGCCTGGCGCCACGCGTGCTTGAAGCTTTCCGCCATGAGAAAACCGACCCGGCAATCTTCCGCGAAATGGGCGAAGTCGGCCTGTTGGGGGCGACCATTCCTGAGCAGTACGGTGGTAGCGGCTTGAACTACGTCAGCTACGGTCTGATCGCTCGTGAAGTGGAGCGCGTCGATTCCGGCTACCGTTCGATGATGAGCGTGCAGTCCTCGCTGGTGATGGTGCCGATCAACGAATTTGGCACTGAAGCGCAGAAACAGAAATACCTGCCGAAACTGGCGTCTGGCGAATGGATCGGCTGCTTCGGTCTGACTGAGCCAAACCACGGTTCCGACCCGGGCGCGATGATCACCCGTGCGCGCAAGGTCGACGGCGGCTACAGCCTGACCGGCGCCAAGATGTGGATCACCAACAGCCCGATCGCCGATGTGTTCGTGGTCTGGGCCAAGGACGATGCCGGCGACATCCGCGGCTTCGTACTGGAGAAAGGCTGGAAAGGCCTGAGCGCTCCAGCGATTCACGGCAAGGTCGGTCTGCGCGCATCGATCACCGGCGAAATCGTCATGGACAACGTATTTGTGCCGGAAGAGAACATCTTCCCGGACGTGCGCGGTCTGAAAGGCCCGTTCACCTGCCTCAATTCCGCACGCTATGGTATTTCCTGGGGTGCCTTGGGCGCTGCCGAGTTCTGCTGGCACACCGCTCGTCAGTACACCCTCGATCGTCAGCAGTTCGGGCGTCCACTGGCTGCCACTCAACTGATCCAGAGGAAGCTGGCCGACATGCAGACCGAAATCACTCTGGCCCTGCAAGGCTGTCTGCGTCTGGGGCGCATGAAGGACGAAGGAACCGCAGCGGTCGAGATCACCTCGATCATGAAGCGCAACTCCTGTGGCAAGTCGCTGGATATCGCCCGCATGGCCCGTGACATGTTGGGCGGCAACGGCATCTCCGATGAGTTCGGCGTGGCCCGTCACCTGGTCAACCTGGAAGTGGTGAATACCTATGAAGGGACCCACGACGTTCACGCGCTGATCCTCGGTCGCGCACAAACCGGTCTGCAGGCGTTCTATTAACAGGAGAGCGACCATGGGCGCGCTGTCGCATCTGCGGGTACTGGATTTATCGCGTGTGCTGGCCGGGCCGTGGGCCGGGCAGATTCTCGCCGACCTTGGCGCCGAGGTGATCAAGGTCGAGCGCCCGGGCAATGGCGATGACACGCGTGCCTGGGGGCCGCCCTTCCTTAAAGACGCTTATGGGGAGAACACCAGCGAGGCGGCCTATTACTTGTCGGCCAACCGCAACAAGCAATCGGTGACGATCGACTTCACTCGGCCTGAAGGGCAGAACCTGGTACGGGAGCTGGCGGCGAAGTCGGACATTCTGATCGAGAACTTCAAGGTCGGTGGGCTGGCTGCCTATGGGCTGGACTATGAGTCGCTGAAGGCGATCAATCCGGATCTGATCTATTGCTCGATCACTGGCTTCGGTCAAACCGGGCCGTATGCCAAGCGTGCGGGTTATGACTTCATGATTCAGGGGCTGGGCGGGCTGATGAGCCTGACCGGTCGCCCTGAAGGTGATGAAGGCGCCGGGCCGGTGAAGGTGGGAGTGGCGCTGACGGACATTCTTACGGGGCTGTATTCGACCGTGGCGATACTGGCGGCGCTGGCGCATCGTGATCACGACGGTGGCGGGCAACACATCGATATGGCTTTGCTGGATGTACAGGTCGCATGCCTGGCGAACCAGGCAATGAACTACCTGACTACCGGCAATGCGCCGAAACGTCTGGGCAATGCACACCCGAACATCGTGCCTTATCAGGACTTCCCGACGGCCGACGGTGATTTCATTCTTACCGTTGGCAATGACGGCCAGTTCCGCAAGTTTGCCGAGGTGG